>NZ_CACSIK010000002.1 GCF_902705875.1 Zhongshania aliphaticivorans | reverse complement strand
ACCGTGCCCGTCACATCGATATTGCCGCCCGCTTCCGACGCATTCACAACGTCATCCGCCGTGATGTCGTCAATTGAAACTGTTGCTGCAGACGAACTATCAACTGTGAACGGACGCGTAGCATTAGCCGTGAAGCTATTACCGGCCTCGTCGGTGCCTGTCACTGAAGCAGTAACACTGCCATCAGCCAATGTGCCAACCGCTGCCGCAGGTAGCGTGACGCTGTAGGTCGTGCCATCAGCATTCACAGTGCTGCTGTAGGTCGCGCCACCGATAGTGACTGCAACGACATCACCTGCCGCGGCATCGCCTGAAACGCTGCCGCTAATCTCGAGGTCGGAACCAGATTCGATGGCATTGATGATGTCATCACCAGCAATGGTGTCAATCGTGACACCCGCTGAAGCAGCATCATCAACGGTAAAGGGACGTGTCGCATTAGCCGTGAAGCTATTACCGGCCTCGTCGGTGCCTGTCACTGAAGCAGTAACACTGCCATCAGCCAATGTGCCGACATCTGCTGCGGGTACCGTGACGCTGTAGGTCGTGCCATCAGCATTCACAGTACTGTTGTAAGTCGTGCCACCGATAGTGACTGCAACGACATCACCTGCCGTGGCATCGCCTGAAACGCTACCGCTAATCTCGAGGTCGGAACCAGATTCGATGGCATTGATAATGTCATCGCCAGCAATAGTGTCGATCGTAACACTCGCTGAAGTTGCATCATTAACGGTAAAGGGACGCGTGGCATTAGCCGTGAAGCTATTACCGGCCTCGTCGGTGCCTGTCACTGAAGCAGTAACACTGCCATCAGCCAATGTGCCAACCGCTGCCGCAGGTACCGTGACGCTGTAGGTCGTACCATCAGCATTCACGGTGCTGTTGTAGGTGGTGCCACCGATAGTGACTGCAACGACATCACCAGCGGCTGCATCGCCTAAAACGCTGCCGCTAATCTCGAGATCAGAACCAGACTCGATGGCATTGACGATGTCATCGCCAGCAATGGTGTTGATCGTGACACTCGCTGAAGCTGCATCATCAACGGTAAAGGGGCGTGTGGCATTAGCCGTGAAGCTATTACCGACCTCGTCGGTGCCTGTCACTGAAGCAGTAATATTGCCATCAGCCAATGCGCCGACATCTGCTGCAGGTACCGTGACGCTGTAGAACGTGCCATCAGCATTCACAGTACTGTTGTAGGTGGTGCCACCAATAGTGACTGTAACGGTATCACCTACCGTGGCATCGCCTGAGACGCTACCGCTAATCTCGAGGTCGGAACCAGACTCAGTGGCATTGATGATGTCATCCGTCGCCACTGGGTCAACGGTAATAGCTGCCGTAGCCTCGGTATCAACGGTGAAAGGACGACTCGTCGTAGCCTCAAAAGGGTTACCGGCAGAATCGGTGCCCGACACACTGCCAATAGCCACTCCATCGTTCAAGTTAGCGACTGCGGCGGCAGGCACGGTTACGGAATAACGGCCATCAAGCACTGTCGTTACATAAAAGACGTCACCAATTTGAAGAGTAACCGTATCGCCATCCGCAACATCACCACTAACGCTACCACCAACCTCAAGTTCACGACCGGCCTCGCTGGCATTGATAATGTCATCGCTAGTTATTGGGTCCAGTGTAATGGTTGCTGTGGCATCAATGTCTACGCCATAAGTTGAAGTGGTTGTGGCTGTATACGGATTACCTAAGGTATCGCTACCGGTCACTATTGCATCAAAACTAGTACCTGCCGCAAGATCGGCACCAGATACGGGAATACTAAAGGTATTGTCGGCTTGTACCGTGGTGGAGTAGTCAGTGCCATTAATGGTAACGCTAACCGTATCACCGGGAACCGCATCTCCACCCACGGAGCCAGTAATATCGACGATAGCTGCCGCTTCCTCGGCATTCACCACATCATCAGCAGTGACAGGGTCGACAATGATGGTCGCATTTACAGTAGGAAGGTTATCCTCGACAGGGTTAAGCAAAAGGTCATCAGCGTTAGAGAAATTATCAAGCTGGTCGGTACTATCGTTCCGCTCAAAAGGAAGTAGTCGAGTATCGACAAGGCCTTCACGGCCATCACGCTGGAAATCAGCCGATTGTTGCAAACCGTCATTGCCGTCTTGCCCTTCCAAGCCTGCCGCCGTCGGTTCAAAATCTGCCAAATCCACGCCGTCGATGATCGCTTGCTGCAATGCCAGCACTTGGTCTACTTGTGCGTCATCATAGCTGCCACTATCAAAAGAAACCGTTTCATCCAGCATGACCGCAGCATCAGCGATAACATGCAGCTGGTTGCCATTGTAGAATGACACAAGAACCAAAGAGTTTAGGCCGGTGACAACTAACTCACCCTCGCGGACCGTATCACCCAGGCTGGCGACGCGTGTAACGCCATCTGTGCCACGAATGGTGACATCACCGGTTAACTCTGCGATAAATCCGACTGCTTTGCTTAACATAACGAAATCCTTGAACGTGATCCTACTAGCGTAGCAACTCATTCAAGTTTCAGCATTGCACTCAGGTACAGTATTATGAAAAAAGATGGCTAAAATGCGGATTTTGCCATTAAAAGGAGATTGGAAAACGAGAAAAGCTAGTGAATGCCGTTTTGTTGCAAATAGATCAACAAGGCCACGCGGTCTTTCACTTGTAATTTTTCGTATATATTCGATAAATGAGCTTTTACGGTTCGCACCGTAATATTAAAGTCTACTGCAACTTCTTTATTGCTCTTGCCCTCTGCGACCCGCAACGCCACTTGACGCTCACGGTCTGTTAAAGCATCAAACAATGGACTCAAAGGCTGGTCGGAAGCCATGTTTTTACGAGCCAAGTTAAATATCTCTGTCAGCATCACTGGCGGATACCAACTAGCCCCATTATCTAACAAAGCAAAGAGCTGACGAAAATGGTCGCTCGCCATATAGCTATTACAATAAGCTAAAGCACCACCTTGGGTATAACCGAGCAACGCCGTAGCACTGGGTATATCGTCAGCAATGGCAAGCCGCCGATCACCCGAAGAGGCCGTTTTTAGAAAGGCCGCAACTGCCTCTGGCGAGAAGGAACTTGCATGAATAATATCGATACAAGGGCTCGCATCTGATGCTGGCCCAAGAAGAGTATCTTGATATACCACCGGACGCCCCGTCACCGCCAAGCCAATATGCTGGGAGAATGCGTTTGACCGAGAATACACACAAATTGTCATCTAATTTTCCGTTAAGGCCTTTTGCATGCCACGATTAATTGGCTTCAGCAGGTAAGTAAGTATGCTCTTTTTACCGGTAACAATATCAGCCTCACTGGTCATACCCACTTTAATTGGCATTAATCCCGTCTGCGTACCCATATAGGGCTGCGATGGCTTTACTCGTACAATATAAAAACTTACGCCATTTTCATCTGTGATAGTGTCCGCACTCACAAAAGTTACTTTGCCGGACAGACTCCCATTAATAGCAAAGTCGTACGCCGAAAACTTAAGCCTAGATTCTTGATCAACTTGAATTAAAGCAATATCGGCGGGTTTAATTTTCACCTCAACTAGCAGTGCATCACCTATCGGAACAATCTCAAGTACTTGATCACCCGGCTTAACAACGCCACCAATGGAGTTAGCGTGTAAGCGCATAACCACGCCCTTCACTGGCGAACGAAGTGTTGTTCTTCTCACCCGGTCACCCAAGGCAGCCTGGGTCTGCTCAATACGGGAAATTTCAGCTAAGACCTCATTTAATTCACGCTTAGCCTCATTGCGGAAATCAAAACCAATTTGCCCTAACTTCCCCTTTGCCTCTTCAATAGATGCCCTGAGGCGCGAAATAGAAATTTTAGCAATCTCTAGCTCACCCTCTAGCTCAGCCTCACGCTGGCGTAACTGCAAGAAATCAATCTCACTAATAATTCGTTCATCCACCAAGGGCTTTTTAATTTTAATTTCTTCGCGAACCAAGCCCAGTGCACGGCTCAACTGCCGCACCTTGGACTGCGCCTCTTCCAAACCGCGTTGCGCTTGCTTTACTTGCTGCTCATAGATACCCAAGGTCTCTATAAACTGCTGTTTATTACTATCATATAAGCTGCGCTCAGACTCAAGAACCTCAGGCATAAGATCCGAACCATCATCAACGGCCTGAAACTCTTTACCCACTTTAAATTCTTCATCGTAAGCTTCTGCTCGTAGACGAATACTACGAGCAAGCAATTCGTAATACTTAAGTCGGTTTTCTTCAAAAGAGCTAGAAAAAGCCACATCACTCAATTTAAGTAAGGGCTGATTCGCTTCTACCAACGCCCCTTCACGAACTAAAATCTCGGCAACCACGCCCCCTTCAAGGCTTTGTACCTGTTGCACTTGACGGGCAGGAATAACCTTACCAGAACCACGAACAACAACATCGACCTTGGCCAAGGCCATCCAGACTAACGTGACAAAAAACAGCCCCGCAATAACCCCCAGCACAACCATCAAATGCTTGGGAGAACGCTGAATAACCGCAGCCGACAAGCTGCGCATATAGGCTAAATCACTATCCGCATGTGACTTTTTAATTTGATGTTTCGGCATGATAGCGCTCGCTTATTTCCCTAATTTCTTAAGTGCCGCAACAACTTGGGCTTTGGGACCATCTAAAAGAACCCGCCCATCTTCTACCACAATTAAGCGCTCAACTAACTCTAACATCACGGCCTTATGGGTAATCAATAATAAGGTCTTATCTCGTGTGTGCTCAAACAGCTGCTTGCGAATAGCAAACTCTGTCGAGTTATCCATATTACTTGTTGGCTCATCCAGTACCAGAATTGGCTCATCAAGCAACATGGCACGACCGAGCGCGATGGCCTGCCGCTGCCCGCCAGACAAGCAGGCACCTTGCTCACCAACTTGGGTATCAAACCCAGAAGGCAGCTTGTTAACAAATTGATCAACACCACATAGGCGAGCCGTTTTAAGCAACTGCGCATCATCAACTTGTGGATCTCGATAAATCAGGTTGTCTCGAATCGTGCCACGCATAAGCTGAATATCTTGTGACAGGTACCCTATGTGCTGGCGCAAATCAGCAGGATCGATCTGGTTACTATTAATGCCATCTATTGAGATAGAGCCACCGGATGGTTCATATAAACCAATTAACAATCTAGCTAAGCTACTTTTCCCAGAGCCAACTTTGCCAATAATGCCGACATGTTCGCCGGGCTGTATTTCAAAAGATATATCCGACAATGATGCCTGAGCTGCTTCGGGATAAGAGAACGACACATTTTTAAATTCAATGTGCCCATCAAATCGGGGCCGGCGAACATATTGTTTATTTTCAGGACGCTCAACTGGCATATTCATAATTTCATCCAGTGAAGCAAAAGCCGCGCGAGTTTGCTGGTATTGCGATATTAACGTTGCCACTTGGCCAACCGGTGCGACTGCCCGCGAGGACAACATAACCAATGCAATCAGACCACCTAGCGACAGATCTTGATCACCAATGCGGTAAACCCCGAAGATAATAATTGCGACGGTGTTCACCTGCATCAGGAATTGGGTCACCACTGCAACAGAGTTGGACAGCAGACGGCTTCGCATTGATTTATGAGCAATGGCTCCAGACGACTCTTCCCATACCCACTGGGAATGGCTAGCTGTACCCAAAGCTTTTATAGTTTGAATAGAATGAAGACTTTCAATGAGATGAGCATTTTTATTTGATGAGGCTTCAAAGGTTGCTTCAATGCTCTCTCTAAGCGGCTTGGTAACATAAAAGCTGTACAACAACTGCAGCACTATAATGGCGATTGGCACCACCACAATAGGCCCACCAATATAGGCCACCAAGATAAGCAACAAAATAGTAAACGGCAAATCAACAAGCGTACTTAAGGTTGAGGCCGTGAAAAACGCGCGAATACTTTCAAACTCTCTTAAATTATTCGCAAACGCGCCAACACTTCGCGGCCACTGCGACATTTTAAGATTGAGCACTTGCTCGAACAAAATCGACGACATAATGATGTCGCTTTTTTTGCCGCCCACCTCGATAAAATACGCCCTTAAAAACTTTAAGCCCATATCAAACAGGTGCACCACGAGAATACCTAAAGCCAGAACCCACAAGGTCTCTAAGGCATCATTAGGCACCACCCTATCGTAGATATTCATGGTAAACAGCGGCATTGCTATAACAAAAAAGTTAATAACAACTGACGCGACAATAATACTGACAAAGACATCTTTAGAGCGTTTTAGCGTGCCCCAAAACCAATGTCCCCGCTTTACATTTAACGTTTTTCGAGTTGCCGACTCCTGTTTGAATACTTTCTTGAGCAGAAACGCAAACCCCATATAGGAGGCATTCAGTTTTTCTAAATCGACCCACTCAGCACCATCGTCTACATCTGGGTAAATCACCCGAGCGCGGCGCCCCCCGTGATCGATACTCTCAAGAATACAGGCATCCCGATTTTCCAGTACCAAAATACAGGGCAGCAGCAAATCTGAGACTTCAGACAAATCACGCTTAATCAAGCGTGACGCAAAGCCCGCTCGCTTAGCGACCCGCTGAAACATACCTCGAGAGCGCTCAATAGAGAAAAGTTCAGGACCTCGCTCACCGGGCTCAACAGGCAAGCCCGACACCAAGGCATCAGCAGAAACAGGGCGGTTGTATAAACGAGAAAAGATAACTAGGCAATTAAGCAAAGGGTCGTAAGCGCGCTCTATTTGAGTCATACAATCTTCTCTGGCCTTCCTAGCAAATTACCTTGAACACCATCAACACCCAATGTTGATACATGCTCAAGCAAGGATTGATCTTGTATACCAACCGCAATAAGTCGAATATTTAATGTTCGCGTTAAATTACGGAGCGCTTTATAGCCATCAGGCGTCTCATCGGTACTAAAGTCTTCTAAAGTACGTGCACTCACTTTGACATAACTAGGGCTAAAGGTCATGAGCGCATCCATTGGCATACTTAATACAAGCTGATCTATACCAAATACCTGCCCAAAATCTTTAACCAAGGCTGCCACCTTATGACACTGGTTAGGGTAATTGTGCATGGTTTCATGTGAGACCTCAACGCATAGCGAACCGGGTGCCTTGTTTAATAAGTGTAAGATGTCCTTCAGTTCCCCCATCGCACCTTCATTTTGAATAAATAGGTCCGATAAATTCAACGCCAGTGGTCCTGAAAAGCCACCCACAGCAAGGGTTTTAAGCAGCCTATTTACTTCTCGATAAATTGGCAGCGACAAATTCAACTCCTGCGCCATGGGCAAGAAAACACCCGCAGGCACCATTCCCCCCTGCTGATCAACAAGTCGTACCAGCACCTCCTTGTGAAGTATTCGCTGATTTGAGTCATATACCGGCTGCGCTACAAGGAACAGCAAGCCTCCATCAAGGGCTCGTTGAATCCATCCCCGCCACTGTGTTTTACCCTGTGGCAGCGCTAAATGCGCCACCTCAGAAAAGCAATACTGGTAAGGCCCAGCCGCAAGCGCCTGAACCACTAATAAATCCAGCTCCGACAACAACTCACTCGCTACACAACCACTGTGTAAAGCAACAACACCTGCCACCAAATGGGCTGGCTCACCGAATCCCGATTGCTGAGACTCTACTTGAGCAAAGATATCATCAAGTATTGCCACGGCCCCTTCTTTATCTGTCGTGAGAAGCAGGGCAAACTCATCTTGATTGATTCGTGCAACTTTATCTTGTGAGCGCTCGCCAAGGGTATGGGTAAACACCTGAGCAACGCTCTGCAATATATTATCAGCCTCTTCGTAGCCCTGCTGACTACGCAATGCGGCCAATCCAGCCACTTTAACAATCACTATATAGCCATTAAAAGCCGCCGTTTCTGATACTAATCGATCTAATTCCGTCAACAAAAATCGACGGTTTCGCAAACCGGTTAACTCATCGCGGTACAACAAGGTCTCATAGCGCGACAACACATCTTGCTGCTCTTCAAAACTCGTTTTCGCATTGAGCGACACCCTGTTCATGGCCTCCACCACTCGGCGAAACTCCCGCGTTTTAGGTAGCACTGTTTGCTGAATAAATTCATTTCTTTGAATTGCGTTTGCCTGCAAATACACGCTTTTAAGAGGCCGCAGCAATACATGAAGCACCCACCACAAAACGATGAGCACCCCAGAAAAAATAATGGCAAACCATTTCAGCATAGCAACTAGACGTGCGTACAAGCTCGCATAGGCAAACCCTGGATGTAGACTCAATTCCAATTCGCCTCTCGGCGCCCAGCCCTGCATCAATCCTGCTGTGCCAATAGCGGTATCTAGAGGGACCAACTGTAAAAACCAATCGGGAACGCCGCGTGTAGAAAGTGGCCTTACTTTTTCGTAAAACGTGCTTCCGTCATTAGCCATCAACCTAATCCGACTGTAATACCCGCTATCAAAGACCGCATTAACCAAGGCTTCAATTGCCGCTAGATCATCAATTTTATTGGCGCTGGAAATCGCTACCGCAAGAACCGTCGCGGTATCTTGCGCCGTGGTATGTAACTGCCCACGCATAAAGCGACTGGATTGCTGGAAGTTATTTACACTAACCAGCACCAACAGCATGATGAACCCTGTAGATACTAATAAGGCAATTTTTTTATACATAGTCATTGAACAGGACTCTCTCGCAAATTCGTTAATAGCTCAGTCCACTTGCTGTTTTTAATCTGGTCGGCCGGCAACTGTCGTCCCAGGCCGGCTGTCAAATCAGTCAAAAAAAACGATCGAGCATTAAAACTATAGACGGGCAGCAGATCACTGCGTTGGTTAGCGGGTAAAATACGAGCATCGTAATTATCTAAAACGAGCGGAATACTATTGGGGGTTTCAAAGTAGGTCAGCACCATATGGGCGACATTCAACTTAACAGCACTAACATAGGTTAAAAACAATTTGCTTTCACTAATACCCACCTCACGCAAAGCAAAATATTTTGCAATAACAAAATCTTCACAGTCTCCCTGACGCATGCCAATAAATTCTTCTGGTGTAGACCAGTAATCGGCTTCACGCCACAAAGTAGCGTCATCAACGTAGGCAAACTGATTAAAAAATTGATTTATTTCAAATAATTTTTGCTGATCGGTGGCATCTGCTAAAGAAGCCAACAACTGCTTTAGCTCAACGCCACGCCGCCTAGCCTCATCACCATAATCCTGTTGCAGCCTTAAAAGCTGGCTTTCACCCACCATTGACTGCGAGAAAACCGGTACCGCCAACAAAAGCAATGAAACAAGACCGTAAGCAAAGACAGGCAATGGAGATCGGCGCCGGCCAATATCGACCCAAGCAGCACTCACCAATCTACACCGAGGTAAACGCAGAGCAATTTTGCGCAGAAGTTATGCTGTAAGGTGCAAAATAAAGCGTACAACATCCCTCCTTGTAGAATGGCAAGGCGGCACCTGTGGCCCCTCGCCAATTCTCACTCTGGCTTATTCATTCCACGCTCAGCGAGTTTGGAATGTAAACTCTCCACGGCGATTAATTGCCTGACCACTTTTTGTCGCGTTATCGGCCAGTGGGTTACTTTCGCCGCCCGCATAAATTTGTATTCGTGAGGCTGAAATACCCGCATTAACTAGCATAGAACGTGTTGCAGTAGCGCGGCGCAACGATAATTTAAAGTTATAAGCATCGGAGCCTAGACTGTCAGTATAGGTGCTGATTGTTACTTTAGTAGTGGGTTGCTTCTTAAGCGCAGTAATAATTCGGCCAACCACACCGCTAGATTCCGGAGTTAAGACGCTTTGGTCAAACAAGTAATTTACATAGTAGGCTTTAGTGAAATCGATAGCCTGGCCAGAACGCACAGAAATAGTAACGGTTGCTGTATCTGTTACCTCTCCGTCACTTGCAACATAAGTAAAGGTATCAATGCCCTCAAAGCCTTCAGCCGCCCTATAAATTAAATTATCATCGGAGTTATAAGCTAAGCTGCCGACTCTTGGTTGAGTATAGGCTTTAAATAGCAATGTACGATCTTTTCCAGCAACATCGTTACCAAGTAAGCTCGCATGACTTATTTCAACAACACCGCCTTCATCTAAAATTAAACGGTCATCAACCGCCTTTAGCCCCACATCGATCGCACTCGCCACTGCGGGCTCAGGAGCGGCTATTGGCGCCTTTATTTCACACCCACGCTGGTCAACCCTAACGAGACTTAGGGTATTATCGCAGTGATCTTGCCTGTCTAACTCCTCATCCTGATCCCTATCCCAATCTAAGGGCATTTTATCTTTGCCTTTAGCATGAACCTTTGCCACCACTAGATTGTCATCTTCAATAACCGGGTTGAGGCCAAGCCCTTGAAACAATCTACCGCTACCTTCAAGAATACGGTAACGCGCCGTTAGTGCATCAAAATAAGCAGTTGCATAACTATTCTGAGCGGCTATCAGCTCATTTTTAGCATCAAGTAAATCAATTAAATCACGCTGACCAATAAAGAACTCTTCTTGGTAAGACACCATGGTTTTCTGTGACTGAATAACATGCTGTTGCAGATATTTAAGCTGATCATGCAGGTATTTATCGCCCATCCACGCTAAACGTAGTGCATTAATAATCTGCCGGCGTACCCGCCCAAAATACTGTTGATGCTCATGAACCTTACTGATCTTCTGATACTTTTCTGCGCGGTCGGCACCGCCATTATAAAAATTGTAGGTTAGCGTTAGCACAACGCTTGATTCCTCAGTATCACCGGGAATACCGTTTAAGTCTTGCCCAACCTCCTGAGCCAAGGTCAGATCCAGCTTAGGATAATATTTACTATTGCTGCGCTTTTGGTCAAATATCGACTCTTCGATATTTGATTTGGCCACCTTTAAGGCTGGGTGTTGAATTAACGCCGCATCCGTCAAGGCATCTAAGTTTTCACTCAAACGCTCGGGCATAGCCGGCTCAGAAAATTCCTCTGGCACCACATAGCGACCAAGTAATTGATGAGCCTCGGTCAACGCATCTTCTAAGTTGTTCCGCTGCGCCAACAATCCAGCTCTGGCTTGCGCCACCCGCCCCTCGGTCTGCTCAAGCTGCGATCGCCGCCCCGCACCAGATTGGCTACGCTTAGTAATCTTAACTAAAGTTTCTTCATGCGAACGGAGGTTTTCTTGCGCAAGAACTAACAAGCGATGCTGCTTTAAAACTTCGATATAAGCTTGAACAGCATCTAAGGCGACATTATCAGCGGTATCATAAAGATTAAACAAAGCTGCTACGGCCCCAGCATCTGCCTGTTTAGTACCATTGCGGGTATCAAAACCATTAAAAATATTTTGGGTTATAGATAGCTCAGCTTGGGCGCTGTCATAATCTGTCTTTTGCTGCCCTTGAGACCCTACGACCGTTGGCGACTCACCCTCGTAGCGGCCTGCCGTTGCCAGTAAGTCCACGCTAGGGCGCCAACCACTTCTGGCAATGGCCTGATCTTGTTGAGCCTGACGAAAAATATGTACCTGTTCTAACACTAATGGATTGGCACTAATCGCGTCGGCCACATAGTCAGACAGGCTCATAGGTGCAGCTTGCGCTGCCGCAATACCAAAGCCCAAAATTACCGCCACACTACGACTAGCCAATTTAGGCAATGTGCTAATTTTAATTCCTTTCATGTAGTGAGCCACTTATCCAATTCATTAATAAACCTACAACGGTCTTATTCCGTTAATAGGGTATACGCCAAAGCAAGGCAAAACCGTTACAAAAACAACAATTTCTGACCACAAAGGCTCTTAAACTCTTATCTTCAATTTTATGGCTGCAAAGTGCAATTATTAATCAACAAATCACAAAAATTTAAGACAAACTTCTCGAACCTTTCATATTGAGGTGTTTTAAATGCGTAAGTAACACGCATTTTTACGTATATGATGAGAAAACATAGGAATAGCCCAAGGCCCATATTCTCTATTTCAAACATTACACCATACAGTAACAGCGCATGAAGCTGTCGCAACCAAAAGCACACAAACCTACTCAGCAAGCCGCCTTTCAAGCCTATAAAACATTGACACCCCTCGAACAAATCACTAACTTGACGACGTCTAGATTTGAGAGCCCCTGCCATGAGTAGCAAAAACGCACATTACCCCCAGCTTTTTACCCCCCTTGACTTAGGCTTCATCAAGCTTAAAAACCGGGTCGTCATGGGCTCTATGCACACCGGCTTAGAAGACCGGTTCTGGCAGTTTCCGAAAATGGCCGCGTATTTTGCAGAGCGCGCCAAGGGCGGCGTTGGCCTAATGATTACCGGCGGCTATAGCCCTAACCGCACGGGTTCGCTGTATCCCGGTGCGAGCACGTTTAACTCGCGCCTAGATGTACACAACCACCGCAAGGTGACTCAAGCCGTACATGCGGAAGGCGGCAAAATTTGCCTACAAATTCTGCACGCCGGTCGCTACTCCTACCACCCCTTGTCGAGAACGGCATCTACCAGCAAAGCGCCAATCAACCCCTTTAAAGCCCGCGCATTTAGCACCCGTGGCGTCGCCAGCACCGTCAAAGACTTTGCTCACACCGCTTGGCTAGCGCAAAAAGCGGGATATGATGGCGTCGAAATAATGGGCAGCGAAGGTTACTTAATTAATCAATTTTTAGCTCCCGCCACCAACAAACGCAAAGATCGCTACGGCGGCAGCCCTGAGAATCGCCGCCGCTTTGCGGTTGAAATTGTGGCCGCCGCCCGCAAAAAAGTCGGCCCCAAGTTTATTATTATTTTTCGTCAATCCATGCTCGATTTAGTGCCCAATGGCTGTACCCGAGAAGAGATAATCGATCTTGCACAAGAAATTGAAGCCGCTGGCGCGACCTTAATTAACACTGGCATTGGCTGGCATGAAGCGCGGGTACCCACTATTGTCACGTCAGTACCCCGGGCCGCGTTCAGCGAAGCCACCGCCGCCGTCAAGAAAGTCGTCAGTATTCCTGTTATCGCCTCTAACCGCATAAATATGCCCGACGTGGCCGAAAACATTTTGGCCAGCGGCCAAGCCGATATGGTATCAATGGCGAGACCAATGCTGGCGGACTCAGAGTGGGTAATCAAAGCCGCTGACAACCGCAGCGACGAGATCAACACCTGTATCGCCTGTAATCAAGCCTGCCTAGACCACACCTTTCAATTAAAACGGGCAAGCTGCCTAGTCAACCCCCGCGCCTGCCATGAAACAGAGTTGGTGTTTAAGCCCGCGCCAAAAACCAAGAAAATTGCGATTGTTGGCGCCGGCCCCGCCGGGCTGTCGTGTGCCACCGCTGCCGCTGAATGCGGCCACGAGGTACATTTATTTGATCAGGCTGATAAAATCGGTGGCCAGTTCAATCTGGCTAAAACCATTCCCGGTAAAGAGGAGTTCAATGAAACCCTACGCTATTACGGCAAGCGCATTGAACTGTCGGGAGTGAAACTAAAACTCCAGCACCGCATAGAAGAATCAGAGCTGAGCCGCGGCGGCTATGACGACGTGGTTATCGCCACCGGCGTTAGCCCACGCGCCTTGAATATACTTGGCATCGACCATCACAAAGTGGTGTCGTATATCGATGTTTTAAAAGGCAATGTCACTATTGGCCAGCGCGTGGCACTGATCGGCGCCGGCGGCATTGGCTTTGATGTGGCCGAATACTTGGCCCACGATCACAGCGTGGAGCTACCGCAAAACCTAGCCAGTTGGTCAGCGGAGTGGGGCATTGATCAAAACAGTACAGCGCGGGGCGGTCTCGTTGCCGGCAAGCCAGAGCCATCGCAACGAGAAATATTTTTACTGCAACGCAAAGCTAGCGCCCTGGGTAAAGACCTTGGCAAAACCTCTGGCTGGGTACATCGCGCCACGTTAAAGAATAAAGGTGTCGAGATGCTCCCAGGCTGCAGCTATGACCACATCGATGACAGCGGCCTCCATATCACCCAGGATGGCAAACAGCGCGTCTTAGAAGTGGATCACATCGTCATTTGTGCAGGCCAAGAACCGCTACGCGAACTCTACCAGTCTGAAGTACAGCAGGGCACTGACGCCGGGCCGCGTTTCCACCTGATCGGCGGCGCCAATATCGCTGCGGAGCTGGACGCCAAGCGCGCCATACGCGAAGGCGCCGAACTGGCTGCGAGCTTGTAAAGCCCTAGCTAGACTCTTCCTCTCGGCGATTACCGTCGCCGATTTTCCTTAAGCGTCAATCAATACACACGCCCCACTTAACTTCGTCGCCCTGTGGTTACACTCACCACCCGCTATTTGATACACTTTCTAAGATTAAAGGGAAGCATTCTTAAAAGTACCTAAATGAACGACCGCATCAGAAAAAGTGGATACGCAAGTGCAAGGAGCTCTGAACGCCATATTGCAGGATGCATTTGATAAGTACCCAACAAATCCAGCAATAACAAGCGATAATAAGCCGACAATCAATTTCGCGGAATTACGTGAAATATTAACCGGCATACAGCAGTCACTAACTTCATCTGGCTATCAGCCAGGGGACCGTATTGCTGTTATTTTACCGCAAGGGCCTGAAAACGCGCTGACCTGCCTAGGCATAATGCAACATTATTGCTGCGTCCCACTAAACCCTGAATTAACATCATCCGAACTTAACTCAATTTTATCCAGTTTATCCTTGAGCGCCGTAGTGACTCAAAATGAGCTACTCCCTCATGTCATCGGCATTGCCAAGCAGCTTAATATTCCACAAATTAATATTGTAGAAAGCACTCAAGGACTTTCTGACATTCAGCTGAAGTGCCAACCCCGTAACAAACCTGAACCTTATTGTGGCGATAATACAAAACAGGCCACCTTACTTCTCCACACCTCAGGTTCAAGCTCTCAGCCCAAAGCAGTCCCCTTGTGCGAGACTCAACTAGTAGCATCCGTAGATTATCTATGCAAAAGCCTCAAACTTACCCAAGACGATCGCTGCTACAATAATTTACCGTTATTTCACATTGGCGGGCTCCTCGACATGTTACTTGCCCCTCTCTCTCAAGGCGGCAATGTCTATCTAGGCAACAACATGAGCAGCGCAGGTTTTATTAATAGCTTAAACACCTTTTTGCCTACTTGGTGGCAAGCTGTTCCCACCATGATCCATGATGTCTGTAGCCAGCTAAACTCCCCGCCCGAACACCATCTACGATTTTGTCGCTCAGTTTCTTCACCACTGCCCTCTGTACTACGCGAGAAATTGGAAAATCTATTCTCCATACCTGTTATTGAAATCTACGGCATGACTGAGACCGCAGGCGTCATTGCAAGCCAAGCGTTCACATCACAAAAAAATGGCTCAGTTGGGCAGTCGGCGGGTAGCGACATAATGATTACCGACGATCACGGCAACGCCGCAAAATCCATGCAAACTGGCGAAGTTCTCGTTCGCGGAAAGAATGTATTTAAAGGTTACGAAAACTCAGCAAATCAGACTGACGAATTTATCGGAGAGTGGTTTCGAACAGGCGACCTAGGCTACTCCGATAAGGACGGCGACCTTTTTTTATGCGGTCGCATTAAAGATATTATTAATCGTGGTGGCGAAAAAATTTCATCCCGACAAATTGACGAGGCCCTGCTAACACTGCCAGGCATTGAAGACGCAGCTTGCTTCGGAATACCCCACCCAACGCTGGGTGAGGATATTGCAGCCGCCCTAGTAATGAAAAAAGGCCCCTCACCAGACCATCAATTACTGCGCACACTTCTTCGCGAGCAACTTCCGCCATTCAAAGTTCCGCGTCATTTTTATATTTCTACGCAACTACCTCGGACCTCCGGTGGAAAGTTACAACGACAGCGCCTAAAAGAAATTCATAGCACACCCGCCGCGCCGTTAAACCAACAACCACTTCAAGCGACCACACCACTAGCAAAACTGCTAGCAAACCTATGGCAAGAAGCTCTGGAAATCCCTCACATTAATATTAATGACAATTTCTTTGATCTGGGCGGCGACTCGCTTAAAGCGGCAACATTCATGTCATTTCTATCAGAAAAACTTGAGCATGAGATTCCTCCTCTCGCATTATTTGACCACCCAACAATTGAATCTCTTGAAGCCTACCTATCCACACAAGATATCGACTCCACAGCAATTACCCACCCACTGGTCGTAAATGGCTTCCCAAAGCCAATGTATCAATCTTTCATGGGTTTTATGTCTGGATGGCGTGGAGAGAGAAGAAATTCAGACTCATTACTCGTCGGTCACAACACGCTTGGCAGTAAACCAGCTTTATTTTGGGGTAGCCAATCATTTGAAGAATTTTCTCTACCTGCAAAACATTTAGGGAGTGAACAACCTGTTTATGGCTTTCGCTCTCTCTATCAGGTTCCAAATAAAACTGATGCCCACTTAAAGCAACTGGCCGACGTTTTGACAAAAGAGATCCAACTTATTCAAAAAACAGGCCCCTATTTACTGGGAGGGTTTTGCGCTGGCGCAACACTGGCTTTTGAAATAGCTAAACGCCTTATAGCTAAAGGTGAGATTATTAGTCAGTTAATACTTATGGAGAAATTTATTGCTGAGCCCTATTCAGGTAGGGTTAGTTATTTCTTTTCCAATCACAGCAGAAACAGCCCTTACCTAAAATTTCACACACCTGAGGTAGCTTGGCCTCGCTATTACCAAGGCGAAGTATCATGCCATTGCTTTGACATACCACACACAAAGTTTTTACTTTCTGGCAATATTGAGAAAGTCAGTAAAGTAATGAAAAGTGAAATACAACTTGCACACAAAAATAAAACGTCACCAAAACGTATTTTAGAAAATAAATCTCTTCAAACTCGTGATATCACCAATGATGATTGCTGCGCTGAAATTTCGGCGGTCATACCACGCCGGCTTTCTCCAGGAAACCAATTCTCCACTACCATCGACATTCACAATACCGGAAAGAGCCACTGGGAATCATCAAGCATTAGCGGAATATATTTATATGCAAAATGGAGAAGTCGTCATAGCGAGAAAGTAAGGTACTGGAAAGCTGGTCGAGCAGCTTTACACAAAACCTTATTATCAGGTGACAAAGTCAGCATAAATATTAACATTTCAATCCCAAAAGAAATTAGACGTTGGCAGCTAGAGTTCGATCTTGCACAAGAAGGACTTTTTTACTTTAAAAACAAAGGCGCCACTCCTGCGATATTTCCTATCACTGTTTTTCCCACCCCAGCAGAAATCCTTATTCAATGGGCAGAAAAGATTAAGCTCCTCAACAAAACAAAGGATAAAAAATAATGCGTGTCTCCAATAACTCGCCCTTTTATCAACAACTCGCTACCGCTATCGATAACTGGGGGGGTATGCACAATGCTCACCTTCATTTAGATCGCGCGGGCACTATCGACGAACGCTATATCACCATAGCCCAGAATAGCATTCTAGAAAGTTCACACATTTCATTGCATAGAAAACATCACTTAATAAATCAGCTTCACGCCAGCCCAGCGTACGAACACAAGGATTTCTGTCATCGTATAAACAGCTTTCTTGATATCATGATCGCCTGTAACACCCGACGTGCCGACACCCTCGTAGACGTTACCGCCGACGGCATTGGTTTACGCGCACTTCAAATGATGCAAGAAATAAAGCAACAGCGAGCTCAAGAGATAGATCTAAGGATTGCGGCTTACTCTCCCTTTGGATTTCGAGATAGTGAACCTGAAATGTGGGATGTATTTGCCAAAGGCTCATCCCAGGCTGACTTTATTGCAGCCCTACCTGAAGCAGACGACACCTCAGAATACCCACAACACATTGGATTTGACGAACACTTACGACGCACACTGGAACTTGCAAAAGACAAAAACTGCATTATCCATATTCACACAGATCAACGAAACGAACCAAATGAAGATGGCACTGAGCGGTTAATAGAATCCGTCAGCAAATACGGTGCACCGATATCAACAACTGGAGAAAGCATGGTCTGGGCAGTCCATATGATTTCGCCCAGCACTTATGATGAAATACGATTCAATGACATGGTAGCAGGTCTAAAAGAAAATAATATTGGTGTAATTTGCTGCCCTTCTGCGGCAATTGGTATGCGGCAAATTCGATCTATTTCCACACCAACTTACAACAGCATCCCTCGCGTGTTGGAATTATTAGCGGCAGGAGTCCACATCAAGTTAGCATCAGATAATATTGCCGACATTTGCTCTCCCAGCACAACAGCAGACCTTGTTGATGAAGTTTTTATGCTCTCCGCCGCCATCCGTTATTATCATATCGACATACTCGCAAAACTTGCTGCCGGCATTAAAATCACGACCGAGGATCGCGAATCAATAGCTGCGCATTTAGCACAAAATAATCACGAAATTGACAAGATCACCTCACAGCATGATTAACAAAATTTGGCGTTCAATACGGTCGCAAAATACCACGACATTTTCACCAGAAAATTTTGATCCTTTTGCTCAGGATTTTATTGCCACCCCTTATCCAGTCATGGCAGAAATGATTCAGCAAGGCCCCTTCAGATGCCCTAATGGAAGCTGGATAATAAGCTCATATTCTGATGTTGCGCAATGTTTAGCCGAACCCACTCTCAGCAACACCCCTTCTCCTTATGCTGTGGTGAACTCCCGAAACAAAGAACGCTACCGCTGCGCGGACGTGGCTAACAAAATATTGCCGTACTTGGACGCCCCTTATCATACGGCACCCAGGAAAATACTAACCCAACAGTTTCACGGACAATGGCATACCAGTGAGTCCGCCATTAAAAACTCAATGCAAAAATATTTTCCCACATTACAATGCCACCGCCACGGAGACATACTCAGCGATTTTGCCACACCCGTATGTGTAGAAGTAATATTAAAGACCTTGGGGTTTTCAAACCCAACTGAAGCCGATATAAGCCAAATTAAATCTTGGTCTGAATGGTTTTTTTATTTATTTTCAATTATTCCAAATGAAACAACGCGCAAAGAATTAGACGCACAACTTGCAGCATTTCATCATTATTGTAAATCCGAAATTATTAATGCTAGAAAAAAGAATGGCTTCATAGCAACGCTTCTTTCGAACGAAGGGGATATCAAGCAGTTTCCAATCGAAATACTCACTGAAAACTGTATGCTGCTGATCGCTGATGCCTGCAATGCCGACTACGCTATCGCCAACGCGGTAAACCTCTACCTGCAATACCCTAAATTTAGTCAAGGCCTAAGCAGCCCCGACATACACCTGAACAAAGCTGCTGATGAAATACTGAGATTTGACTCGCCCTCACTTTTCATCGCACGCCGCACACTCTCAGAACTCAAGATAGGGGATCATTGTATTCCGGCAAATCAAGGAGTTTTACTCATGCTCGCTGCAGCTAATCGTGATCCACGTGTTTTCGATAATCCACAGCACTTAGACATTACGAGACAACATAATCCATATCTGAGCTTCGGAAAAGGCGAGCATAGCTGCATTGGCAGAAAACTCGTTAGAACATTAATAAGTGAGACTCTTGCAACCTTACTGGCTTGTAACGCCAAAATCACATTAACAGCCCCCCCTCAATGGGATCTAAGAGCTGGCCATCGCTGGCTAAAATCTCTTCCTGTCAAATTCAGGTAGTAATCCGCACAATGGTAAAGACTAACATCAAGTTTTAAAAACACGTCACCAACGGCACTAAATGCATAATTGCACTTTTGCCAAATGGGATGCTCACTGCGCAGAATACTATTTAACCGGCTTGAATTAATATTGCATGTACAGCTGAAGATCTGACATATTCTTCTTCTGCAGAACGCAAGTATTGATCCTGAGTTAGCTATTTGATTCACGGCTTTAGACTTTGATCTTATGTTTTTCAACAAACTCAGCCACAGCTTTCATATCCCCAAAAGTACTCAACAGTCTTTCAGAGGCACGACCTTTGACAGCATTATCTTCACTCGACATAAGCAAGCTAATCCAGGTACTGACGAGCGCAACTGGTGGTTCCTTTTTTGTACTCACAACGCGTTAATATTCCTATTGATTAAATGACTTATTGGCCCTATCCAGCCCAATGACATTATGACCGATTCAACTGCGAGCAACAATTCTGACAATGATAAATCCACAGCTTAGATCACTTAATAAAAATCTTCAGGAAAGCTCAATATGCTGTAAAGCTCGCGGGGCAAGTTAAACCTCTCAGCCACTTTCACTGAGGTCGGCATTACCATCCATGCCAAATGCTCACCGCTTGGCTTAATCCTTTCATCACGCTCCCAGCAATTATAAATAGGCCAATACCAATGCCGGATGAGGGTCAGCTGTATCAACTGCAATCACTTCGAAATACTTAACAATACTGAACTCATCAATAGTTGAATTTTTTCCACGCTACTCTCCGTTTCTGATTCTTCGAGCCAACGTCTCCTACTAGCGCACACCCTGCAAATTAGAATGCACCTAAACTTTCCGTCATCAAATTTTTCTTGGCAGCCTGTATGTCAATGGGTAACTAAAAGCGTGGAACAGACCTAAGACACAACATTCGATATACCTGACTCACACAAATAGCACTACTTCAAAGGTTTGACTTCTCTATAAGGCCACGACAAACCTATGGCTTAAAAACCTTGAGACTTATCGACTACGAATATAGGTACATTGTGGATTGGAGGCGAGGCGGAGTAATTAAAATGTCCCAAGAGAGCAATTTTAAGACTTCAGAGATGCCACCACCGCAAGACAAACATTATAACTGATTGTTTTTATTATACTTTAAGGGGAATCACTGGTGCGCCCGAGAGGATTCGAACCTCTGACCTCCGCCTCCGGAGGGCGGCGCTCTATCCAGCTGAGCTACGGGCGCAAAATGGGTACTTCACAAAGCGCGACACTATAACAGAAGGGGTTTCCCTCCTCAATGTACAGCAGCCAATTACCGGCCAATATCGATCAAAATCCCATCTGTGACCAAAACGTGACCATTTTGTGACCAAGCCGAATTTCAAGCATACGAAAAGTCCAAATTTTGGACCGCTGCCCTAGGTGACCAAATTTAAGGACTACAGAATCTTTGGACTGTGCCGGAATCAAGCTCGCCTGATAGTTTCTTGGCTATTGAGGGCATTATTGCAGGGTTTAAGGTATCAAGCCGCAGATTAACTATCTCTCCTTCAAGTTGTTCATCCTGAATTCCAAACATTGGAATATTGATGAACTCCTCTATCCCTCTAAAAGTATCAAGTAAGCTATCGAATGCGCTATTCCGGTCAAGCCGTTCTAAAAAGCCCTCAATCCCATTTTTGTGGTCATGTATAGTTTCCTCGATTAAATTTGAGGCTTCCAATCTACACAATTTATACAAGGCATCCATCCTCATTCGAGGTTAAGTTGGGGCACAATAGATCATCTTTCGGCCAATATGCGGACATAAAGAAGCCCTGAATAATTTTTACTCTGACTCCGATCTCTCAATCCACGCGAACTTGACCCAAGTACATATTATCAGCGCCAATAGCAAAACCCGGGCGCCAGCATTTATCCTTGTCGTCACCATCATACAAATAGGAAGTTGCCGAGAAAATAAACTGCACATGCTTATAAGTGGCAGAAAGTACCTTTAATTCTTTAATATACTTATCAAAGTCCTCATTCTCTAACTCATGCTGCTTAGGAGTATCTAGAATTAAAAAACCGGGAAACGGCAGTTTTTCAACTAAAATCAACTCAATCAATGCGGCATGAAATGCCAACACCATTCTAGTTAATGTCGCGCCACCAAATTGTGAAAGTTTTTCCTCACCAATCAGCAATTTAAAGTCTTTATCAACCGATGCTGAACCATAGGTGTTTCTTGTTCCGATTATTTCAAGCCACCTATCAATATATCCCTCCAATTGCCGCCTCCTTTTCTCAAGAAGGATATTTTTCTCACCACCACTAGGCTTAAGGTCTGAAATACTATCCAAAACCTCATTTCTTTCCGACTCAAGCTTTATAATTGATTCTGAAATTTCATCATATTTTTCTCTTCGACCCTTAAGCAAATTAATATCAACAAGCCTGGAAGAAAGCTCTTTTGCCAAAGCTGCAATTTGATCAATGCCTTTTTTCTCTGTCACGTCTGATAACAATTCTTTATCACGTTTAATATCAACCTCTAAACGACTTATTTCAAAAGAAATATCCTCACCTTCTTCAGACAAAAGCTTATAGGTAGACTCCATGTTCTTTATTTGATCCTTTAAATACAATAACTCCTTGCCATAACCTTTAGTTTCTTCCGCAAAAATCCCGCAATTATTATTTTGACAGATATCCATACTCTTCCTAAATGCACTAGCAGCCTCCTCATTTAGCGAAAGCGTAAAAATCTCTCCTGATATCTCTTCACGTATCCTTTCATTACTTAACTTCCTGGAATTTATCTTTCTACTCTCTCGAACCAACCCGGAAAGAACCTCACTTTTGCGATTTATTGCAACTCTCAAATTCTTCAGTCCAAAATCCTCATCTTTATCCTGGCTTCTCAAAGTCTCTATCCGAGTCTTTAAATCTTCCTCTTCTTGCATCAATTCATCAACATTCGCCAGCTCTATTTCCTTTGTTGAAAGCTGGGCCTGAACACCTCGCAACGATACTAATCTTTCGTTAATAGCCTCAGAGCGCGTCTGATAGATTTTCAAGATTTTATTTTTACCGAATGGATTCTTAGCACTTATCCCTAGCGCTATCCTCATCATCTCTGAGGACTGATCCTTAATAAAGGAACCTTTTAACGGCTTATAAAGATCGTTATAACCACTCAGCTGATTTAATACAAATAATGGAAAGAATGTATTTATATAGACCGACGCCTGCTTCGACTGAGTAGTGCTCAAAACAGGCATTTTATAACCAATTTTTTCGAATAAAAAGCCTGAAAAATCCTTTTCATTGTCGAATAATTGATTCAGATAATATGCACCATCCATTTCTTCATACACATATATCTTAAATGTATCTGAAAGAAGTCTTTCGAAGAGAAATCTACTGCCTAACAAACCAACTTCAAGTCTCGCTGAATGACACTTTTCAACAATATCATTTCTAAATTCATGATGATAACCAAGAGCATATGAAACAGCCGAAATAACAGGAGTTTTTCCTGACCCAGTCTTGGCATATAGCTGAGTTATTCCCTTTCCAAACTCAAGCTGACCAGAACCCCACCCAAATGGACCGGAAGGAGTTATTTCCAAAGTTAATAACTCCATCAGAACCCCATTTCTATATTATTTTCTTTTTTCAGAAGATTGTGATTTCTTTGTAATTTTGAAATCACATAAGAAAGATCTGAATTTTCAAGGACAACGCTATCTACTAACTTTCGCCCCTTTTTTGTTGCAACTATATTTTTATCAGAGGCCTCACTAATCTCAATCAATCCAGAGTCCTCCAAGAAGCACAACGCAGCAATCGTTCGAACACGAAGATTTGATGACCACCCCAATAACTGGGCAGAACCTTTAAACCCAGGAAGTGTTCTTTCAAAACATTCACCAATCACCTGGCCTACTTCAGGAGTAGTAAATTTACCTTTGATTTTGCAGAGAGATAAAATAGAAATAGCCAATAGTGGTATATGAAACAAGGCATCATTGGATAATGGCTTATACAGCTTCATATCGTCAGGCAAAGAATCAAAGTTAGGCCTTAGCTCTTCAGCCTGCCTAAAAAACTCATCATAGTCCATTACAACTCCAACCTAACTATAGAGGCCATTACCCCACCAAATAATATTTCTCGAGTGATTTCTCGATTTTTATAATCTTGATTCAGCACGTTAAATATTTCTTCAATCTCTACTTGTAGTTGAGGAAATGGCGCCGCGCTACGCTTTAATACCCCAATAGTCCTTTGGAGCCTATCCATTAAAAAATTGGTATCTAGCGGCGACAGATCATGCCTATTTACTCTAAGCCAGTCATCCCAATTGCTTTTAGCTTCACAACAGTAAACTATACTTTCATTAGAGCAGCCCCAATCACCGAGCACTCGCTGGAGAATAGAAGTATTTCTAATAGCTTTTTTATCCCCCCCCGCAGCCAAAGTTTTGTATGCGGCTTTAGAAATACTTAAAATACTTAATAAATCATCAAGCTTAATGCCGGCCAATTTATTCAATTCATCTACAGTAATCTTCTCATGTATACGACCGACCGATTTTGACCGAACCAACTCAATCAAAGATTTTGCAATGCCCTCCTTTTCTTTTTCACTCAATGGAACTTCGCTGTACTGGTAAATCCGTTTTCCCGCAAATAACTCGAAGTTACCATCGTCTTCATTTAAGTATGTACAAGCTGGTCGCAAGCGCAGTAATGACAAAAACTTTTCAACACAAAAACAAGTCACATGAGAATCGAAAACTCCGTCACAAAAATGTTCAATAAATGCATGCCTTATGTTCTTATACAGGGTCATTTCTCGATAACTGATATCACCCTTGGAAATCAGCTCGCAAAGAGTTTCAATCTGGTCATGAAAATGGACATTGGTCTCCAGAATGATATCCTCACACTGATCACCAAAATTTCGGACATGTTCTAACATCTTCACACCGAAACTATTCTTTACAGCGTCGAAGTTTATTTTGCCCCTAAGGGGAGTTCCAAAGAGATCCAGTGGTTTCCACTGGTGGTTACGTTTAACTTTGTACTTGACTTGAGAGAATCTAAATTGCTGATCAGTGGCTGAAACCAATTTAACTACATAGTCATCATGGTAATCACAATAGACAACAGAAACTTCACCGCCATCAAGAATTTCCAGCGCTGCATACCCAGCCGCTTTAAATTGTGCACTAAAAGCAGTAATGGCATCTCTACCAGCTTGTTCTCTAGGTGGTATTTTTTCTAGCATATCCCTTGCCGAATATAGAGTAGTTATTATTTCAATTAAATCAGAGAGCTATTTACTTCGGTATGATTATATACAATATCGCTTACTATCGCATATAAGCAGAACAACTAACCGACCAACCCTTCAAAACTCACTATCTATACAGAAGCACACTTTCACTACCACCCAATCATAACTATATTTATGTACAGTATGTAGAGGGTTTTTTAAATGTGAAGAGGGTCGATGAATGAATAGGGATTCTCGAGTAATTTGGAAAGGCATTAATCTGTCTTGCCTTTAATTTAGGCCATGGGTTCAATCTCATTTTCTGCTTTAGTATAAAGCTCAGTTTACAGATTTACCCGAGATTTCTGGGGACAGTTTACTTAATTAACGCCCCCTTTGGGTCGATACCAGTCTAGCGCAGAATTCAAACGTATGACGGCTATTGTGACGCTAGAGCCAGACACTTACAGGACTATGAAAATATCCCCGAGCTACAATTACCAACAAACTATCATGTTCAGGAGAAATATCTATATCTAATAATTAACTCCAATAGAACGACATTTTTATAACGCAACTTGTTATCAGCCAAATTTAGTTTATATCGCGGCAATTCAAAGCGTTGATTTTCCATTCCCAGCTTCTGATCTGGTCGGAACATGCTCAACCAACTCTTCAATCCTGCAGGCAAAAAAATCACACAATCTATCTAGATTCTCGGTTCCGCTATTGTAGCCCCGCTGATTGATCATCTTCGAAAGGGTCATTCGGTGTATACCCGCAGCCTCCGCAACCTCGGCGATTGTAATTCGCCGGTTTTCGTCAAACTCCTTCTTCGCAATCATTTCTTTAATCTTAAACCGCAGCATTAAAGCATCGCTCACTCAATATTTTAATCACATGATACGCAAAACCATCAAAAATTGCTTGCACTGAATCGCAATTGATGTATTCTGCCATCTAACGATGCATAAACGCATCACAAGATAAGTTTAAGAGGCTTAAATATGAGCAACACATATCTAACTACGGAAGAATTGTCCGGAAAAATTAAATACGACGCGCGAACTATTCGGACTCGCCTTAAGGATTCAGTTCTTCTTGAGGGCATCCACTACATTCGCCCGTTCGGCGGCAGAAAGATTCTTTACATATGGGAGCGGATCGAAAAGGACATGGCGTCGCCAGTTCATCTCGACTCCCTCATCGCTGGTCTTCAGTAGAGGAGGTAAAATCACATGGCATCTATAGGTGTTAGATCAAACCGTATCTATATCGATTTCCGCTACAAGAATGTTCGTTGTCGTGAACAAACAAAGCTCACTGACACACCGTCAAACCAAAAACGCGCAAAGCAAATCCTCGACCGTATTGAGGCCGAGATCACACTCGACACATTCGACTACGCGCGCTACTTCCCCAAATCAAATCGGGTTGCGGAGTTTCAGAATCACTCACTACGCATTAACCAGCTAAATTCGGATACACCAACTTTTGCAGAATTCTCTGCGACCTGGTTTTCTGAAGCGGAAGTTAGCTGGCGTGACAGCCACAAAGACAATGTCGCCTTAACTTTGCGCAAGTACCTTTGTCCGGCTTTTGGTGACATGCCACTAGATCAAATCACCAAGGCGCAACTGCTCGCCTTTCGCGCAAACCTCACCAAAACTCCACGTAAAAATGGTAGCACGGGGTTATCTCCCGCCCGAATTAATAAAATTATGATGCCCTTACGGCAGGTGTTAAGTGAAGGCGCCGAGCGCTACGAATACCCGTCACCTTTCCGCGGCATTAAGGCCCTCAAAATACAAAAATCCCATATCGAGCCGTTTTCGTTCGACGACGTGCATCGCATCCTCACCACAGTTCGAGCAGATTTTAAGAACTACTACACCACACGTTTCTTTACTGGCATGCGTACCGGCGAAATTGACGGGCTAATGTGGAAGTACGTGGACTTTGAGCGCAGGGAGATTCTCATTCGAGAAACCTGGGTAATGGGAAAAATGGAATACACCAAGAACGACGGCTCACAGCGCGAAATCCAAATGTCACAACCTGTTTATGATGCGCTCCTCGCGCAACGTAACGCCACTGGCGAATACGCCTACGTCTTTTGCAATCGACTCGGCACACCACTTTCCCACAACAACATCACTCGAAGGGTCTGGTACCCATTGCTGCGATACCTCGGATTAAACAAACGCCGCCCTTATCAAACCCGTCACACCGCCGCGACCTTATGGCTGGCTGCTGGTGAATCACCAGAATGGATCGCTCGGCAAATGGGGCATACCTCCACCGAGATGCTATTCAAGGTCTATTCGCGTTATGTACCAAATTTAACTCGCCAAGATGGCTCTGCGTTTGAGCGATTGCTCGGCGCCCAATTTCCTACCGCGCGCTCATCAGAAGACGACAATCATTTGCTAAACGAAACAGAGAGGTAAGCACTATGTATAGCCCGATCAACCCCAAAGTCGAAGCGCTTGCCTTTATGTTAGCGCAACATTTTCAGTCACCATTTCCTGACGGCTTGGTTATGCGTCTTGGTGAGGGCTGGGAAGGAAACAACATTGAAGCGATCAGCTCATGGCGCAGAGCCCATGAAGAGATGACGGGCGGGAGACTTTTCATCGATGAAAGTACGTGTGACGCCCATCTAGAAAAAAGCGTCACTGATACCATTGAGGAAACCGCCAACCGACTAAGCCAACACCTTCAGGACCAAGTTGAGCAGATATGGAACAGGCAGCGCTGCCCATTTCCTTCACCTCAGCCATTTATGCCGCCTGTGAAACTAACACAGACGGAATGCATAAAGATGGCGCATGCACTTCTGGAGATTCTTGCAGGAGGATTACCACTAACGACTCTTGAACATCATTGCTTAATCTCGCTACCGGGAGAAGGAGATGCCAGTCACCGCCTTGCGCATTGGATCGATGAACAGGCAGCACAATACGTATACCACCCGTCTGAACTTACCTTGCCACTGGCACATGATCTTGTTTCATCGCTATTTAACGATTTCTACCCGTAGCGCAGCGCTACTAGGCAGTTTGATATCAGCAATCAATGAATTGAGGATTAATCCATGATCACCAACACCAAAACAACAATGATAAATCTGAATTTACTCACCGACGTTATCGATGCCTTTATCGAGGAGCAAGGAGTGAGCCTAAATGGTAAAGCCCTGATCGCACTCTTTGGGCAAGGCGATGAAGAAGACAACTGGGAAGCACTGTTGGATTTTATTGGTCGCGTAGACGGCAAGGCCATCGTATCAAAAGAGAATCTACTTCAACTACTACGCAATCACATCAAGTCACATTTAAGCAGAATGCGGACGCCTAGTTTTCAGGTTGATAAGCGCTGTTTGAATAATCTGTATGGCTATCTGTCACGCAGTGAGTGTCAGACACTGGCACTTGGTATGGCGTTTTTGGTCGAACAGGAAATTAGTCGCCAGAAAACCCTCTGCACAAGCACGCCTGATCAGTTTTGGATGCTAGATAACCTTAACCGTTGGGACCGTAACCTAGCCTATCAATACTGTCTAACGCGGCTAGTGAATAAGGATATTCGCTTCCAGAAAAACCCCGCGTGGTTACTCCCAATTCTCGTGAATCGGTTTTATCAACACTCTGTCCTGCCATGGATTGCGAGAGGCCGAGATATTTCGCAACCAGTATGCCAAGCAAAAAATTCAGATCAATAAACAGGTAGTCGTTTTGAATATGAGAACAACTATGATTCATCAAATTGAACAACTCATTGCTCGTGGCATTCCGGTCGTGTCGATTAGCGGTGCTCAAAAATTGGCCCGCACCTTAGAATTAACACTAGCGCATTATACCGTGGATGCCCCCTACTTGATTTTTAACGTCGATACAATCGACGGTTCTAAGTGGATCTTTTTAAGAGACGTCGAAGAGGCGAATCGACTGCTCAAAACTATCTTAGACTTCTATAATCAATTGCCAACTAACATTGATCAAGACCGTGTACAACTTATCGACCTCGTATCGTCGAATAACCCGCGCCCTCGTGCATGCGATAGCATTACGCTCGCACTAATTGACGACCGGAACCGTACTTTCCTACCTGTGCCATCGGATGAAAAACGACCACGTCTTGAATACGACAATACAACACGTCCCAAACAAGCTCCCATCAGATTCCTACACGCGATGAGTGAAGCTGAGATCGAGAAAACCAACAGTATTTCTAACAATTTCGGACCGGAATTATCTGATTTGTTAAGCCAACTCTCACGGCCGATTAAACGCTGGCTACCAAACAGCGATGCAATACATCGGGTTGAGACTTTAAAAGATGAAACACCTCACATGGGAGAATTCCTGGACGAGGTACTCAACACGATGAAAATGGCAGAACGATTTACGGCGAATCGATTCACTCTACCGCCAATGATACTCAAAGGGCCGCCTGGTGTGGGTAAAACACACAGCCTCTTTGCGCTTACTGAAGCTTTAGGCCTGAGTATGCACAACATCCCAATGTCGACGCTAGGAGCTGGATTTGCATTGACCGGCATGGAGAGAGGCTGGCGTGATCCAGAAGCTGGATTGCTTGCCAAGGCTGCCGCTAAAAGCAAACACATCAACCCGATCATTATTCTTGATGAGTTTGAAAAAGCAATGTTTAAGAAAGCGGACAACGTAGCGGGTATCGAGCCTGCTCTGCTGCAGATGCTAGAGAAAGACAGTGCCCGGCGCTTTTATGACTTATATCTTGAGCAGGAAATAGACCTATCCGAAGTCAGCTACATTGGCTCAGCGAACACGATAGATTCAATTCCACCTGCAATACTATCCCGAGTTAAAGTAATTGAAGTAGGTTATCCGACGCCAGAATCACTACAGAGGCTTTATTCGAAAATCCTAAATAACGCGTTGAAAGATGACTACGGTATTGACTGCCTTACTGTCGGCGTCACGACAAATAAAGATCGCGAACTACTCACCAACATCAATCCCAGATTATTGCGAAATAACGCGGGTCGGATCCTATCGACGATCATCATGACAGCTCAGCGAGGAGATCATATCTACGTTTCAGCTGAGGAGTTGTTGCGGCTTATCCCTAGTGATCCAAATACGGCACTAAAAGGTATTGGGTTTATGGCTGTCCTATAACGAATATGACGCACGCTAACAATGGAGGTAACACTAAGTGCCTCGCATCTAGGGAGATGGCAATACTGATTTATAATCAGCGACAGCAATCTAGTACCACATATTTTTCATCAAGTTTTTAGGCCAGTGAATTATAGCGCCTCGTATTTAGCATAATTCTAGATAAATAAAAAATCATTCAATTTCAGTTTACAAGCTCAACTACAGCAAAACATGACTGAACTTATCTTAACCGTCGAAAATTTTAGGTTGCCGAACGGATTTAAATTTTTGCATGCTTCGCTGCTCCCTCATCCTAGTCGACCCATGCAATTACTCGGCGCGGCTATTGTCATATACTTTCGTGCTGTGCAGGGTGTTCGGTATCAATTCCGGATGAGCAACACCGCAGCTCTGCAATTTATATATGTATCATATCTTCCTCGACCCCTGACCATCGCACGTTAATAATCGGCGGAAAAATCGTTTAGCTATCACCCCCTTTTTACCGAAAGGTAAACATCGATAACTTCGCCGTCGTGACCCACAGCTCCCCGAAGGTAATGCCGCCTCCCATTGATCGAAAAAAATTCGTCAACGTAAAACGTATCGCCAACGCGCCTGCGATTCCGTCGCAAAAACGTGTGAAAATGGCGCCGAATTTTACGCACCCGAGCCGAATAGCCTCACGACTGACATGGATCCCTCGCTCCGCCAATAATTCCCCTATATTCCGGTGACTCAAATTGAAGAATAATATTGCGGGGAATGGGTAGCGCTTGCATATAGCAGTCCCTGCATTAGCAGAAGCCGTAAGTTAACTTGGCAACACCTTGCGAAGGGCTTACGAGTGGCAATTCGTAATCCGTCTCCCTGAACAGAAACATTCTTCAGGTAGAGATCAGAAAAAATTAGCCAAATGTACTGCATATCCCAAGAGCGAGCAAATTGATGTATTCCAGTGAAATCAATTAAATTCAATACCGAAAGATTGTAGCGAACTATATGAACATTAGACTCCACATCAAGATTAGCAGATTTTGATTCTCACCATAATTTGCGATCCCTCTAGCTCCATGTGAAAACCATTCAATGCTTTAGCATAAATTCAATTTCACACTACGGCATATAGATATGCTCGGCAATCATGTCCTAAGTATTCGGTTTGTGACTTGCTTATCACTTCAAAAATTATTATACAGAAAACTATGACGATTCAATAAAAGTGTGTCATGATATACTGAAATGAAAATAAGACTCAAACTTGTCGACGACAAACCACTCGAAGTTCACTTCGATAACTGACGGTATGTGCGCACAGAAATGAACCACATTTCAGAATTCTTGCCGAGATCCTCGGTAGAATATTCAACCAATTAAAGGAGTTATACAATAATGAAACAAGTCAAAAATGCCTTAATAGGCGCATTTTTTGTTTGCTTGGCAACTACAGCAAACGCTCAAGTTGCACTCATTGCAAACCTTGCTGGCGAACTTAGCTCAACACTGAACTCTACGCCAATTGGCCAGTTGCCGTTACTGAATGACCTTATCAACAACACCGGCTCAGTTGCTGTCAGCCAACTTACAACTACCTTATTGCCAGTATTAGTTGACTTACCAGGTGTTAATTTACTTGTAGGTCCAATCGTACCTCTCGGCACGCAGTTTATAGGTGTTGTATCCCCACTACTTAACACACTACCTATCACAGAGCTCCCTGGCTTAAGCTCACTCCCAGGCGGACTATAAAATATTTTCACGATAGGTTTGACCTTTAGATCATTATTTTTCAAAGGTTAAGCCTATCAATTGTCTGGAATAACAATTATGCCGTATCGAAATTATACGGATAATTTAGAAGAGGAAGCACTTATGGGTATCGGCGGCATTAGCATCTGGCAGTTACTTATCATTCTGGCAATTATCGTTCTACTATTTGGAACAAAAAAACTAGGTAGTCTAGGTAGTGATCTCGGCAGCGCATTACGTGGATTTAAAAATGGCATGAAAGACCTAGATCTGGAGAAATCGGAATGCGACGAGCTAGTTTCTGCTTCGACGCTCAAAACCAATGAAATCCAATCTGAGCAATCACTGACCAACTCAGTTGAGAATCGAGTTTAGCCATGTTCGACATGAGCTTCCTCGAACTAGTGGTTATAGGGATCGTCGCTTTGCTTGTACTAGGCCCTGAGCGCCTACCTGGTGCAATCCGAACCGTTTCACTATACGTCGGACGAATGAAACGAGGATTCAACAAGTTACGATTCGAAATCGAAGATGAAATTAACGCCTCAGAAGTGAAAATAAAACTGAAAAGTGATGCCATTTCCAGAATAGACGAAGACCTTGCGGCACTAAAGAAAAACATTACATCAACTATAAATAACGCAAATACTAGCGAAGAACAGAGAAATACGCCCATTGAAACTAATAATGGCGTGGAAGATACCTCAAGTACTCGCAGTCATGACAAACAATCACTAGCAATCGATACGCACAACTTATGATTTCCGAGGTGGAAGATAATAACGTGGCGGCATTAGGCTCGAATCTCACCGAACTTCGCGATCGACTTCTGCGCGTGCTCTGCGTCATGCTAATAGCCACACTATCTATGATCCCTTTTTCACAGGACATATACAGCCTCGTAGCCGGGCCCCTGTTAAAGTACTTACCGGAAGGCGGACATATGATCGCCACCGAAGTAACCTCTACGTTTATGGCACCTTTAAAGCTTGTGCTTTACGCAGCATTCGCTCTTTCTATGCCCGTTATATTATTTCAGTTATGGGCATTTATCTCGCCCAGCCTGTATCAGAGTAAAAAAAATATAGGTATACCGCTGCTATTTTTAAGCGTGGTCCTTTTTTACTTAGGTATAGCATTTTCTTTTTACGTGGTATTCCCATTGGTATTCAGTTTTTTCAGTGGCGCAACACCTGCAGGCGTTACCTATACTCCAGATATTTCACTATATCTGAGTACAATACTTAAATTATTTTTGGCTTTTGGCCTTACTTTTGAAATTCCTATCGCAACTGTGCTAATCATAATGAGCGGCATGGCAACTAGGAAATCATTAAGCCAAAAGAGGCCATACATTATCGTTGGCTGCTTTGCTATAGGCATGCTGTTAACGCCCCCTGATATAATGTCTCAGGCATTACTTGCCATCCCGATGATCATGCTTTTTGAGCTAGGCCTACTTCTTAGCCTCTTTATTAAAACGAAGCACTTCGATTAAATTAAGCAAGCAGTTACTCGATAAAATGATTACTTTATTGTCACGCCCAACAAGCATGCATGCTTGCAACGATGCTCTACCTTATCTTCTGGCGCCAAATACCTAGCCTATAACGTAAAGAACAGACTGCAGAATCTTCCGACTATTGCGGAATACAAATCTCAAGCCAATTAAGTGGCAAGGCATAACATCCTGCATTTCTTTGAGGCTGTAAACCGCAGTTTCATTGCTTCGTCCACAACAACATTTATTCGTTATATGGATAGGAAATTCGCAAACGCGATATATATGCATTTCCCACTCATACTACGATACGCCTACTAAAATAAATTAGTTAGTAGGCGGAATTTGTAATGGCTCAATATAATACTTATAACCACGTTGAAAAAATAAAGACTAAGGACACCAAGCGATACCTATGGTGGCTTCCACTGTTGGTAGCAGTATCACCGATCATCGGTATAAAAATATACGAAGCTACGGGTAACCCATTATTCCCATGGCTTACCCCTATTCTTTGGTACATCTTTATCCCACTAGGGGATTTCGTGTTTGGTAGAGATGATGCAAATTATCGAGACAGCCGATCAGAAGAGATTGAGAACGATGTTTTTTATAAATGGCTTGTATTTCTTTCCGTACCACTTTTTTATGTAACCTGGATATATTCTGCTTGGTGGATAGCTACTGTTGCTAGCAGCACTACAGCCTACTTAGGTGTCACTATTGGCGTGGCTTTGACAAATGGACTTGCATTGGTAGTTGGACATGAGCTAGGTCACAAGAATAATCAACAAGAAAAGAATTTGGCCAAATTGGTATTAGCTGTTCCAGCATACGGCCATTTTTCTGCAGAGCATAATAGAGGTCACCACAAAGATGTCGCCACTCCTGACGATCCGGCTTCAGCTAGGCTGGGTGAGTCATTATATAAATTCATTCTTAGAGAAATTCCCGGTGCATTTGTACGAGCATTTCATGATGAGAATGTAAGACTAAAAAGAAAAGGTAAGTCAGTATTTAGTATTGAAAATCAAATTCTTCAATCGTTTTTCATTACATTTCTTCTGTATGGCGGCGCACTTTATACATGGGGACCGGTAATACTTCCATTCATCCTAATATCAACATTGTGGGGATGGCAGTTCCTTTCTACCTCAAACTATATTGAGCATTACGGCTTACTGCGACAAAAACAGGAAGACGGAAGATTTGAGCGTACTCGCCCAGAGCACTCGTGGAATGCGGATCATATTGTATCTAATATTATGACATTTCATCTACAGCGACACTCAGATCATCACTCACGTCCTACTCGTCGATATCAAGTCCTTCGAAGTGATGATGCCCCACAGCTACCAACCGGGTATGCGGGCTGTTTCACAATGGCCTACCTACCATTCTTATGGCGCAAAGTGATGGATCATCGAGTTTTAGAACAATACAACGGCGATATATTGAAAGCAAATCTAGACCCAAAGAAGCGCGATGCCTTAATAAGAAAATATACTAAGGGAGATAGTAATGAATAAATATGTTTGCCCAGGCTGCGGTTACATTTACAGCGAAGAATCTGGAGATGAATTTGAAGGGTTTCCCGCAGGCACTAAGTGGATCGACATTCCCGCTGACTGGGCTTGCCCGTCGTGCGCAGTGCGTGACAAACAAGATTTCCAGAAATTTGAAGATTAGGAATTATTTTGATGTTTGAAAAATACGAATGCATTGTATGCGGCTTTATATATGACGAAGAGATCGGTATTCCCGACGACGGAATAATAGCAGGCACAAAGTGGAAAGATATCCCCGAATCGTGGACTTGTTTTGAGTGTAGCGCCCCGAAGTCCGATTTTGAAAAAATGGAGTGAAAAATAATTCACAATGAATATTAATAATAAATTAAATCATGCAATTGTGGCTATAGGAATTACATTGGTTTGTGGCTGCACTAGCGCGGGCAGAGATGATCTCACTGGCGGGAAACCTGCTAGCACAAGCACAGAGATCGAATCTGTAGATTGGCCAATGCACGGAAACGACGTTTACGAACAGCGCTATTCGGTACTCTCCGATATTAATACCGATAATGTTTCTAAGCTTGGGCTCGCATGGTTCCACGATTTACCGGAAGATCGAGGGCAAGAAGCCACACCAATTGTGATCGATGGAGTTATTTATACTACGTCTGCGTGGAATCATGTTCATGCATTCTTAGCTGAAACAGGCGAAGTACTTTGGGAATATGATCCCAAAGTTCCTAAGTCCACAGGCGTCAAAGGATGTTGCGACGCGGTAACAAGAGGCTTGGCATACCACGATGGAGGAGTTTATTTAGCGACATTAGATGGCAGACTTATAGCGCTTGATGCGAAAACCGGTGGCATGCGCTGGAGTGTGAATACTGTAGATAGCTCATTGAACTACACTATTACTGGAGCTCCAAGGGTTGCAAAAGGCAAAGTATTCATAGGCAATGGGGGCGCAGAGTATGGGGTGCGAGGATACATCACAGCCTACGACATAAACTCAGGGGATTTGGTGTGGCGGTTTTACACTGTCCCTGGCACAAATAACCATGAAACTGGCACAGAACCACAAGATTTAATGGATGAAACCTGGTCAAAAGGTAATAGCTCATTAGAAAAAGGGGGGACTGTTTGGGACACAATTGTCTATGACCCCGATACAAATAGTCTACTTTTTGGCGTTGGCAATGGCTCACCGTGGAACCCGAATATCCGGTCGCCCGGCGGAGGTGACAATTTATTTCTATCCTCTATAGTTTCTGTCGATGCTGATACCGGAAAATATAAATGGCACTATCAAACCACTCCGGGAGAAGCGTGGGACTTTACAGCGACCCAGCCTATTGTACTCGCTAATATTAATATTGACGGCTTAGATCGAAAAGTCGCAATTCAAGCGCCTAAAAACGGATTCCTATATGTCTTAGATCGAACCAATGGTAAATTAATTTCAGCAGAGAAATTTGTTGACGTTAATTGGGCGTCACATATTGATAAATCCACCGGGCGCCCAGTTATAAACCCAGACGCTCAATATTGGAAAACTGGGAAGCCCGCTCTGGTTAAACCGTCCTGGATGGGAGGCCATAATTGGCACCCAATGGCTTTCGACCCCAATTCAAATACACTTTATATCCCAGCCCAAAATACTTCTTTCCCTTACTTGGCGGAAGACGAGCAAACTCCTTCTAAACTGGCGGTAAATCTCGGTGTAGATACGAAAGCGGCTAATTTACCAGACAACCCAAAGGTTATAGCTGCTGTAAAAGACGCTACATCTGGCTCGCTACTTGCCCGCAACGTACTTACCGGCGAAGACCTTTGGCAAGTAGAGTATCCTGGTGTTTGGAATGGTGGCGTTTTAGCTACGAAAGGAGGTTTAGTATTTCAAGGATCTGCTACGGGTTATGTAAACGCTTACAACTCAAAAAATGGTCATCTATTATGGCGCTTTAATGCCCAGACCGGTGTTGTTGCGCCTCCGGTGACGTTCAAAGTAAATGGCCAACAATATATCGCAGTGAATGCCGGATGGGGGGGTATTATGCCACTTATGACCGGTGTTTTAACTCAGGATGCCGCGCAAGGCTACCCAGTTAATAAAAGCCGTCTATTGGTTTTCAAAATCGGAGGCCACACCAATTTACCCGACGACAAACGAGCCACCCTAGAAATACAAGCCTCTACACTGCTAGGTGACCCAGCCGCGATTACGAAGGGGTTTGAGATTTATGACCGGTACTGTATTAATTGCCATGGCGCCGGAGCTGTTGGTGGCGGTGTAATTCCGGACCTCAGATTTTCTGGATTTAACAGAGCACCAAACGCATGGCTTTCCGTTGTTAGAGATGGAATCTTAGAATCAAGAGGCATGGTGTCTTACAAGGATGAGCTAAGTGACGAAGACATAGAAAGCGTCCGGCAGTATATCCTAGAGCGAGCTAAGTACGCCAAAGATAGCGGCGATAATGAGCGCCCAGCCCGATGAAAGTTTTGGTTAAGCCATATATTTATTGGGTACTACAATTTATATCGGGCCTCTAGTTAATAAAAAAGTACATAATAGGATTAACCATGAGCTTTTATGACGACAAAGTTTTACCACACATTTTAGACAAACTCTGTAGTCAAAATTCAGTAATGAGTTTGCGAGAGCGAGTGGTTCCATTAGCTCGAGGGGTAGTACTCGAAGTTGGAATCGGCAGCGGTATTAATTTACAGCTATACAACGCTACTAATGTCGATTTTGTCTGGGGACTCGAGCCCTCAAATGGAATGCGACGTAAAGCACAACATAATATTAACAAGTCCCCAGTCAACGTAAAGTGGTTAGACCTTCCTGGGGAAGAAATCCCCTTAGAAAACAATAGTGTTGACACTATTCTGCTTTGCTTTACTCTCTGCAGTATCTCTAATAGCACTAAAGCTCTACGGCAAATGCATAGAGTTCTAAAAGAAGATGGAATATTATTATTTTGCGAGCACGGCAGATCTCCGGAACCTGATATTGCAAAATGGCAGCAGCGGGTAACACCTACATGGCAAAAGATTGCTGGTGGCTGCCATCTTAACCGGCCCATTCAAGAATTGATATCTTCATCCGGCTTTGACGTAATTGAATTAGAAACATGCTACATGAATGGATTCCCAAAGATAATGGGCTACATGTATATCGGACAGGCAAAAAAAATGCACAAATGAATTTAATAACCTTCGGCTCAATGAACGACGATCTTTATAGCAATTTATTAACCTCGCTGCTTATTGACCACAATGACTACTTATTTTTATGAATAGAAACTTTAATCTAATAATGAATACTGTTTTTAAAAACAGCATCGACCCTGATGAAGCTTGCTCATTGGTAGGGTCAGTATATCAGCCACACAAACTTAACTTGTGCCGCGCGTCCGACCAGCTTTCCGCAAGCATGGAACACTACCCAGTTTCTGAAACATCCATAAGCCGACTCACCTACAACGCAAACATTCACATACAATCTGAACCGTTCCGAAATTTCTATTTGATAATGCTACCAGTTAGCGGTCATTTTAACATCCGCCAAAATAACATAGAAAAAACCGCGACGGTCGGAAGCCCCGTAATATTAGACACAGATAAAAATATTGACATGCAATGGTCAAATAATTGTGAAAACATAATATTTAAATTAGACAAAAGCCTAATCGATCGCACTCTTTTGGAATCTTATGGGGTAGAATCGAAGCTTGCCGTCGCATTCAACTGCCCCAACAGAGAACAAGGTAATTTTGATAAATTTTCTATTATGTTAAATAATTTTATTATAAATAACCCATATTTAAGCGACCTACCGAACAACTCCGAAATGTTTAAAAATATCGAAAGAGTTCTAGCGCTATCCTTGCTATCCGGAAACCATAGCCATGCTGAGGATATTGAAAAAATAAGGTACAGAGTCCTTCCAAAGGTAATCGTTAAAGCCAAAGAATTTATGGAAGAAAACTACTCAAAAAAAATTACCGTTCAAGATATTGCCAACCACGTTTGTATCAGCGCTCGCTCACTTCAAAAAGGGTTTGAGCAGTATGAGTGCACAACCCCAACACTATATTTAAGAAGACTTCGCTTGAGAAGAGCGCGAGAACTTCTTGTTTTTTCCCGACATGAAAATGTTGGAATTAAAATTTCCGAAATAGCAATGCGTTGCGGATTCTACCACTTCGGAAATTTTAGCAAATGCTACTTAGAGGAATTTGGTGAAACCCCATCTGTAACACGCTCTGGACGAAAGTCCGCCTTATAGCGCCCGCAAGCGCTTGAACATTTACAAACTCTTCTGATTGAGGGAAATCGCACGCATTCAGAATGCTTGTCACGAAGGCACGATTTACAAACTTATTGACAATATACAGACAATCAGGACGGATTTAAAAATCGGTAATCCCTAGGTGACAACCCATAACGCTCCTTAAATGTTCTACTAAAGTTCGCACAATCATTAAACCCAATACTTAAAACAATATCTATAATTTTTCGACGACCGTGCGTGATATCTGCCAGCATATACCTAGCCATCTCCAGGCGAGTATCTCGAATAAGCTTTGAGGGTGTAAGTTTCAAATGATTCGAATAACATATACAAAGACCGCCTAGACATACACATTTTCGAAGCTAGATCAGGCGATGAAAGAGATCGGCTATTACTTGATGACATATTACAACGTGCAAAAGCCTCAGCGGTATAACAATGGTTAACGCGGGCGATGATAGAAAACCAACCCAAGAAGCGGCCCGGAAATAGTTGACCACTACAGTCAACCCCTGCGACGTGAATTTTTTCTGCCGAGGCTTGCCATGATCTATCGATTTGCAAGAAAAGACCTGCTAAAAAAACTTCCAGCACGAGGACGGAAGTCTCCCTTTCTCAGAATTTCCCGTTACTATTTTGCCACGCATCCCGCGCCGGAATCTCTTCGACCACGTCCCAATGCTCAACTATTTTTCCTTCGGCTAAACGGAACATGTCATAAAAAGCAACGTCATTACCATTGAAGTGCCCACCAGAAACGACCAGCGCAAAATTGCCTTTACCTAGCACCATATGCACTTTGCTATAGGCTACCTCTACGCCTTCTTCTGCCCACTGACCAAAGGCTTCTGCAAGGCCATCCAAACCGTCTCTAACCATGGGATGATGTTGGATATAGGTTTGGGCACTGACAAATTCCTCCGCCCTAGACAAATCCCCCACCATCAAAATATTTTCTACAAATGCGCGAGCCACTAATTTATTGGCAACAGTACAATCTATATCTACGATCTCGACGGGGCCGTCCAGCAGGCTGCGACCGCTGGGGTTAGCTGGCACAAGTGGCTGTGCGTTATCCCAATGCTCAACAACGTAATCACCCTCAAATCGAAATATATCAAATACCGCTTTTGCGCCGCCAATATCTATCTCACTATGGGCAACAACGTAGTCTCCATCTTGAAATACCCGCTTTGTTGACACTTTAGCCAGACCATCGGGCAGTGACGCCACCACCCCACGAAATCCTGCTGGGCCATCAGGCACATAGAGATTGTGTTGAATATAAACCTTGTCATCGATAAGGCTCATTGCATCAGCATCTTTTGTCTCTATCGCTTTAAGTAAGTCTACGACCTTGACTTCACGAATATTCATATTTCAGTCCTCTTAACTTTCATCTCACACGCTAAGCGCGCCCATAAATACCCACCAAAAACTGATTTTAGTAAGTAAAACTCATTTTAATGTAACTAAACCTGTTACATTAAAATGCAAAATTTTTAGCGAGACTAGCCCGCTATCTCGACCTTGGCCACCAAATCTCTAATCGTTACTTTTCCGAGAACTGCCTCAACCGTGCTTTGTGTACTCGAAAGCACCCCTCCTAAAAGCCCTTCAATATTACGACCTACAGGACATTGGGGATTAGACGTTGGGTGCACCCGAAACAACTGCCCTTCCTCGTCTACGGCCCGCCATACATCGAACAAAGTGATACTGCTGGCAGGTCGAGCAAGACGGACGCCGCCACTGGCGCCACGCTCAGCGCATGTAATTTTCGCATCGTTTAAGCTAATAAGCAGGCGTCGAATTAGCGCCGCATTAGTACCCACGCTGGATGCAATTAATTGCGACGAGATTGGTTGCGTCTCATCCAAGCTAATAACAGTTAGTACATGTACCGCTACTGCAAATCGGGTATTGCTCATAAGTTTAATCAGACAATGTATTTGTAACCATTATGATTACTTATTATTATCTGTCAAGTGAAGGCGCGCTACTTTTCTATATAGCATCTTATTTAGCCTTAACTAGGCTTTAGCTGGGCCTTGGCTAGGTACTCAGCGGTTTTGCTTTGAAGTTCACGCTCGTCCATCAATACACCCTTCACTTGATAGGAGCGCCCACGGAATGTTGCAAGTAGCTCGGCTCGCTGATTTACAATACTGACATCGTATACCCCTGTCCGCTTGCCCCGTGATAGCTCCTTTGCTGTAGCGGTTAATCGATCCCCAAGTTTAGCCGGTGCAATATAGTCAATTGTGCAAGCTTGCCCAACAGTCACTGCATTATAAGTATTACAGGCAAACGCAAACGCGGAGTCGGCGAGTGTAAAAATATACCCGCCATGACAGCTATCGTGGCCCTGTATCATCACATTGCTAACGATCATACTTAGCACTGCTTCGCCAGGTACTATGGTGTCTATCACCATTCCCAGAGCGCGCGTTGCTAAATCGCGCTCATACATTAGCGCCGCACAAGATTCTGCTAACAGTTGTGGCGATAATTCAACGGTACTTTGCATTAACAATCACCAATAGCATTAAATGTAAAAAGCGCATTACCTAATGTAAAAAAAGTGATGCGCCAAATATCAGCCTAATAACCGAAATAGCGACCAGCCACATTTTCGCGTCGCCAACGTAATCATTTCTCGTCAAAGCTAACAATCACCCTGTCGCTTATTGGATGCGCTTGGCAGGTAAGGATAAAGCCACGCTCCACGTCGGAAGCATCCAGACCGTGAGTAATATCTTGATCGACCTCGCCCTCAACAAGATGCGCTTTACAAGTGGAGCAAACCCCACCCTTGCAACTGTATGGCAGGTCTATTCCGTTATTCATGCCGGCATCTAATATGTTCTCGCCGTCAGCAGCAAGGTCAAAGCTACTAGCACGACCGTCGGCAATGATCGTCACCGCACTGGTTTTACCCGCATAGGTTTTAGCGCGAGCGTGGTGCTTTTTAACAACTGTATCTGCATCTTCAGCCGAAGAGCCAAAAAGCTCAAAGTGGATATCATCGTCTGCAACGCCAAAATCACGCAGGCCGCGAGATACTTCAGAAATCATCGACTCAGGACCGCAAATATAATAGCCATCAAACTCACCAAGTTGCAGTAAGCGTTTGCTCAATGCCGCGCCTTTGGCATTATCAAGACGTCCGTTAAGCAGGTCGACACCTTGATCTTCGCGACTCAATATATTCACCCAGTGAAAACGTGTCATAAAGCGATTTTTCAGGAAGCTTAGCGCGGTGCGGAACATCATGGTATTCGTCCGCTGATTACCGTACAAAAGCGTGACTCGACTTTCGGGCTCCACTTCTAGTATCGACTTGATATTCGACAACACCGGTGTAATGCCACTACCTGACGCGATAAAAAGATAATTGCTTTTTTTCGCTGGATCTAGGACCACACTAAAACTACCCTGTGGCGGCATAATTTCTAGCGTTGTGCCCGCCGCAAGCCGGTCATTTGCGAAATTCGAAAATTTCCCGCCTTCAACTCGTTTAATTGCGATTTGCATACTTTTATCATTTATACCTGAACATATTGAATAGGAGCGCTGTATAGGCTCCCCGTCAATATCGGCACGCAGGGTTAGGTATTGACCTGGGCGGTATTTGAATGTGGCAGTAAGCTCTGAAGGAACCTCAAAGCTCAGCACAACGGCGTCGTCGGTTTCTTTTGTGCTACGCGAAACGGTAAGCGGATGGAAATAGTTGGCCTTCATGCCCCAATACCCTCAATTAAACTAAAGTAGCTAAATATTTTTAAAATAATCAAATGCCTCACTACAGGCCTTGCAGCGGTAAAGTGACTTGCATGATGTAGAACCAAACTCACTTATTACCGCCACATCCATTGAATTGCAGTGTGGACATTGAATTCCCGTATTCGAATGTTTACTCGGCGCAATTCCATACTCCTGCAACTTCTTTCGCCCCTCAGACGACATCCATGCAGTTGTCCAGGCTGGCGACAGCTTAGACTCAACCCGACTATTCACGTACCCCGATTTTTGCAATGCAATAAGAATGTCTTCTTTCATTACATCAACAGCGGGGCAACCGGAATAAGTCGGGGTGATCGTTACGAGTAATTCATTGCCATTTTTTTTTATATCTTGTAGTACACCGAGATCCCAAATACTAAGCACTGGAATCTCAGGGTCTTTTACTGCGTCTAAAAGATCCCATACTTCAGGAATACTAGACTCTCGTCGCCGCCTACGTCGCTGGTACTCCTCCAATGGCAAAAGCGGAATAAGCTGGCTGTCTTTCATGGCGTTATTCCCACGCTCTACCAACGACAGCCAGGATAGGCACGCTGCACATATTGCAATTCAGCTAACAAATGTCCTAGGTGCTCGGTATGGAAGCCAATACGCCCGCCTTTAACCGCCCAACTTGCCGGAGGCAAAGTCACATTCGCCTCCGCAAAAGTTTTCGATACCGCACTAAACCAACGGTCAAATAAGGCACTGCGATCAACGGCAACGCCAATTTCACACAAGTCACGCTCGAGATCATCCATCTCAAACAACTCGGTGGTATAACCCGTCAATTCGTCTAAGGCCAACTGCAGGCGACGATGACTTTCGTCTGTGCCGCCCCCTAGGCGTAACATCCACTCGCGACTGCGGCGCAGATGGTAACTTGTCTCTTTTGCCGACTTTGCCGCAATACCAGCAAGATCACTGTCTTTTGATTTAAGCAACTCAGCAAGAAACAAAGCCTCGTACTCATCGAGCAAATATTGACGAGCGAGCGTAAATGCGAAATCACCACGCGGTAACTCATGCATTAGAAAATTGGTAAAATCCCGACAATCACGCTGGTAGGCAAGTGAGTCTTCGGTACTGCCATTACCTCGCAATTGCGCGGCATAATTTAAAAAATTACGTGCTCGCCCTACATAATCCAGCGCGACATTCGTCAGTGCTAAATCTTCTTCTAGAAACGGGCCATTGCTACACCACTCACTTAGTCGGTGCCCCAATATCAGTGCATCGTCCCCGAGTCGCAGTGCATATACGCTTATTGTTTGATCTATATCTCGTTCTTTCATTGCAGACCTCACATGCTGTTCACTTCATCGGGAAGCTTATAATGGGTAGCGTGCCGATACGGCTTATCATCAAGCGGGTCATAAAAGCTTTCGCAATCACTTTCTTGAGAGGCACAAATATCAGAGGAGTTAACAACCCAAATACTTACACCTTCACCACGACGAGTATAGACATCACGAGCATACTCAAGGGCCTGCTCTTGATCTTCAGCGTGCAAACTGCCGACATGCTTATGGTCAAGTCCACGACGAGATCGAAGGAACACTTCATACAACTTCATATTCACGTTGTCAGTCATCATTTTCTCCTTATGCAACTTCTCGGCTGCGCTTTTTTTCTTCGTATGCACAGATTGCATCTCTAACCCAAGAACCCTCATCATGCGCTCGGCGGTGATGAGCAACTCGCTCGCGATTACAATGGCCACTGCCGCTAACGACGCGATCAAACTCTGCCCAGTCAATCTCGCCAAAATCAAAGTGACCGCGCTCTTCATTCCATACTAAATCTGGGTCTGGCAGAGTAAGTCCGATTGCCTCAGCTTGTTCCACACTTTGATCGACAAACTTCTGACGAAGCTCATCGTTTGTCTGACGCTTTACCTTCCATTTCATCGATTGTGCAGAGTGTGCGGAATCCGCGTCGTGTGGACCGAACATCATTAATGACGGCCACCAAAAGCGGTTAACGGCATCTTGAGCCATGGCTTTCTGCTCGGTAGAGCCCTCCATTAACGTCATGAGAATGTGGTACCCCTGACGCTGATGAAAACTTTCTTCCTTGCAAATCCTCACCATGCTCCGTGCATAGGGACCATAAGACGTGCGCTGTAGAGATACTTGGTTAACGATGGCAGCGCCATCTACCAACCAACCAATCGCGCCCATATCAGCCCAACTTAATGTTGGATAATTAAAAATTTGGGCATATTTGGCTGAGCCATCGTGAAGCGATTCTATTAGCTCCTCACGCGTTATACCCATAGTTTCTGCTGAACTATAAAGGTAGAGACCATGACCCGCTTCGTCTTGTACCTTTGCAAGTAAAACGGCTTTGCGGTGCAAGGTTGGCGCGCGAGTAATCCAATTGCCCTCAGGTTGCATGCCGATCACTTCTGAATGAGCATGCTGGGAGATCTGGCGAATCAGATTTTTGCGATACTTCTCCGGCATCCAATCTTTTGGTTCTATTTTTTCTTCCGCATCAATACGCTCTTGAAAATGCGCATTCAAACCTTCTAACTCACTTGAGGAGAGTTCTTTTGAATCAAACTGGATCATTTTAATACTCCTTTTAATTCCTTAAACACGCTCGATTACAATGGCAATACCTTGGCCTACGCCGATACACATCGTGCAAAGTGCATAGCGCCTTTTACGTTCGATCAATTCATAAACAGCCGTAGTGACCAAGCGCGCCCCGCTCATCCCTAACGGATGACCTAGCGCTATGGCGCCGCCATTTGGGTTAACGCGCGGGTCGTCTTCGGCTATATTTAATCCTCGCAGTACCGCGAGGCTTTGCGCAGCAAATGCCTCATTTAGTTCAATAACATCAATGTCAGCAATTGTTAAGCCAGTCTGCTCCAAAACCTTACGGCTTGCCTCTACTGGTCCATAGCCCATAATCCGTGGCGCCAGACCACTTGCAGCCATGCCGAGTACTTTCGCTTTTGGCTTCAAACCGTAACGACTAGCTGCCGCTTCAGACGCCAACAATAGGGCGCAAGCGCCGTCGTTAAGACCCGAGGAGTTGCCTGCCGTTACTGTTCCGTCTTGTCGAAAGGGCGTTGGTAATTTCGCTAGGCCTTCAAGAGTAGTTTCAGCACGGGGGTGCTCGTCGCGGTCAACAATTAGCGGCTCGCCTTTGCGACGCGGAATGCTCACCGCAGCAATTTCACAGTCGAAACGACCCCGCGCTTGTGCAGCCGCCGTCCGCTGTTGCGACACATAGGCAAACTTATCTTGATCTACCCTGCTAATATTAAAATCTGCCGCAACGTTTTCTGCGGTTTCGGGCATGGAGTCCACGCCGTACTGGGCTTTCATTGCTTTATTAATAAAGCGCCACCCCAAGGTGGTATCAAACATTTGGCTATTACGGCCAAAGGCAGAATCGGTCTTTGAAACAACGAAAGGAGCGCGGGACATCGACTCGACACCGCCAGCAATGACAAGCTCTGCTTCACCTGCTTTTATTGCCCGCGCAGCGTTACCCACCGCATCCATTCCAGACCCACACAGGCGATTAAGGGTCACACCAGGCACGTCGACCGGCAAGCCCGCAAGTAGCGCCGACATTCGGGCGACATTCCGATTATCTTCACCGGCTTGGTTCGCGCAGCCGTAAAAAACGTCATCTACCTTCGACCAATCAACGCTAGGGTTTCGTGCTATTAAAGCCCGCATTGGCACTGCACCGAGATCATCCCCGCGCACTGGCGCTAACACGCCACCGTAACGGCCAATTGGCGTACGCTGAGCGTCACAAATAAAAACATCTCTCAAGCTTTTCAATTTCTTCTCCTAAACCCTTAATCGCGCTTACACTCTTGTAATTCTTACAGCACCAGCGTCGCTACTAGATAGATTATTCACCACGAAATTCAGGATTGCGCTTTTCTATAAAGGCAAAGACGCCCTCTTTGTAGTCGTATGTTTTACCGGCGCTGCGCATCAGCTCCTTCTCTACCTCGAGCTGCTCATCAAGGCTATTGGTCGCTGACGATAGGAAGGCCTTCTTAGTAAAAGCAAAGCCCCGTGTTGGCTGAGTCGCCATCTGCTTTGCCAGTGCTAACACGGTGTCCATCAGCACTTCATCGTCAACAACTTGCCAAATCATTCCCCAATCTGCGGCCTGTTCAGCAGACACCTTAGGCCCAAGCATTGCGAGGCCTCTGGCCCTTGCCATGCCGATGAGACGCGGTAGTATCCACGTACCACCAGAATCAGGAATTAGTCCTAGCTTTGCAAAGGACTCAATGAAACTTGCCTTGCGGCCGGCGATAACAATATCGCAGGCTAAGGCGATATTTGCGCCCGCACCCGCGGCGACGCCATTAACCGCACAAATAACGGGCTTGTCCATGTGGGTAATTAAACGGATTAAAGGGTTATAGTAATTCTCTACTGAATCACCCAGATCCGGCATGGTGTCGCTAGGTGCAACAGCACGATCATTTAAGTCTTGCCCTGCGCAAAATCCGCGACCATTTCCCGTAATAACAACACAGCGAACGAGTTTGTCTTCTGCCGCTTGGCTCAGTACTTTGCGCACCTCGCCATGCATTGCGGCCGTAAAACTATTCAATGATTCGGGTCGATTAAGGCGCAGTAAGGCAACGCCATCTTCTACCGTGAATTCGATATTTTCGTAATTCATAGCGATTCTCCTTGCTCAAACTTCGCGGCGTTCAACCAGTGTCAGAATGTCGTAAATAGCAACTGCAACATCGTGCTGATTGGTGACCTCGATAGCCCACGCAACAACACCGTTAGCTTTCTCATCGCCGCGGGGTGTTTTCTTAATCTTCTTCTTAACGGTCAGTTTGGCCCGGATGGTATCGCCGATGCCCACAGGCTCGATAAAGCGCAAATTATCTAAGCCATAGTTTGCAATAACAGGGCCTTGTGAAGGCTCAACAAACATACCGGCAGCCGCAGAAATCACAAAATAACCATGCGCCACGCGCTTACCAAAGAAGGAGTCTTTGGCGGCAACTTCGTCAAAATGAGCATAAAAATGATCACCACTAACGCAGCCAAAATTCACGATATCGGCTTCAGTCACTGTGCGGCGGTGGGTTATTAGCGTTTCGCCAATTTGTAGATCTTCAAAGTATTTTTTGAACGGGTGAACGCCATCACTCTCTACCACCGCACCGCGATGATATTCAGAGGTAACAGCAGACAGCATATTGGGAGAACCCTGCAACGCAGTGCGCTGCATATAATGCTTAACCGCGCGCAAGCCACCGAGTTCTTCGCCGCCACCAGCTCGACCAGGCCCGCCATGAACCAACATCGCGAGCGGTGAACCATGACCGGTAGATTCTTTAGCGCAATCGCGGTTAAGAATATGAATTCGGCCATGCCAAGCTGCTGCTGCAAGCACCAACTCGCGCGCTTCGGCATTGTCGAAAGTAACCACTGAAGCGACTAAACTACCTTTGCCGAGCTGCGCAATGCGAATTGCATCGTCAATGCTGTCGTATGGCATTACGGTACTTACCGGACCAAAAGCCTCGATCTCGTGCACTAACATTTTCTCAAAAGGCTTGTCGCATTTGAGAAGGGTTTTAGGAAAAAAGGCGCCTACTTTACTATCTGCACCCACTAAATCTAAGCAGTCGCCACCGCCGTAGACAAGCTCACATTCTTCAGTAAGACGTGCTACCTGACTACGTACATCCTCAACCTGACTCTTGCTTACCAAGGCGCCCATGCGAACACTTTCATCATTCGGATTACCAACAGTGATTTTGTCTAGCCGCGCACTTAGCGCCTCGATAACATCGTCCATTAAGGCGCGTGGCACCACAATTCTACGAATAGCCGTGCATTTTTGACCGGCCTTAACCGTCATCTCTTTAACAACTTCTTTAATGAACAGGTCAAACTCGGGATCGTCCTTTGCTACCGTCCTACCCAGAATGGCGCAATTTAGGGAATCCGCTTCCATCGTAAAAGGAATTGAGTTTGCGACAATATTTGGGTGTGTCCGCAATTTGCGGCCGGTACTGGCAGAGCCTGTAAAGGTGACTAAATCTTGTTCATTGAGGTGCTCAAAGAGATCGCCAACGGAACCGCAGATAAGCTGTATAGCGCCTTCGGGCAGGAATCCACCATCAACAATCGCCTTAACCATCGCTTGGGCAAGAAAAGCATTAGCGCTGGCGGGCTTCACAATAACGGGAACACCGGCAATCAGGCTAGGCGCGATTTTCTCGAGCATACCCCAGCACGGAAAGTTGAAGGCATTGATGTGCAATGACACGCCACGCTTAGAGGTTAAAATATGGCGGCCGAGGAAGCTGCCACCCCGCGATAGGTTTTCAACGTCGCCCTCAACCGTCATTACATCATTTGGCAGTTCACGTGTTGCGAGGCTGGCATAGGTAAATACGGTGCCTAAACCACCTTCTATATCCACCCAGCTGTCGGCACGGGTTGCACCGGTTTTAGCCGATAGCGCATAAAAATCTTCTTTATCCGCCATTAGCTGCTTAGCCATTGCCTTTAGTGCAGCGGCACGATCGTGGAATGTCATGGCCCGTAGTGCAGCGCCACCAACTTCTCTGCCGTAACGCAATGCCTGCGCAAAATCGACGCCGTCGCTAGAGACGAAACACACAGTCTCGCCGGTCACAGCGTCAAATGTTTCGACCCCGCGGCCCTCGCCTTCACGCCATTTTCCGCCGATGTAACTATTGAGCTTCATAAACCAGACTCCACTGTGCTGTTTATTATTTATAACTAAATATCTGCACTTCAATACTCTCTAAATCACCAAGAGCCTCATGAGCGCTATCTTTAGATATGATACACAATTAAATATGATACACAATAGATGCCTATAATTACTTTTTGTGTAACACTTTCACAAATTGGACGCTGCAAGCGCAAATAACGCACACGAGGAACCGCTAATGCCGAACACAGAAAAGCACCCAAAATCATCGCCGATAGGGTATGAAATCAAAGATGGCGTCGCGCTTATTTCAATAGACAACCCGCCAATAAACGCAATTTCTGCGGCAGTTCGCGAAGGCCTACTAAGCTCGCTAGATAAAGCAAAGAACGACAACGTTAGTGCGGTGCTTTTGTATTGCAAAGGTAAAACCTTTATCGCTGGCGCAGACATTACTGAATTTGGAAAGCCACAAACCTCTCCCACACTCCCCGAGGTCATTGCTGCAATTGAAGAGTTTGCCGTACCTGTAATGGCCTTATTACACGGCAATGCCTTAGGTGGCGGGCTTGAAATAGCAATGGCGGCTCACTATCGATGCGCGACAGCAACAACAAAACTTGGCCTACCTGAGGTTACCCTAGGGCTAGTACCGGGCTCTGGCGGCACACAGCGCCTACCCCGCCTGGTAGGCGCTGAAAAAGCGCTTGCCATGATTTCTAGCGGAAAACCAATTTCAGCCACAGAGGCTTTAGAACACGGCTTAATTGATCAAATAATAGAATCACCATCGATAGACTCCGCACTGCTGCACCTTCGCGAGCAAATCAAAAACGGTGCCGAAATTAGGCGAACTGGTGAGCTTCTCATCCCACAAACACCAGATGGATTCTTTGCAAAGAAAAGGCTTTCAATAAAACCTAGCGGTGTTCTCGCGACGAGCTACATTCTGGATCTCATTGAATTAGCTACAAAAACCAATATAGACGAAGGTCAACAGATAGAACGAGAACGATTTCTCGAATGCCGAAGCTCGGCAGGCTCCGCCGCCTTACGTCACATTTTCTTCGCCGAGCGATCAAGCGCTAAGCTCACCGGTACAGCACAATCTGCTATCGCTCGCCCTGTTGAGCAAGTTGCTATTATTGGCGCCGGCACCATGGGCGGCGGTATTGCCATGTGTTTCGCTAACGCAGACCTCCCAGTAACACTGGTAGAAACAGCGGAGGCGAATCTCAGTCGTGGAATTGCACAGATTAAAATGAATTATTCACAATCTATGAAACGAGGACTTCTTAGCCAGGAACAAGTTAACGACGCGATAGCTTGTATTAAACCCAGTCTAGACTACCAAGATATTGCAAACGCCGACTTAGTTATTGAAGCAACTTTTGAAAACATGGAGGTAAAGAAAGAAGTTTTTGCCAAACTCGTTACAGTTTGCAAAACAGACTGCATCCTCGCTACCAATACCTCGTATTTGGATATTGACACCATCGCTGCCACTACAGACCGTCCTCAAGACGTTGTCGGTGCACATTTTTTTAGTCCGGCCAACATTATGAAACTTCTTGAAGTTGTCCGGGCTGAAAAGACCGCGCCAGATGTACTAAAAACCATCATGGAGATTGGCAAGCGCATCGGGAAAGTGCCAGTCGCCGTTGGTGTATGCCATGGCTTTGTCGGTAATAGAATGTTAAAAGGCTACGCACGCCAAGCACAGCTCTTACTGCTTGAAGGCTGCACCCCCTCACAAATAGATACTGCAATTCAATCTTGGGGAATGGCTATGGGCCCATTGGCAGTGGGCGACCTTGCGGGCATTGACATTAGCTACAGGTCACGTCGAGACCAAGGCATTCCTAGCGGAAGCATGGCAGAATTCGCTCTTCCTGATGCTCTGGTGGAAAGTGGACGTCTTGGCCAAAAATCTGGCTCCGGTTACTATACCTATGACCAAGAAACACGCGAACGCAGCGATGACGACTCCGTCATCACGCTGGCCTCCAGTATTGCTCAACAATGGAAAATTGATAGGCGTGAAATTCAAGACACCGAAATTATTGACCGCCTTACACTTGCCCTTGTTAATGAGGGCATTCGTATCCTTGACGAAGGGGTCGCTGCACGGCCAAGTGATATAGACGTCGTATACGTGAATGGCTACGGCTTTCCTCGGTGGCGCGGCGGCCCAATGTACCATGCAGAAAAAGTGGGCCTAAAGCATATTCTACAGAAATTACGAACGCTTCATAAACAGACAGACGATGCATTTTGGGAACCTGCACAACTACTGATCCGCTTAGTTGAAGCCAACAGAGAGTTATCCGAACTGAATACATAAAACATCATATTGCCCACTTGGGACCTCATCCGTCGGAATCTTAGCAATTTGCGGGTAAACAACCTTAGTGGGCGCCTTTAAATGCTAATTATTCAATCGTATTACGTATGCACAATAGTACAAAACCCTCTACGCCAATACTCGCATATATTTTGAGTTAGTGTAGCCCGTAGTGTGGGCTAAAATAAGTAATAGATACTACAGAAAAAGTAAGAGCGCAAAAATAACGCTAAAAGCTTAAAATATAATACAATGGAGTGCTTTATCATACATATGAACTCAAATCCTAGGCTGTAAAATTGACCATTTCGGAATATATTACTTACATCAATTTCATGAACGCCGAACTACACACTTCGTCGTAATTAACAGGGATATCCAATTCGTGCCGGGAAAATCTAACGAAATAGGGCAATGGGTCAAGAATTACATCAAGAAACATGACCCTCGATCAAAGTCTTTAATTATCACCGTTTTCGGAGATTCGATCGCCCCTTACTCAAATGGAATTTGGCTAGGTGATCTCATTTCACTCATGTCGGAAATTGGCGTCAATGAACGCCTAGTTCGAACAAGTGCCTTTCGGCTTACAGACGAAAACTGGTTGTCATCAGAACGGCAAGGCAGAAAAAGTTTTTACTCACTAACTAATTCTGGCACCAAGCGCTTTGAAGCCGCCTACAGGCACATTTATAAATCCCCAAGCCAAAATTGGGACGGTAAATGGACGCTGGTTATTATTCAACGAAATAATGAATCAACCCCAGAGCGAAGTGAACTACGACGAGACCTAGAATGGGATGGATTCACTTTAATCGCGAATGGTGTATTTATACACCCAACTGCAACAGTAGAATCTGCCAAAAAAATTGTCACACAAAATGGCTTTGAAGATCTGTCAATCGTATTCAGGGTAGAAACTGGTGAAACAGACGATAAAATTCAAAATGACATTAAAATAAGAAGCAACTGGAACTTAGAAAACGTCAATTCAAGGTACCGAAATTTCATTACAGAATTTAGCGCCGCTGAAAAACTTATAAGCCAACACAACCTAACTCCAAGAACCGCATTTCAGGTTCAAACCCTTATGATTCACTCTTTCCGGCGGGCTAACCTTCACGACCCCCAACTACCAGAATCCCTCTTACCTAGAGACTGGCCCGGGCAAAAATCATTTGAACTTTGCGGCCAGATTTATGAGTATACCTGCAGATTATCGCACGAGCATGTAAGTGAAACAGCTTCGTTTACCTCATCAATTGAATCAGGTACGCGATTAAACATTTCAGTAGAAGACAGGTTTCAGAGTTAATTTTTTTAAAACCATTGCTTAACTCTTATAAAAAGGCACTGAAAAAAGGAGGCACCAAACAAGCACACCTCCATAACACCTAGGCATTTAAAACCAGTTATACGAAATCTAGGGCCATATAAATGGACGATACATTTAAATGATAAATATTATCGCCTAACAGAGCACACCGCTACTGACTTCAGGTGCAAACCATATGATCAAAAATGCATCTTTCAAATAAGGGCCAACAAACGATAGCCCGCCTCTCATGAACGACCAAGACGCTGCAAAGCAGCATGCGTTAGATAGTCATCATAAATCGAATCGTTATTTGCAGAACTGACATGGCCACTATCCAACTCCTTAACCTGCTCTATCCGCGTCATTCTCCCTGACTGAAATTCATAAGCATGTAAATATGCCCATGACCAGTATGGATGTTTTCCATCCATAAACTTATTTTCACCATCGTCATATAGGCCATAACAACCATCAAAGGAGCGAAATGGCTTACCTTGCCGGTCATAAGTTACCATCGCAACCGGCATACCGTTGCGAACATCAAACCAAACGCGCTTCTTACTAACTGGCGACCTTGCAAATCCCGTTGGTTCCGCCTCACACACTATCGTCTCTGGCACCATCTCAACAACGCTATCAAAAAAAGTTTCACCTAACTCTCCACCGTGAACACCATGCTCCCAGTTTGAGTGTTTCGAGTTCCAGCCCCCTGAAACGCCGGCAAGTAAAGGCTGCCGACCAATTACCTTGTAATTCCCCCATGTATGAAGCGGGTCTCCGGCGGCCCAAGCATCGGATAGGTATAAAGCTGAGCCAGGCACGAGGGGTTCAAATCGTTGATTACTAGGAAACTGTCTAATTCTTCTAAAGCTAGGCACATAACCGTACAAATCAGGCAATTTATTTTGATCGTAATCCCAAATGTTAAGATAACTAGCACCGCTCTCTGATGCCGGTGACGTATAAACTACGGTATTAAATCTCAACTTATCAATATGCTCGTTCCAATACGGCTTTGGATCAAGAACTACACGACCAACGGGTGAGAGTTCCGCCCAAACAAGATCATACTCATAATCAACTTTTCCATTGTTCGCGACATCATATTCTTTCATCGCATAGAGACTAGCATCGTGCCGCCCCCACGATAACGTTAGCCCAGCAAATAGCTCCAAGGCATTCTGTGTGCCGGGAAATGGATGCCCACCAATCCATGGTTTACCGTCATCATTAACCACATTTCCTTTATCATTGAATTTAGCTTTACCCTGGTTTCTTAATGTCGCTTCCAAATACTCCCACGGCCCGAGCTTCATCCAATCAGTAGTCGTTGGTATAACCTTGAGCTTGCGCCCCATATTTTTTACGTGATGATATTTCGCGGGTTCTAGAAGATTTTTTACATGCTCGACATTATCAGCAGTAATTATGCCGCCAGTGCTAATATTGCCCTTGGTATATGAATCAACTGACAGGAGTTCGTCAGGATAGGCCTTTTCAATTTCTCCTGTTCTAGCGATTGTAGGCCACAGCGGTGCCAAAATTCCGGCACCAACAACTGACGTACTATATCTCAGGAGATTTCTACGACTAATGCCTGATATCCAACGAGCCATCTTAAAGTCCTCATTAAAAAAGGCCGGCAATAAACTATTGCCGGCCAAATGGGGTAATAAATTCCCCCAGCAGTCCCTCCGGAAAACTACTTACAATTGGTATCCAATACGTATACCAACTTCTTGAATATGATCAAGAGAGCGAGTTAAGGTATCAGCTGAATCACCGCGAATATTAGACTTAAGGTAGTTATAAAATAGATCTACGCTAAGACCACTACCTGGATTCCATTTAATAAGCGGCTGAGCCAAAATGCCACCGCGGATATCGTATAGAAACGCCCATTCAGCAACAAATTTCTTATTCGGCCAGGGTTGGAAACCAGCGAACACAAGATAGTCAGCACCGGAAATACCATCTGAACGCTTATAATCTGTATTGCCTACGTTGCCACCGTAACCACTTAAGTGAAGACCAACTAAATCACTTTCACTGCGGTGCATGTATTGCGCAACAAGGTATGCAGATGGGAAGGTCTCGCTCCAGCGATGCCATTTTTCCGCAACAGCTGTAAAGATATACTCGTCGCTGGTTATACCGTCTCTAGCAAGACCAGGCGATGTATAAACCCGCTCTGGAGTGTATTGGACTTCAACATTAACGATAACCTGATTCCAAAACGAATCGATATCCTCAGTCTCATTTACATAGCTTCCACCAAGGCCAAACACTTGCTCGCGATAGTAATCGCGCTGAACATTCCCGCGAATACTGCCGCCGGCGCCAATAAAGAACGTGTTTAGAAGCGCTGCTGCTTCAGTCGCATTGGCCGCAGGTGAGGCAAATACATCACGAAGGCCTTCAAATTCAGCAATTGCCGTATTTAATGCGTCTAGCCCATCTAAACGAACGCCAGAGGCGGTAGAGAACCACTCTTTATCGCTATAAACACCGCCAGGTCCAACAGTAAAGGGCGAGTGAGATAATGCCTCGCCAACACTGTCATAACGTCTACAAAAATTATCGTACGGGTTTTGAGCCCCACTACACTTAGGTTTTGCAGAGTAAGCAGTTTCGACAATTGCTCCTACGGTTCCACCGAATGGCGTAAGACCCTTGTTGATACCACTTTCAGCCCATTTAAATACACCCAGCGAGTTGTACCTGCTAACCGCCATAGCTTGCCAACCGAAGTTACCGTAGTCAGCTTTAAATCGAATACCGAAGTCTAGTTTACTGTCGTAGTCACCACTATAATAATTATCGAGTGGACGATAAAACTGCGAAGGTATTACGTTGAACTGGCTATTTGGGTTAGGCAAAACATCAGGCTGAAACTTACCAACAAAGGCATCTGCGGTAATGTTAGACGTCGCCTGCATGGTTGCTCTAAACGCCAATTTTGGCGTACGCTCATCTTCGTACTCTTCAATGGCGCGATCTAAAATCAGATGACGACGCAAATCCAGACCATTTGCAACATCAAGTGTACGGAAAAATACAGCCTGCCCCCAGGCGATTTGTTGGTTACCAAATCTAAAGTCATACTTACCGGTTTTGTAATTTAAAATGAATGTCGGAAAATCCAACATATAATCGCGACCAGCAATTTCAAACGGATTAATATTCTTGCCGTTTCGGCCCTTGGCTTGATAGAAGTCTACACCACCAGTATCTGCATAGCGGTCGCCACCGCCACCAGCAATACCACCTTGGTCATTTTGCACTTCCATAGCATCGAAACCGGCATTAACCTCTGGATCAAACAACGCACGTACTTTGATGTTAAGACTAAGATTTCTAGTGAATTTTGTATTCATTTCACCGTTAAAACGCATTATAGCTTGAGTGAAATCATAATTATCTTCTGGAATTCGATCACTCCGGCGCACAGTGTCTTTTGTATCAAGTACAAATGGCAGCGCGGGAATAGGAATATCGCCCCATCGACCGCCACCAAGATCTGGTGGAATATATGCTTGACGCGACACTTCAACATCCTGAAACGGGACGTTACTCTGGTTGTATGGGTTTTCACTGCCAGACGTATTATATGCAGCATCTAGACGAACCTGACCAAAGAATGTTGTCTTATCAATCAGCTCTTCAACCAGACCACCGGCAAGAACGGATTGAGCCGTAACGCTCCCCGCCAAGTAAAGTACACAGGATGCAATTTTATTGCGGCTATTATATTTTTTCATTTTTTTCCCTCACTATAGATTCTTACAGCGATATAACCACGTAGAAACTTTGTTATTAAAAAGGTGAAAGAGACAAGATACGCGCGCTATGCCCCACAGCCACAATCCGGCCGTTGTTAGGTGCAGTTTGGCCTAAGCCCGAGTACCAATTGAGGCTAAGATCTAAAGGTTCAAATTGCTCCCAGCTCTCGCCGCCATTGATGCTTTTCATCGCCACCCGCTGGCCAACCACAAATACTTTGCTTGCTCCGGTATACGTAACTGCAAAGAAACTACCTTTAGTATTAGCTGCAACTGATGTCCATGTTTTGCCGGCATCATCGGTGCGAATAACCAAACCCGCTTGACCAACCGCATACCCAGTTTTTCCCGACAGTTTCAAATCAAAGAATGTGGCCGCTGTATCTCCATCTACTTCTGGATGTCGATACAAAATAGACCAAGTATCGCCACCATCTTCTGATACATTTAGTTGACCATATTCACCACCAACGATAATTCTGTTGTCTTCTAGAACTTTAACAACGTAATTGGTTGGTTCGTCTCGAATAACAGCCGTATCACCAGCACCTGAATCGTATAGTGCAGCCCAATCGGGAACTATTGTTTCCCAGCTATTACCGCCATCTTTTGAACGCAGAAGGGTACCAAAGGCACCTGCTGCTACAGCTAAACCGTGACTATTTATATCAACTTTTAATAAGCGCATATCTGAGCCGCTGTCAGATACTTTCCAAGCAGACGTGCCTTCTCGTACTAGCACGACACCCATTTGCCCGACAGCAATCTCTCTGCCGCCACTATGGGCGACACTAATTAAGCCGAGAGTTGTTGGTGACTTCTCTTTTTTCCAAGTTTGACCTGCATCGTCAGTTCGCATTATTAAGCCAGCTTCACCCACTGCGACGCCCGTGTCTTTATTGAAATCGACACTAAATAAGCGATCTGTCGGTGTTGCTTGGCTAACTACGGAATTGAGACTTTCATCTACATCCGCAGCCAGAACTGGCTTAATTAATACCAACATCAAAAGTGCCAAATACCAAATTGATAGCCGCGACTTCATTCCCAATCTCCATCCTTCATCAGGCAGTAAATACGCGATGCCAATACACCGCGTTTTACATAACAGCAGTGTTAGTTATGCACGACCAAGCGACTGCAATGCCTGCTGAGTACAATAGGTTTCAAACAACCAATCTTCATCAATCTGGAATAAAGATTCGGTGCCAACGCCTTTTTTGGCATGATGGGTACGCGACATACGCTTGTTCTGATGGTCGTAAATCATACAGTAAGTCCAAGACCATGCAGGTGTCTTACCATCCGCGCTCATGACTACTCGCTTGCCATCCTTACCACCACCAACAAATTGACCGAACGCCATTTCGAAGTTAGCCCATAGTTTTCCTTGACGGTCATATCTCACGCAACCACACGGCACGCTATTACGGGCATCAACATATACCAGCTTTTTACTCACTGGTGACCGAGGAAAGGCTACAGGCTCACATGAAGTTACGATAATATCCGGTGCCATTTCGTATTCCGACTCCCAAAATATAGGATTACCTTCCTGCTCTTTTGGCTGCCAGTTATCATCCGTTCCAGAGAAGTTACCGCTACAAGCGATAAGCATTGGTTTCCGCTCAACAATCTTATGATTACCCCATGTCAAGAACGGATCGCCGGCTGCCCATGGATCGGTAAGGAACCAAGTCGCGCCAGGGATAAGCGGCTCGAAGCGCTGGTTGGCCGGGAACTGTCTAACGCGGCGAAACTCCGGCAAGTAACCATACAGATCAGGAATCTGACGCTGATCTACAGACCAGTTACTTAGAAATGACGTACCGCGAACATCTGCGGAGTTAGTAAAATAAACAGTTTGTCTTCTAAGCTCCTTATCATATCCACGGAACACTTTTCTATCTGTCCGCGCTTGCATTTGAAGCTCCACCCATTGAAAGTCGTACTGATACTCTAGCTTTCCATCAGCACCAAAGTCCCACTGCTTAATTGCGTAAGTGTTGGCATCTGCACGGCCCCAGCTCATCGCCATGTTTGCCCAGACTTCAACACCGGTTTTTGGACTAATAAATGGAACACCACCACCCCAAGGATTTCCCTGTGAGTCCACCACATTTCCATCTGCATTAAACTTACCTGTTCGACCCTCAGCTATGTTGCGCTGCATTGCCTCGTAATAAGCATGGTTAAAGAGTTGGCGTAAATCAGTAGTTGGAGCTTTTATCTTAATTCGACGCCCAGCATTTTTTATCTGGTCATACATTGAAGGATCAAGAATGTGTTTAGCATGCTCTACATTTGCCTTAGTTATGTAATCTCCTACGCTAATTTTCCCCTTTGTTTGTGCTTCAATGCTATATAGCTCATCGGGATATGCGTTTGTAAGAGGCATGTCCTTAGCCATAACTTTTTCTATTGGCATCAGAATACCGGTACCGGCACCGCACGCTATACCTTTAAGCAGCTCACGCCGGCCAAAATTTAAATCGTATTTACGAATATGCATAACACCCTCCGGTGAATTATTATTTACGTGTCGCAATATCTAACCGCTTGCGACTTTACGGTTTTTTTGCTCGATCAACTAATAGTACTTATGCGCTAACGCCCTGCTCTTTTTCTCGTGTTTTTTCTTCACTAAACCAAGAGAGGTCAATACCTTCACCAACCATCAAGTCCGTTCTCGTTACAAACTTAGGTTTTAGCACCGATACGATCAACGGCAACACAAGCAAAGCAAGCACCATATTGATCAACATAATTGCTGAAAGTAACAGACCCATATCAGCCATAAACTTTAGATCTGACAGGAAATACCAAGGCATAATCCCGATCAGCATAATAGAAGCGGTAAACATTATTGCTTTACCGGTAGTTGTAAGTGCTTCTGTTATGGCTCGATCCCAGTCTTCACCTTGTGCGTGATATTCCTCGCAAATTCGTGACAACAAGTAGATGCCATAATCGATACCTACACCAACACCGAGAACAGCCACCATCACGGAATTAATATCTAGACCAATACCCAAGACTGACATCGTCGCCGTGAGGTAGAAGTTTGCTAAAACTACCGGCACAAGTAACACAAGCGAGGCAACGAATGATTTGTACATATAGCTTGCGATAAAGAATATCGCGAGACATGCAAGCCCCAGCAAAATCCATTCATAACGTTTAACTACAGAATTCATCGCGTGCTGCAAGGCAATAGTCCCAGATGCCATTCGGACAGTAATTCCCTTATGATCTGTACCCACAGCATCAACTGCAGCGTGCGCGGCAACTAGTGCTCTTTCGATGGTTTCTTGCTTGTTGTCTCTGTAAAACAGAGATATAGCACTGTGTTGGAATTGGAAATCAGCGACGTCAGCAAAGTTCAGTGGATTTTGACCAAACGCTACAGCTACACCCGCAGCGTTTACTGATCTATCAGTGGGGTCTAATGAAAGCCACGCTGGATGGCCTCCAGAGTAAAGACGTGACCCCTCCTCCATAAAGTCCGAGAATGAGCGCGCGGCCTTTGCTGGATGCTCCTGACTTAAAGCAACACGTAATATTTCTTTGGTTAAGGCATATGCCTCTTCCGTGCGGGCAGCACGCTGCTGGACATTATCTGGATCCTTGGCTTCAAGAATAATTTCCAGGGAGTTAACTCCCGGAAAGTGATCATTAACATCTCTTACACCAACATTGAATTCAGAATCGTCCCACAGGAGATTACTACCCTCTGTGGGGTTCCCAATTTCAACCTGCCGCGAAAGAATAATAACCACTATTGATACAATACATACGATAGTTGCAGTTATCTTAGGAATGCGCTTTCCAGTAATCAAAGAAGCGACACCCTCAAGAACGCGCTTCTGAAAACCATGAATGCCTTTTTCGCGATCGTCACCAATAATGTCATCGATGTTTTTTGGAGTAGGTAGGTATGAGAGCATGACGGCAATTAGCATGACGCCCGTCGGGATTAAGAAAAATGCCCAGAAACCACAGAACAAAGCAAATCTCTGCATCGCTGGGATCGGCGCTACACCGATACACATTATCGCGACCATGTCGGTAATGATGCCAAATACACTAGGCGCCATCATCACTGCTAGCGTCGCTTCAGATGCTAATTTACGATCTTTAAGCTCACTAAATACCTCGTAATAACGTTCTGTATACTGAACACAGTGAGAGAAAGACCGCGCCACTAAAAGCAAAGGTACAACCATAAGTAATGGTTCAATTGGCGACTTCAACCAACCAACCAAACCGAAGCCCCATATTGCGGCGACAAAACTACATACAACCGGGGTGACGACGCCAGCGAAATTCCGCATATAGAAGGCAAGAGCGATGATAAGCAAGCCAACAGTTACCGCGAAAATTGTGTAGGTTTGCTCCTGAAGAAGATATACCCACCCCGTCAGGATCGGCTGCCCAACGACACGGATGGTATGGCTACCATCTTCAGCATCCTTTGCAAGCTTCTGAATTTCATCAAATACATGACCATAATCTAACAAATGCTCGTGGAAGCCTGCGCGAATAAGTGTTGAAGTTTCGTCGGATGAGACAAGGTAGGTTCGCGCCATTGGCGAGCGCTCTACATTCCGCTGAAGGGCATCAAGCTCCTGCTTTCCTTTGGGAATTCGATCCCCCATTAAAGGTTGCATCTCGACTCCCATAGGAGTCGCCTCAGCATAATTCGCCTTCTCAGTTGTTATCGAAACAATCCTATCGTGATCAACACCCTCTATAAGATCTATATTTCTAGTAAGATCCCACACCTTCTTCAAGGTATCTTCGTTATAGATATTCCCACCATCCGAACGCTTTACCATTACGGTAATTGTTAACGGATTACCGAAATTAGGGTGATCTTTAAAAGTCTGAACAAATGGATCGTCAGAAGGGAGTAAATCTGCAAATATGGTTCTTATGTCTACCCGTGGCACACCAATGGCAAATCCAATAGTAATAATAAGAAATACGCAGGCAACCTGAGCGCGATGTGACACGATCCAGCGAGCTATTTTAAATCTTAAATTTTCCATATCTTTATATTCTTTTAACTGGCTTAAATGAAAAGCGAACCGCATCCGCCCGCTAGGCAACTCCATAACTTTTTAAAGTTATAGCCCCACTTCTGTCATCACTAGATCTTTATTCTCTCAGTTTGAAATTACGATGCTTGTTGCAAAGTGCAATTTGAGTGACACTATGTGCAGCACGTATCAAATAGCTCAAATTCTAATGATTGAATGACCCCATTATTAATCGGAAATATGAACTACAGATTTCCCTAAATTCTCACCGTCAAAAATACCTCTCAGCGCATTTGGCGCGTTCTCCAAACCCTCTATAACGTGCTCAACCGGTTTAATCTTTCCACTAATTATCCAAGACGTCATTTCAGTCATGAACCTGGCATGCACTTCGGTATTTAGTTTATCCAGCACCATAGAACCCCTGACACTTAATCGCTTTAATAAAATCTCATTCAAAATCATAAATGATCGGTCTGGCGTCACCGGTAATTGCGACATAGAGTAAAGGGCCATCAAACCACAAACAGCGATGCGACCGCCGACATTCATCATTGGAAAGGTAGCATCGAATGTTTTACCGCCAGCAGACACAACCATCGCATCTATACCGGATTCAATTCGATCGCTTACGGTTCGCTCAAAGTCAGGCGCTTTATAATTAAAACAATCCTTATAACCTAGCTCGGAGACAGCCAAACCACATTTTTCATCTGAACTTGCAGCGCCATAAACCATGGCGCCCTTCAGTTTACTTAGCTGACCCACTATTTGGCCCAAAGCACCTGTGGCCGCACTACAAAAAACGACATCACCTTGATTAACTTTTAGAACTTCATTAACCGCTAGATATGCACCAAAACCTGCCGCACCAAGCGCGCCAAGATAATAAGAAGGCCGCAAACCGTCATCACTGATTTTAGTAATTCCGGAACCATCACAGACGTGATAATCCTGCCACCCCCACAAACCGTGAACAACATCACCTTCTTTAAAATCTGGATGATTTGAAATATCAACCCGACCGACCGTAGCGCCGTACATTACCGATCCGATTGCGATCGGTTTTGACTGATCTGATACCTTTTTAACTTTAGAAAAAAGATTTGGATCTATGCCTAACCAAGTAGTACGAATGCGAATTTGACCCTGACCTGGATTAGGAATAACGACTTCTTCAAGCCGAAAACATTTTGCGGTTGGTATCTGAAATCTTGGGCGCTCTTTTAGAACTAAACGACGACTAATGGCTGACATTAACTCTCTCCTCGCTAAATATTTCCTGCAGCACTAGAATCTATTTAATTAATGAGTCAAGCATCCCTATGCGTGCAAACTTAATGATCTAGCGTGCTCATTATTCATTTTCTGCCACAACAAAATATCAATAATTCCACAGGTAGAGGTCTAGCCAAACGTTAGCTTTAAGGGTTTGAGGGCTTGAGAGCTTGAGGGTTTGAGGGTTTGAGGGTTTGAGGGTTTGAGGGTTTGAGGGTTTATAGAGAAAGTATTAACGCCCCGAGATACACCACTCAGGGCACCAATATTGGCTTCGTTAAAATTATTACCTAATGAACACCACCTCTTGACAATGCCAATGTTGCCGACCGAAATTCGCTTGGCGTCTTACCATATTGCACTTTAAATATACGACTAAAAGTTGCATAGTCGTTAAACCCAATATCAAACACAATATCTGTAATCTTCCTATGAGCCTGCCCGTTATCAGCCAACATATGCATTGCTAGCTCTAAACGAGTATCTCGAATTAATCTGGCCGGCGTGGTGTCACTACCATCAAAAAGCATATACAAAGATCGACGAGACATACACATTGCTGAAGCTAGATCGTCTGTACCAAAGTTTGGGTTTGAAATATTTTCAAGGATGTAGCGCTGAACCTTATAGAGCCTCGGATTATCAAATTTCGACACGCCTTGAGTCGCCGCCGAGCGATGAAGAGCTTTGGTAGTCATTAACTGAATAGCTTGAATAACAGTTAAAACATCTTCACTCGTTACGGAATCTTGGTCTGCAGCGGCAAGCGCCATCAACGAACCTAAGGCAGCATTAATTGAAGCTCCGTTCTGCAACCTAGTACCGCATATAAATTCACTAATATAATCCCAGCCGACACACGCTTGATGCGGCAGAGTCAGCACTGCGAATCGCGAGCTGTCGGTCATTCCGATTTTATAAGGGCGCGCTGTATCGCACACAGCAGCCTGCCCAGGAAGTATCAAACAACTTTTGTTATTTTGCTCTAAATGAATTTTTCCATTTAACTGCCAAATAATTTTTATAAATCCTGCATCTGCGACCTCTGCTAAATGCCGAGTTCTAATAACCTCGCCGTCAGATGCGCTAATCGTACTAAGATCTATTGCATTGACTTCATCATTACCAAAATGATGCGTACTTACTTNTGCCTCAAATTGCCCGCTAGTATTATTTCTGTGCTCTAGCCACGGAAAATTGTCGTGAACAAAATCCTGCCACTCACGAAAGTTACCAAGCTGCTTCGTATTGGAGGTACACCAACCTAACCGAGAAAACACAGCTTGATGACTACTTGTATCGAATACTTCATTCATTATTAGCTACTCTTTTATATAATTATTTAGCGTAAGCTGATACCGAATATTTCAAACCGCTCAACAGACTAAGACGTGCGGCAAAATTTCTAGTCCTTAAGCCTAAAACTGCCGCACCCCTTGGACGCCTAATCAGCTATTAATTTTCTACATTCTGCTTCTATTGATCTTCGCGACTTGAAGGGCTCTCACACCAATAATAAACAATGCACCAAGCGCCAAAACACCGAATAAATATGCGGGCCCAAGTGCCAATGCACTGAAAATATCGCCACTACCGAATTTATTGTCACCGAAGCTTAAACCACGGTTAGGCGTAAAGTTACCAAAGAAGTAAAAACCAACATTCCCCCAGCCATCAAGAATAATGATGTAACCAAGTATCTTCGCCATTTTCTCGGAAAAATTCAGCGTAGGAAGAACAAATGCCACAGCAATGACCATCATTCCATTCATCGCCGGCCCAGTATGCGCTCGCTTCCATCCCTCAGGAGTCCCCGGAATATCAAAATGCACCATATATCCAGGTACAATTTCGAAGCCACCCACTAGATTCATCCAATAAAGCACACCAAATAATAACGTACAAAATATCATTAGGACGCCATGACCTGACATTTTATATTGCAAGCTAGAAAGCATATTACCAACCTCATGAAATAATTAGCTTTTGATAGAAACCTTGATTCTTAACAAAAGCCGTATTTTATTAGTATTTACCCTCGTAGAGCGTGAAGGCATTCATTCTTTGAGCCAGTGCTGATAAGTGATATTACCGCTTATCAGCACTATTTTCTGGAGTTAGCGCACACTTCACATCATATGCGACACTTATATCAGCCAAAAGCGACAAGCGACAAGTATCTGCTAACTTAAACGCTACTTTACATGTCATTTTTAAAACTTGCCACTTATTTTTGTATCAAATCAATATAGCTACTTCGTATTTTTTCAAAATTACGGTAACTAATTGATTAAAAAGATTAAAATGTATCATGCGCTACGCATAGCCCTCTTACTCAACACAAGCTAAGTTACGGAAAGCACGGCGGAAGCTAGCTAAACAGCAATATATTTTATCGCTTCCACTGAAGCCGATTACTTAAGCAAACCGAGGTATTTTTTAGCCGGCCTAGAAATTAATACGTTTTACAGATAGGAAGAATTGCACACAAGGTGAGGGGCAAGATTGCCTTACTCTACGCCCAGACCACTAGGGGTGATGATCATAAAACTAGGCAATGCGAAGTATAGAGCCCCGCCTCAAATAGCAAGCGACGCTCTACATAGATCGTTATAGGAATAAATGCTAATCAGTCAAAATGGTTATGACTTTTTCTTCAGTGTATGCCAAAACACCTGACAAACCACATTCCCGGCCGATACCGCTTGATTTTGTGCCACCCCAGGGTAGCCGAGCGTCAATCGGAGCCCAGCAATTCACTCCAACCGCACCCACCTTCAAGCCTCGAGCTAAGCGGTGAGCACGCATCACATCTTTAGTCCAAATAGTTGCCGCAAGCCCATACTGGGAGTCGTTAGCTATCTGCAACGCTTCTGCCTCGTCGGAGAAAGGAATCACTGTCGCTACTGGCCCGAAAATTTCCTCTCGGGCAATCGTCATTTGGTTTGTCGCCCGGGAAAATACTGTCGGCTTCACAAACCAACCTTTCTTATATTCGCTCTCGCCTCCAGCTAGTAATTTTGCGCCTTCGTCTACACCGGTGCGAATATAATTATTAACTCGATCAAACTGCCCTTTTTTAGCGACGGGCCCCATCTGTATACCGTCAGACCGTGGATCACCAACCGCTATCCCATTTGCTACCGCAGCCAATTTTTCGGCAAACTCATCTGCGATATCGTTGTGAACCAAAATACGAGAACCCGCGGCGCAAATTTGCCCCTGATTAAAGAAAACACCCATTGCGCACCCGCCAATGGCCGCGTCAATGTCTGCATCATTAAAAACAATCTGTGGACTCTTACCACCAAGCTCAAGCGATACTCGCTTAAACTGCTTACCTGCTACGCGCTGAATGTCTTGCCCAACAGCAGGACTACCGGTGAATGTAATCTTATCAACACCAGGATGCTCTGCGAGCCCCCGTCCAATTACAATTCCCGAGCCAGTAACAACATTTACCACACCATCAGGAAAACCTGCTTCTTTACACAGTTTCGCTAAATGCAGAGCAGAAAGCGGGGTTTCTTCTGAAGGCTTAACAACTACTGTGCAACCAGCAGCGAGTAGAGGACCAAGCTTCCAGCAGGTAATCATGAACGGGGTGTTCCACGGCACAATTGCACCTACCACACCGACTGGTTGCTGCAGCGTATAAGAAAGCGTCGATCGCCCCATATACCCCGGAGTTGGAATAGTTCGCCCTTCAATTTTGTCTGCCCAACCAGCAGAGGTTCGCAATGTCTGCACTGAGTTCGGCAGATCTAATAACGTCGGCTCGATCCCGACACGGCCTATACAACGTGCGTCCATATCAGCAATCAGAGCTGAATCGCGCTCAACCAAGTCAGCAAGCTTATTTAGCAGAACACCTCGATCTGAACCGCTAAGCTTACTCCATTCACCGCCATCAAACTGACCTCGCGCAGCACTGACTGCGACATCCAAATCTTCTTTTGTGCCACGCGCGCATGTCGCAAACTCCGACTCGTCAACGGGGCTAATAAGTGACAGCCTTCCACCATCAGAGGCAGCCATATCCATTCCACTCACAAAGTGGTTAAGAGCAAGCGGCTCAAAACTGTTCGAATTATGCGTGCTCATATGTAATTCTCCTTTATAATTTTTTACGAGGTCAAGCTATCTAAATATCGCTGCAATAAGCCGCATAGCGCAAAACCAATCGTGCACAACGCATCGGTGGGTGTGCATATTTTGCACTCAGAAAGGAGTTCACCCCTCTTCGCTAATCTGCATCTCAGGAGTTAGATCGGTATAATTTATAACATCCGCAAGAATTTCCTTCCGGCTCGGGCCAAAACCGGCATAAAAACTCTCGACACTTTCACAATAAATATGGCAACTAGCTATATACACTGGCGGGCTACCCGGCACCGCTCCGCTCAGTCCTCGATCTACCGAATATCTAACACAATAATCACCCATTTTTTCCTTCAATAATGGGAGATGTTTGTTTTTATAATACTCGTGGTCGAATATCGCGCCGTCTTTATACGGGTACATCACACTGACCTTAATCATATTTCCTCCGAAATCTGCTTTGTATTTATTTTATTTTCTCGATTATTATTGCCACAGCGTTTTCAGCACCATCGCACACTGCGCAAAGAGCATACCGACCACCATTTCGCTCTAGCTGATTAATTGCAGTTATAACTAAACGTGCGCCGGTTGCACCTAAGGGATGCCCAACTGCGATTGATCCACCATTTGAATTAATGCGCTCGGAGTCGACCGGAAGGTCTAGCTCCTGAATAATCGCCAAAACCTGAACGGCAGAGTCCTCACTTAGCTCTATACAATCCATTTGCCATAGCGACAAACCAGTAACACCGAGCACTTTGTTGATAGCGACAGCGGATCCAACACCTATTTTTTCCGCCGGAACACACACCATCGCGTGCGCCAATATTTTTACCCGAGGAATTAAACCGTATCGATTTGCGGCAGCCTCCGACGAAAGCAATAGCGCGCAAGCACCTACCCTGCCAGCCGAGATATTGCCAGCTGTCACTGTGCCACCGTTGCCAGCGAGTGGATTCAATTTAGATAAATCTACAAGTGAGGTAGCCGATGCCGCCATGTAATCCGCGCGAACAACGAAACCATTACTATCCTCAGGCTGCCTAACGGCCATAGTTTCTCGCTCAAAGAAACCTGTACCCGCGGCGCGGCGCCACCGCAAGCGGCTCTGCAACGCAAACTCATCTTGCATTTCACGCGATATTGCAAAGCTGTTAGCCAAACTCTCCATAGCTTCTACATCTAAGCTAAGACCATTGCGCGAAGCAGCTGATCTCACTTCAAGCAAACAGCCATCTTCATTATTATTTGCGCTTAACAGAAAATTGGCGTCTTTATGAATTTTATCTACGCCACCTGCAACAACTAAATCCCACTTTCCTGATAAGATTGCATCTGCCGATAAACTAACAGCATGCAAGCCAGAATTTACTGATCGACTGACTATCTCGCCAATCACATCCGACGAAAACCCAGCTCGAACTGCGGCACGGTAAGCCGTATTGCCCCCGTCTTCATCGGCTTCATCGGCACAACCTAAGATTACGGCCTCCACTGCGGACCAATCTACACGTTTATTTCTGCTAATTAAGTTAGACATCGGCAGCGCGGCAAGAGCATCAACGTTAAATGAAGAAAGCAGGCCTTTGCCACTGCAGAATGGTGTTCTCACTGCACCACAAATGTAGGCACTCATATCATCGACGATCTATAACACGCTTAGCTTTACCTACCGATCGCTCCATCTCACCTGGAGCTTGCAAATTAATCTTAATAGTTATTCCAACGTAGGTTTTTACCAGATGCTGAAGCTGTTTAACGACCTCTTCTCTGCGGTCAATCGAAACGCCTGCCGCGCTTTGATCTAGCTCTACGGACACGGACACAGAATCTAAATTTCCATCTTTTGAAACTTCAATTAGATAAATCGGCGCAAGCTCTGGGATTTTAAGTAAGAGCTCTTCAATTTGCGTAGGGAAGACATTCACGCCTCGGATAATAAGCATGTCATCCGACCTGCCTGTAATTTTCCCTATTCTTCTCATCCCACGAGATGTTGGTGGCAGCAGCTTAGTTAAATCACGGGTTCGGTAACGAATAACGGGCAGCGCTTCCTTAGTAAGTGAAGTGAATACCAGTTCACCTTCCTCTCCGTCTGGCAGGACTTCTCCGGTAACAGGATCTATGATTTCCGGATAAAAATGATCCTCCCAAATTACCGGCCCATCTTTCGATTCAACACACTCGCTTGCAACACCAGGCCCCATTACCTCGGATAAACCGTAAATATCCACAGCATCTATGCCTGTACGCTCCTCGATCTCCTTACGCATCGCATTTGTCCACGGCTCCGCACCAAAGATGCCGATTTTTAAACTAGTTTCTCGTGGATCTATCCCCTGACGCTCAAACTCCTCGATCAAATTAAGCATGTATGATGGTGTAACCATGATTATTTTGGGTTTGAAGTCTTGAATTAACTGGACTTGCTTTTCTGTCTGACCACCGGACATTGGTATTACCGTACAACCTAGCCTCTCAGCACCGTAATGCGCACCAAGACCACCAGTAAATAAACCGTACCCATATGCAATGTGGATAATATCTCCCGCACGCCCACCTGCGGCGTAAATACTCCTAGCAACCAGATCAGCCCATGTATCGATATCATTATTGGTATACCCAACAACCGTAGGCTTACCCGTCGTCCCGCTCGAGGCGTGAATTCGCACGACCTCTTCCCTCGGAACGGCAAAAAGACCAAATGGATAATTGTCTCGAAGATCTTGCTTCACCAAGAACGGAAACTTAGACAAGTCGGACAGCGAACTTATATCGCTAGGGTGAACACCTGCTTTATCAAAGCTGTCTTTATAGAAGGGTACATTCTTATACGCATGCTCGAGCGTTTTTTTGAGTCGTGAAAGCTGCAGCGATTGAATCTCTTCTCTACTAGCTACCTCTATTGGATCTAGCTCAGATTTAATGCGTGATTTTAAGTTGGGCATATTCTTACTCCTCCTGATATGGAGCAATATGCATTAAAAGGTTAAATCAAACATCGCAGCTGGTGCAGAGGGCCTGCTTAAGCGTGCAAACCGACTCGAAAGCAAATCTCACTTGAATTCATTACCTTACAACTGTCACCACTGAATATTCGCTCCGCACATAGAAAACCACTGCATTAATCATACTTTTACCAATTTAACTAACAACTCCCCAGGCAATAAACCAAACACAAATATATACATAAAAATATTATTATGTATCATGTTATGCAAACCACACCAATGCGGATCACTGCCCTATGACCTTTTATGCTATAGATGGCGTCACCCCATACCTTGACCTAGAATCTTATGTGCATCCCACAGCCGTAATAATCGGTGACGTCATTATTTCAAAGAAATGCTACATCGGACCTAACGCCGTATTACGCGGAGACTTTGGGCAAATATATGTTGACGAAGGGTCAAATATCCAAGATTGCTGTGTTATCCATAGCTTTCCCGGAAAACAAACCCTGCTCGGACGAAACAGCCACATCGGACACAGCAGTATAATCCATGGATGCACACTAGAAGAAAATTGCTTGGTAGGAATAAACTGCACTGTTTTAGACAACGCACACATTGGTGCAAACTGCATTATAGGCGCCAATAGCCTAGTACCTGACTCTTTTGAATCACCATCAAATAAACTTATTTTTGGTTCGCCAGCGAAGATCAAGCGAGACTTGAAACCAGAAGAATTGAAATGGAAGGAAAACGGAACACTTGAGTATCAAAATCTTGCAATACGCAGTCATGATACGTTAATAGAATGCAGACCAGAGAGGATCAGCAAGCCAGACGGTGTTAGACTAACCAACGTATCGCACAAGACGAAGAAGGAGTTTATTTGAGATGACAACCCCTTTTAAATTTTAAGGCTGACTGAATATATACAACCTCCAACACTCTAATAAATAGAATAAAAATAAAAAATTATTAAGCTATTTTTAGATAATATTGCTCCTTAAAAATACAACAATAATCATCAATTACGACTGGATAAAAACTATGACAGACAGAACTCGCGCGTTATTTATACTTAACGGATTCGGGCTACTCGCATTAAGCCTGCTGATAGGCTGGACCTGGTTTTTTGCACTACTTGAACGCATCATACTATGGCCGTTTCCTATCGATATTCAAGTTAACATACCAGACGATGGGCGCGCATGGCGCATGGCTCACATGGAGGCAATTACCCACGGCCTGATCTTACTTGGAATCGGAGCGGTAGGCAGATTCATCTCACTAAGTAATACTCAGATAAAATGGCTATTCTGGTCTGCGCTAACTACAACATGGCTATTCACTATTCAGGCCACCCTCAACGCATTATTTGGCACTCGTGGACTTGCATTCGGTGGAGGCCCATTTAAGGCCGGGCTCGCAAACGACATTATTTACATTTCCGGATACTTTCCGGTTGTCAGCGTACACATAATGATCGCCCTAGTACTAGTCGGTGTATGGCAATTTCTAAAAACGACAAGCATTGAAAAATAGTCAACTAAACCAGAAAACTATCAGCACCTGACTACAACTTCAAAGCGCAAATTCAACACCTTATCTTCAATTAAAAAAGGCGCCCATTACAGGCGCCCTCATATTTTTTTAAAAACCACTAATGAGAACCTACTACTGAGCGCCCTGCATACCCTCGCTTAAAAGTGACTCCATTTTTGGAATAGCCTGCTGAATCAACTCACCCATCGCTTGTATATTTGCCGCGATCTCTGGATCATCAAAATCGAGAAGTGGGCTAAAGAGATCTGTCCGCGACTCATTGATCCACTTAACAACAGCTGGCTCAGTTAACCAAACACCCATGTTTTTGCTATTTAAAAGCGCGCAGCGCAAGTAATCAATTTCGAGATACGGCAGTGGCACAGGCTGGCACAGCTCATTTTTACGGTCTTCGCTAGCGTCGACGTTACACTCCACGTTACCGATGAAACCGGCACTATAAACTTGCTGACACATACGAACGGTTTGCAGCGTTATTTTGTTGCCATCGAAGACTTTTACTTCTGGAACTTTAGGTAAACCGTCTGCAGCACAGTCGATAAATACCGCATTCGTTGGAACAGCATACGTACCCTTAGACAATTGCATACTTGTAGCTGTTACCGCTTCAAGATATCCCATTCGAACAATATTTTTTACGCGACGAAGCTGTTCAAGCTCAAGCTGAGTGAAGGTTGCGCAACGCCAGCGAGTAGGTTTAATAGTTGAATCTAGTTGCACAATTAAATCGCGACCAGCAAGACGGTCATAAAAATCGCGATAATTTTCTGCCTCGAGCGCACACTCCAATATCCCTATTGCATACTGAGTCACTGGGTCACTGAATTTTCTACCAGGATCCACAGTAAAGCGATCGAACATCCACGCATCCGCCGGCATCACCCATGTTATCCTATTGGGATCTATACCGTTGCTTAATAAAAACAGCACGGCGTCCATACCCGTTTTCCCAGAACCAACGATAACAAAATTATCGTAATACGGTGCCACCCTCGGCAGCTCATTTACCGCGACTGCTTTGGTATCAGCTGCGAGCTCAAAAGTCGGTGGACGCTGAGAAGGTACGGTGGTATTTAGGTAAGTTGAATCTACAATTTTTTTGGCACGAAATTCATATATCTCGCCACTGACTAAATTTTTAGCTGTGCCAGTATTCTTGTCATATTCGCACATTGGAATATATTGAACGCGTCCTGACGCAAGAAATCGACGGCGCATAACGTTATCAAAATAGGCAACTACTTCGCGACCACTAGCGAGCTCATAACACCCTTTATTCAAACCAAACTCATCTCGCTGATCCCCACCCAACTCTGTGGAATTCACCCCGTAACATGTTGATGTTTGATGAAGACGCACAAAAGGATATGCGTAATTCCAATGGCCACCGGGACTGAAATTTTTGTCGATAATGATAATAGTAGCTTCACTATGAGAAAGTATCTCATCCGCGAACGCCATACCCATCCCACCGGCACCAACAACTAAATAATCGGCTTCGAGAACTACTGCCATTTTCACTTCCTCACAAATACTTCATTATTTTCTTATGCGATAATCCAAAACTAACCATCGCAACACCAATCGATGGCGTAGTTTCTCGCTAAAGCCACTCCAAGAACTGACCTACCGTGCAACTTCCTACACAATAAGTGCAAATTTCTATATCTATGCAAAAGCTCGGAAACATACGAAATTCGTCCTATGTTCTGCTAATTTATCAAGCTTTCGGAACTGAATTTGCCAATTATTGTAAATTCNCGGCTTATGCGACGCAGCTAGACCAAGAAATATACCAAGCTTTTTTACGCTACATTAGCATCTTCTACCTCGCCATAAGTATGTATTTATAGTCAGGGGCGTTTATAGTGCACGTAAATGCCGTCATAATAGAATTTCGTTTGGCGAAATTATAAGCCGAAAAAAAGCATCGCAATGTTTACAGCAGTATAAGATCGACTTCTTTAGCGCCTTCGAAACAAATCATTTCGTTTAACATTCAATTTGCGATTTAAAGTACTTGGTCACACTTACCCAATTCGGAAACTCCTCAGAACCATATAGTATTAATTTTCCGTCGAAACGATCCTGCCCTTTTCCCGACGGCATATCGTCGATGAGATAATCGCCTTTGCTAAGATGTTTATGCGGACTGATTATCAGATTCTGTACAACCGCCATTCCCAAATGGTTTTCGACCCAGATTCGCTTTTCAGCATAGCAATGGGGATTTTTTATCGATGGGGCCGTTAAGACATATACATCCAACTTTGAGTGCTCATGCAACCACATATACGATTCGATGGCATCGGGCATAGGATCAAGACTTTCATATAGCCCTGGCACGCTTTGCGGAAAAGCCAGGTTTGGATACTCGGCTTTATGTCGCGCAAAGCCGGTAGCGTAGTCGCAAAGAACATGATCCATATCTACGTACACAATGGCTTTTTTCTCAGTCATTCCACGCCCCACAGCTATAAGAACTTTCCTTTAGTTGTACTACGATTCTAAATTTCGTACAAAGCGGTAAGCCCGCCCTTCAGGTTTCACCTTATATAGTTTGGCTGGCCTGCCTCGGGCGACCGTGGACTTTCCGGTGTCGATCAATAGCTTTGCTTTTTCGATGCGGCGCCTAAATGATTTTTTCTCAAGGGTCGTCCCGATAATGACTTCATGGAGGGCCTGTAACTCGGTAAAAGTAAACTCATTCGGCAGCGCATAGGCTGGCACAATCGAGTACAGGGCCTTTTGCTGGAGCCGCTCATGTGCAAGCTGAATGATTTGACCGTGATCAAAAGCAAGCTCTTTAGCACTCAGTGAACTAACCTCCCGCCACTGTACGTCGGTCACCGAATCGATGTGTGGCTCACAGTTCACATGGGCCACTAGTGCATAGAAAACAATGGTAACGCTCCAACCACGAGGGTCTCGGTTTGCCCCGCCCTGGGAGAGCAATTGCTCAATATAAGGTGGAGCAATTCCCGTCTTTTCTTTGAGCTTGCGGATAGCGCACATTTCCAAATCCGCATCAGCTCCTTGCTCAATAAACCCACCAGGCAATCCCCACTTGCCGGCAAAAGGGACATTGCCACGCTGTACGAGGAGAACCTTAAGCTTCTCGTCGTGAACCGTGAATAGCACACTGTCTACCGTGGTTAGCGGCACATCATAATCATGGATATTGTACGGGGCCGGTGATTTGGCCATGACACACCTCAGCTCGAACGTTTTTGCATTAGCTTCAATCGCTTAGCTAAATTCTAACAATTAATCGTCCAAAAGCCACTAAAAACACTTGACGCATAAGTGGCGATAAGACACTATTTAAGCCAAATAGTGTCTTATAGCCACAAAAGGAGCGCCACCATGCTAGGTTTTCAATACTTCAAAGCAGACCCCACTGTTCATGTTATTCAAACGAGCAGTGGACAAATCAAACGCCAAGGGAAAGGCTTAAGCTTTTTCTACTACGCGCCCAAGACGTCGCTTACCGCAATACCAATGAGCGCGAAGGACGTACCCTTCATCTTCAACTTGCAAACAGCCGACTACCAACATCTGCGCGTGCAGGGCCAACTCAGCTACAGAGCAGCCGATCCACAGAAGCTGGCCGACATGTTGAACTTCACCTTGAACGAAAACGGCAAGGAATACATCTCTGAGGATCCGACCACCTTAGGTGATCGAGTAGTTCGTGTGGCGCAAGGGGTGATACAAGAAGAGATTCAAACCACCACACTGCGTCAAGCCTTAACGCGTCTCAAGGAGTTAGATACACGCCTTAAGACCGCACTTATAAGCAGCACACCTTTGCAGCAACTGGGGATTACCGTGATAGACGCCATGCTGGTCGCACTCACCCCCACACCAGAAACAGCCAAGGCACTTGAGGCTGAAGCCCGCGAATCTATTCTTAAAGATGCTGACGACGCTATTTACGACCGCCGAAAATCAGCCGTTGAGCAAGAGCGGACTATCAAAGAAGCCGAGCTGCAAACGGAAATGACGATTAACAATAAGCAGCAGGAAATCGCCGAGGCAGAGTTAGATAATCAGCGTACTCTGACCCGCAAGCGCGCCGAATCACGTGCGGAGCAGATGGCTGCGGATATCAGCGCAGAAGAGACTCGTAAGGCACTAGTAGAGCTGGCGCAAACCAACAAGAAAATTGAAGCCGATGCAGAGGCATACGCCATTGAGATTCGGGCCAAAGCCGCCAGCTCGGTACCTGTTGAGTACGTCAAAGCGATGGCCATGGCCAGTATGGATCCCCAGCAACTGTTTGCTGTAGCCATGGACAACTTCGCCGTCAATGCAAACAAGATTGGCAGCCTGCATATCGGCCCAGATACCCTAAACAGCTTACTCAAAGACTATAACGGGTAAAGGAGCGGCAATGATGGAACAAAGCACACGGATTATCCTCATCCATCGTAAAACGCGGCTGGCAGAACTTGTCGAACGGTTTAACACCGTCCAACAAGCCCGCTTCTACCTTGAACAATCGGGGGCCGACTTTGCGGACTATCAGCAAGAAGACCAAGACTACCGGCACATTTTGGAACAAGCCCGTCGTACTCTAGAAGCGCGCGGTCGAGTTCAGGTGCTTGAACGCGCAATGCTGCCGAGCTACAGGTTTAATACTGATGATACGGTAGTTGTCATTGGCCAAGACGGCTTAGTCGCCAATACGTTGAAGTACCTGAATGGAAATCCTGTGATCGCGATCAATCCTGACCCACAACGTTGGGATGGTGTTTTGCTGCCCTTTTTACCCGCAGATCTACCGCTAGTTATCGACGAAGTGCTTCGCAGAAAGCGAAGCCACAAGGAGATCACCCTCGCCAGGGCGAGCACCAACGACGGCCAAACCATGCTGGCCGTCAACGATTTATTTATTGGCCCTAAAAGCCATACCTCTGCCCGCTATGCACTCCACTGGGGAGAGCGCAGCGAAGTACAGAGTTCATCAGGCATCATCATATCTACTGGCTTAGGCTCCACCGGCTGGTACCAAAGCCTACTCGCCATGGCGCAGGGTATTACTGGCACAATGACGGACCCACATGTCGGCAGCGGATTTGCATGGGATGCCAAGATGCTGATATTCACGGTAAGAGAGCCCTTCCCTAGCAAGCAAACTGGGACCACGCTAACACGTGGCCAGGTCAATGAACTAAGCCCACTGCGGATAGAGTCATTTATGCCGGAGAATGGGGTCATATTTTCAGACGGAATTGAGAGTGACTTTTTAACGTTTAATGCGGGATGTACAGTTGAGATTCGGCTAGGCGACGTAGCAGGGAGATTAGTAGCGTAATCCAACGAACCGCCTAAATATAATGCATCTGAAACAAAGATCAGAGAAGGTCTTGTAATGCGGATTGCACCTAGCGCAGTTGAATTTTGTGCTTTTCGACAAAGGCAGCAACCGCCTTCATGTCGCCAAAGGCTTTTAGCAGCATTTCAGACGCGCGGTCTTTAACCTCTTGGTCTTGGTCCGAGGTGAATAGCGTAATCCATGTTTTGACGAGAGCAACGGGCGGTTCAGGGTGGGTAGTCACATGCAGGTCCAAATGGGAGTGAATCAAAGTTTAGCCAGCGGCTGACGTGAGTTAACTTTCGGGCGCGAATAGCGCCACGAGACGCTCAAAGCTGTCCAGCGCCAGCTCAAACGGAATCGTATTGTCATCGTCAGCATAAGACATGGCGTCGACAAATGTACGGTACTCGGCGCTACTCGATTTTTTGTTGCCTATCTGTCTATGTGCGCGCACCAATGATTCATAGAGCGGGTCTTCTAGCATCCGCGGCCCACGTAGCTGATCGGCGGCAAAGGCTCTGCGCGCAAGACTAACAAACAGCGCGGGGTTTGCCATGATCTCCCCATGCAATGCCGCTAAATCATGCAGGTGGCGCATGGTGGCCGGATCGTAGTTCTCATCACCACGCACGAGATTTAGTGTCCTCCACATCAGCGCATTGATTTTGTCACCAGCGATCTCTATCGGAGGCAGGCAAAGGATCTCCACTTCAGGCTCGCCATCAGTGTACTTAGCGATAATCGACTGAATGGGCTTTAGTACCGGCGCTTCATGAGGCTGTGTGAAGCTAAACTCCACCAACAAATCCGTCCTAAGCGCAGAAGAAATCTCAAAATTCTTTGGGTAGAGCAGCGGGACCTTAAAATGCTCGCTCCCCTTACCTACGGACTCAGGATCTAAATCTATATGCTCAACACCACTCAGTGTCGCCAGCATCGATTCTCGGTACCGGCGTCTCACTTTTTTGTGGTGCGCTTGCGTACCCTCGTTCTTGTACTTGCACCGAAAATCCAGATCTTCAGAAAAGCGCTCAATTAACTAGTGGCCCTTCGAGAGCGACGTGCCGCCCGAGAAGATCGTTACCATCTCATCACTCTCGTGGGCAGCGACCGCACGCAGGACTTGGACTGCATACCAGTCCTTTTCGATAAACGCCGGATCTATAACCAGTTCCGACGCAATCTCTGCAATGACTAGGGGATCAGGATACATTCCGAAGCTTTATCGATTTGCCATTAAAGGACATCTTGCGATTAACGCGGCCTTTCACGGTGATAACACGGCCGGTGGGCACTTGTGTTGATTCACTGCTGTTGTAGCGCTCCACATCGGCATTTGGCATCAACTTCACCTTTAACTTTTCCTCAAGGGCCTCTCGCGCCAAATCGGGGAGCGGTTTGATAGGAATAATGGTGCCGGTCACTGACGACCGCTTAGCCTTAGCGTAGAGACCCTGTCCAAACCGAATTATCGTGTCCTCGGCCACCAGCTCACGCAAGGCGCGACCCACCTGATCACGACCCGAGAGGTCAAAGAAATCCCCAGGAGTAAATACCGCCCCCTTGCTCTTGTTAATACGGAGCCTGACTCTACTTTTCAACGTTTTGACGCGCATGGCAACCTCCGCAAAGATACGACAATTATCTTATACAAATATACGACAATTATACACTACAAACATACGACATTCACATAGCAGCTAAATTTACCTGTAAATATCGTTATTGCTATATTTTTGTGATCTTCCAATCCTTAATCATAGCGATATTCCACTGCTATACCATTCTATAGACGGATAGGCTCACAATGTTGATAGAATACCACCCCACGAAAACGGAAATGCCGCCCCCTGAATCTAGGTACACACAGGATTGACTATGTATGTAGCAACCTTCTTACTGCCACCGTCAATCCCCGCGCATCTAATCGGCCATTTCCTGGACTGGCCATAAACTGATGTCTGGCGTCAACTATCTTGGCCGGTCGGCGACAACTATGATGGCCGGTTAGGTGGTTTCTCTTTTCACTGCTGATTTAGCCTTTTCAACATATTGTTGCTTACGATAACTTTCGCCCTCAAGTTCAATGATGGTCGCATGATGAATCAGGCGGTCAATGGCGGCAACGGTCATCATTCCGTCTGTGAATATGCTGTCCCAAGCGCTAAAGGGTTGGTTGGCTGTCACAATTAACGTACCGCTTTCGTATCGGTGCGCGATAAATTCAAACAGCACATTTGTTTCTGCATCCGTCTTTTTCACGTAGCCAATATCGTCAAGGATAATGACCGCGTATTTATCCAGTCGCGTCATCGCGGTCATGAGGTCAAGATCGCGCTTGGCTTGCTGGAGATGCTGCACCAGGGCGATTGCTGGGAAGCATTTACAGCGAATGCCCTGTTCGATTAGTGCGTGCCCCAAGGCGCTGGCAAGGTGTGTTTTACCTGTGCCGCTCGGGCCAATCAAAAGTACGTTGTCACTGCGGCGCGCCCACTCTACGTCTTGCTCAAGCTTAGCGATGCTGCGCTGATTTTGACCGCTAAACGGTTTTCTATCGAGCGTGGCAAACGTTTTTGTCGTCGTTAACTGCGATTCTCGACGCCACTTTTGTATACGGCGTTGGAGCCGATCCGCCATTTCATATTCGCACAGCGCGAGCAGGTAATCAGCGTGAGACCAGCCGCTATCCGCTGCCGTTTGCCACAGCGTTTTGTAATGCCGGGCGAAGCCCGGTAGGCGCAATTCTTTAAGCAATAACAGTACGGCGTCACTCATGAGTACACCGCCTCAAACGTATTGCGGGGGTTGGCCCACAGCAGCTCATCGTATGCCTTCAGTGAATGCTGTACCGGTTGCCTCGTCTCAGTCTCTCGTGTCTGGTGACTCAGGAACCGGTCTTGAATCGCGAGGATTGATGGGAACTCGCCAAGCAAGGCGCCGGCCAGTAAACCCTCACCCAAATCAGTTTCACAATCGTATTCAAAGGCTAGGCGCAAAACGGTTACCATCCATTTACACGCTTCGCGTTTTTCCAAGTGTTGATCCGCACATCGCCACAACTGCCGGTATGCCTCGTTAGGCAGCAAATCGTCTCGTAAGCTTGAGTAGCGGAAGGCTTGAGGCTTGGATGCTAAAGCCCGAATCACATGTTTGTAATCAATGCGGCGTGCACGCTGCTCGCCCGGTTTTGGATAAACACGCGGCAAAGTGAGCGCGTAGGTTTGTCCGACATAGAGCATGAGCTTGTCGTGATGCAAGCGTAGTTGCAGACGCTCGCCGACGAGTCGTGAGGGTACTGAGTAAACCACCCGCCGAACCTCAATCGTAGCAGAGCGAGTGACCCGAACTGACAAAACTTGATAGTCAACAGAAGGTTGATCTGGCAGTGGACTCAGTGCAGCTTGTTCATCGGCAAACCGCGAACGAACCCGCTGATTGAGCTTGGCTACAGTTTTGTCGATCCAGTATTGGTACGCCGCAATGCACTCGAAATCGTGACTGCCACGCAGCTTAAACTGTTGTGACAAGCGATGTTTCAACGAACCGTTGGCGCATTCTACAACACCGTTTTCATGCGACTGGCCAGGGTTATTGCGGGTGGGCTGCATACGATAATGATCACACAAATCGCGGTATGCATCTGTCCATATATTCTGGGTATTGTTGCGTGCTGCACTGAGGCTGTCGGTGCGATGCTCAACCGGGCTGCCGCCTGCTTGTTGCAGTGCGCGCTGTAAACCACAGGCTAACGCTGCGTAGCTTTCGCCGCCTTGTACAATTGTGACTGAGCGCCAGCCGCTATAAGCAAGACGAAACTGATAGAGCAAGTGGGGAAAGGCCTGACCCGCAAGGGTAACCGCGTCATCGGGGTGGGTGAAATCGGAAAACCCTTGCTGCCCTATCACCGCTTGCTGGCGAAACATCACCTCTTTGTCGGGGCCGGACAGCGCACGCCATTGCTTTACCCGTCGCTGCAACGTTCTCAATACACGTTGATCGTAGTGCTCGGGGTAGTGCTCTTGCAAATACTCCAACAGCGTCAGTCCAGTAAGGCTCGGCTCGCGTTCGAGTAACGCCACAAGCTCACGCTCCCAGACCGCCTCCAGCGGATCTTCGCGGGTGCGCCAATGGCGCCCAGGTGGATGGTGGATTGGGTCTTTCTCGATTCTACGGCCTGAACGAACAGAAATATTTGTCTTCGCGGCTGCGGTTTCTTGGGTGATACCACGTTGTCGATGCTGCATATACAGCTCCTCTTGTCGTTGGGTGATATGTAATCCCGGCACGCTGTTCTCCAAGGGAAAATCAAAGTACCGAACGTTACACCCAACCGGCCAAGATAGTTGTCGTCAACCGGTCATCCTAATTGTCGCCGAACAAACTGACGAAGTTTGGAATCTGCTCTCCGGATTCAACGCCCAAAGCAGCATCTCGTTCGTTGCTTTGCTTGTTATGCCGCGACACCAAACTCTTATTAGCAGTAACTTTTAAAGAAATCGTCGAGAACTAGCACCTGATAGCTAGACGTATTTAAATACCACGCTATCCTTATCTATTGAGCAGATACACCAATGCAACATATTGATGCATGTGCGACTTACCATTAAACACGAAAGGAAAACCATTATGGCTCTTAAACCAGGCCCTAAGCCAAAGGCCAAATCAACAGGGAAACCTGATCAACGTCGACGTGACAACAAGACCACACCAGGAAACACTCCGGAATTAAAACCTAGCAAATCCACAAAAAAGTAGAATGGACTCCTGATAAAAGCTATCTTAATGGCACTGCTGCCCCGCAGTTTGAAAGCCATAAGACCAACCTCATTTGGGGTTGGTTTGTTGATTTTCACTTAAAACTGCCCCCTTCTTAGTGCCCTCCGCCACGGTCTCAATGGCCGCACCTAGCATGGCATTCACTAGCATGGATCATTTAGAAAAAAGACTCATCAAACTGCATTATCGCGATCATATGAAATACATACCGTAAAGTCCGTGCTGAGAACTTTCTGAAATTATTAGGACCAGAAATAAGCTGATCTTCATCAGGATGTGTTAATCGTAGATACGAAGTTGTAAGAGTAGCCGCAATAGGATTTATGGATATTGACTTCACTGGCAATCTTTGGACTTCATCCCAGCCATCCGTCAATTCAGCTAGTGCTGGGCAATTTATTGTGACAGCCCACCGACTCAAGGGAATTATGTTGGCCGTATCAAGACGTCTAACGAATCTCAATAACGCCCTCGGCTTCGTTATGTTTATGCCTGAGTTTGATGTGTTCACATGACGCAAGTAAAAATCAATCAATGCTAAGTAGCTTTTCTTATCACTGACAAATTCTTTACGTAGTAGCTCAATTACATATTTTGCATCCTCCATTTCAGATTTTGACGTTAGGCGAGAGGGAAGTATTGCGGCATTACTTCTCGGTGTGCTTGCTCGTTCTTTAGAAATAAGTCGGGGCTTACCTTTACGGGTTTTAATATCAGCCAACAATCTTCCATTACCAATCCAACGACTTAATTGTTCTTCGCCCAGTCCATATTTGTGCGAGAGAACAGCCTCTGACACTCCGTTTTGGTACTCTTCAAGTATTTTGTAGACCATATCATGGCTAATCGCGGCAGTAGACAGGCTATAATACTTAGCACGCTCATTTAGCGTAGGTTGTATTTCATTATTAACAAGATTAGATCCAACATTACTCACTGGCATAGCTATATCCGAGGATATTTTATTTATATCTTCGGAAAATTTCTTCATCTTCCTTGTAATCGTATTTCTACTCAAGCCTGCGAATGAAACGAGTTGATCTTTAGTAAGGCTATGATTAGCTTTAGAAAGCTTCAACCCAATTAACAAGTCAGAAAAATGAAAATAGCATTGAAAGGTAATCGACGGAGAATTATGCCCTGCGAAACAAGCCAATGCCCAGTATCGCCGCAAATTCTCATTATCACTTCCGACAATAGCTGCGTATATTGCTTTAAGTTGATCAGGTTGAATACACATAAATCCAGCAGCAACCTCCCACTCTCGTTCGATGACTAGTTGTAAATTTGAAAGCGCAGTATGACGAAAGCTGTGAAACACAAGATCAGAAAGTCCAGAAATATCTTTAAGAATGGCACCAACAACGTCTGATACAAATCGTTTATCCCACGGGCTATATTTATCCAAACCAGGATGAAAAAGTAGCTCCTTAGAACTCTCTGAATACAACCGACGCTTTTCCAAGTAAGCCTTGAACATATTCCATTCACTACCCGACATCAGCACCCTCGCCGGAATTTTTCGTAAGCTCGAACTTGATTTGTTATCGCCATAGATATTTTCTCGCACAAATATCCAACATTCCTCTGAGACATCAACATCACAGAGCCGTAACTTACAAATTTCGCTGATACGCAGCCCTAGACGATATGCAAGAACAACCATTAGCTCAATGTTTAACTTTTCATCCCGATTTAAATTAACAGTGCGTTGAAGTGCTTTCCTTACAGACAAATACAACTCATGGCTTATATACGATGCATGCACATATTTTGCTGGCTTATTGCCACTCCCAGCAGCATCAACTATTGCTGGACTGAATCCAAAGTGCTTCGCACCAAAATCATGAAGATCTTGCAATCTTCCCGCCCTATAACTTCGATTAAGTGGTTTAGTAAAATTTTCAAGAATACTTTCGTAGAAATCTTCCCAATCATTAGAGTCAAAATCTGAGTAATCATTATTAGCGCTGCCATCAAACCAGTATTTTGCTATTTCGCTATGATATCGACTGACGGTAGACAGACTGTTCGACCTTTCTGTTAAATGATGTACGTACCAGTCACGTAGCGCTTCGCCTGCAACGCTCCACTCATTAACATCAAGTGCCATAAGACCTTTTAATGCTTGCGCCGCAGTCCTTTTTTTTAAATTTTTGCCAGTTAACTTTACAACAGATGAAAGCAGGTATAATTCATTGGAAATGTTTTTCCGACTTATGAATTCCTGGCGCTTTCGTTCCCGACCAATCTTGAGAGTTGAACAGCCAATATTATAGGTATCTTTAACGAAGTATTGCGCCTGCATAGCTACTAGCCAAGCCTCGGGCGGTATACTCGTCGTCAACGTTTTACCGCATGCCACGCCAACGAGCGCAACACTCATATCTACATTATCTATTTGCTCAGAAACGGCGGCACCAGACATTACCATCTCGTCGAGTGACGTTATTGACCACGCGGGAACATCCAATTTCTTTAATAGTTTATTGATATTACGTAGGATATTACCGACACCCGGACCAACAGGGCGTTCTTTCGCACATTTATCGAACCCGGACATCATGCACATGCTCACTGGATCGCAATACCATCGATGCCACAACTCAGGTTTCCCATCAACGTAGGCGTTAGCTATGCTGTCACTCGTCATTGTAAAACAAACGAAATGCTGAACTTGTCCGTCAATCAAAAGTTTTTCCGATCGACCGCCGGCTCTCAGAAAGCGACTGAGCCCCCGAACCGCGTTCGAATTATTTAGACCACCAAAAAATATTGCGGAAAGTAACACTAAGTGCAGACGCTCCTCACTATTGAGATTACTGAACAATACTGGATTACGAGCCGCCGACAAGAGCGCACTGGAGATTTTTACGGCCTCAGCACTATAACGATGACGTATCAAGGTTCTAGACTGTACATGCCTTCTAAGTTTTATAGTCGGGTTGGGTAAAGGGAGAGACCACCTACCATCACGATTCCCAGCTTCAACATGTCGGATAACGTGATTTCTTGCTTGCGATCGATGGGCCATCAGAGAGAACTTTTGATCGATTAATACAAAAAGCTCACCTAGCTCATCTTTGTAGCGTAGCTCGTTAACAGGACATGAGAGCAGAGACTTTAATGTGGATAGAATTAACTCGTCTGCCTTTTGGTTGATACCTGCCTTTCGCTTTTGCCGGTTATCGGATCTAATTTCTCGACCACTTATCTTAGACACTGAAATTCCTCGCCTAGATTATTAATCAACGACTAGTTGTACCGCTGCCAGCCTTCAATGACCTCAATATCTAATTCAGACAGAATTTCTTGAATTACCAACTCTAATCGCCTTAAGTCAGCGATACTTAGGCCGCTCCACGGACCTAACGCCTCTTCTCCAAACTCCGAGTGGCCCATCCAAGCATTTACTAGGTCCCCTGGCACATTTTTGTCTCGTAGATGTGTCCGCATGAAATGGCGCTGCCAATTTAATGCGAACGGCCACGCGTCCTTTAGTACCTTAGTCAATATTGACGGACGAAGGGGCACCAATTTCCCTCTACGATCAAACATCGACAAAAATGGGTTATCCCCGGAGACTGACAAAGACAAGTATGCGGCTATCTCAGGCTCATAGGGCCTTAAATACTGAGCCAATCTTTCGATGTGGCGTATAGCAGCTCCTATTACTTCTACCGCGGTTTCCGGTAAGGGCACTATTCTAGCGGCCAATCCGTTGTGGCTTTCTTTATCGCTTATCCAAAGTAGACGCCGAAAAAGGTCAAAGTCCTTTATGTTTTCTAGCGGACTAACAACAGCCCGATACCCGACCGCCAAGCTAAGAACTTCATAGACATATAGCATGTATTTATTATGAAATAACTTATAGTCCTTTGTTTTGATATTATTGAGGAGGGTTACTGCTCTAGCCAAATGCTTATACAAACTCTTAATATATTTTGGATCAAATTGGGTATTACTCCCAATTAATTGATCCTGACTTGGTATACAAGAAGGATATATCCCGGCGATGCCGGCCGCGCCCATCAGTTCATCAGCCCACACCCGATATTCACTAACAACACGCTCTGGCGCGACAGCATAATAATATAAGGCGGGGCACTGATCTGGCGTTTCTCCGCAGATTAACGATGCATCGGCCGGATCATCTAGCCGACGCCTCATTTGGCTACGCAAAAAGCCACACAGACGGGGAATAGTTAGCCGTAGATCATATTGATCATTCAGCTCCTTTATTAACCCCTTAAGGTCCTTCTCAACGGAACCATAATCTTCAGGTAAAATCGTTGTTAGATCCCGAAGCGGCTCCAGTAAGCTGTGTGGCAGGCGCAGGAAAAGCGTATTCTTTACTTGCATCAATAACGACTTCGCTACAACTGCACCGACAGGAGCGGGCAGGTTCAACGAAAACGCCACAGCAACGCGATCGTCACTAAAAAGAATCTGGTCATTTTGCGTCTTTGCGCTCGACGCTCCAGTATTCAGAATTAGCAATTTGACCCTATCGGCTGACCGCCCTGCCAAAAGCATAAATAACCCGAGGACCGCTGACTTACTTGTATTTAACTTATTGGTGACGGCGCGCGCAAATATCGTGGCCTCGAACCACGTAAGAACACCCCAATCACTTGGATTAGCCATATTTCTCATCGCAATCCTATTCACCATCGCACTAGCTCTATAGTGAATTAAAGCCCGCGACCGATTTATACTATCGGGATGATTTAAGCTTGGTTCGACATATTTTGCCCCTATGGGCCGGTCACGGTCGAATTCCGCTCCAGCTATTGCTCCATGCGCCTGCGTTCCTTTTTCGAGCCATTCGCGAAACTTGACACCGCCATCGTCGAGCCCAGCAGCCGACGAAACTGAAACAACTGTGCTACGGTCATCTATCGACTCTCCCGGCTCGCTCCCCTCCTCTTCAAGCCATAACGTCTTATAGTAATGCTTCACTAGAGAGCAGACATGCCCAATGGACTGCTTTCTAGATCTTGGTATTGCCGGGAGCTGGTTAGCGCCCTCAACTGCAGTAAATACATTGCCACTCACGGACTCACACCCAACCGAGTTAGCCTCGACCTTTTTGAGCTCATCGCTCAGACCCGCCATCAGCTCAGTAAGTGCTTTATGAGTATCCTCAATTGACTTATCGAAATCTGGCAGTTCCTGGTACATCCACTGATATTTCTGCGTCGTCATCAGCCGGATTCGACGTGCGCCTTCTTCAATTACACCTTGGTTCGCCTCCTTATCGGCCTTATCAAGAGCAAGACATGCTAGGAACGCCCACGCCGTAATCCGCTCATGCTTTTCTAAATAAATGGAATTATGCGAAGGCTGTGCACAGAGCATGCAAGACACGATACACGCCTCAACATTTCTAGCGCGCCTTATACTCTCGTAGTGAGCAACAAGAACTTCAGCACACGGAACTGAATCAGCTTCATACTCGGAAAGTACGTTGACAATCTCATCCTCCGGCGGCGGCCCAAACTCCCCACCAGCCAATCTAGCTAGCAAACTTGCGCCATATGCCAGGATGTCTTTCTGAGCGCTCGCTTTTATCCCGTCGGCATTTTTTAGCACTGCCAACTCCGCTTCAATAATCGAGATCATTTTCATCAAAGATGGCCTGTAATATTGTGCCTTGCGCTTCAATTTTGTCCTTACTAGCAGGCTTAGCGCGACACTGAGAAATACCCACTCCCGCAAGCTTTGCCATGCGGGATAGCGATAACCCACCCCCGGGAAATAGGCTCTTCAACTCAGACTTAGAGAAGTAAGTATTTACTGACTTATATAGACTCGATAACCCATCTTTTCGATGCAAGCTATACAGCAAAGGGGTCAACAACGACGACGTAGCCGTATCCTGAACGACTTTCGTCGTTGGCTTGTTATGCACACAAAACAGCGCCCTATCTAGACGCCCATCCATGACAAACGCAACTGAAGCAAATCCGCCAAAAAACTCGAAGACCTCTGGATTGTTTTTATCGGTACTTCGTCTGACATGAATAGGGTTCACCAACTGCAGCTGCTCAATCAACGTCAAGGGCATGTCGCCAAAGGGCGCAAATTGCCGCTCTAAGTCACGCCAACTTCGCCAAGCCTTTCTTGCCTTAGCGTGACATTTTAGATGCGTATCCTTAGATACGTGCAACTCTAAAGTGGCTCCGTACGCCTCCACAGAATTATCCAACACAGGCAATCCATTCAGGCCGATTTACATGCAACATAGATTGATGAATTTTAATGCAGGTGTCAAATCGTGTTATATATGACACAAAATAACTTTAGCTTTTGCGCCATAATAAATAGATTTTAGAAAATATACTTTAAAAGGCCTTAATGGCCATCGCTTAGATATAATTTAATTGCTATAAAATACAATTAGTTACTACTAATATACGATTAAGATGACGGGGTATTCAATGCAGGAGTTGCCTCCGGAGGGCGGCGCTCTATCCAGCTGAGCTACGGGCGCGGAAGGGGGTACTTCGCGCAGCGCGACACTATAACAGAGAGGGTCTCGCTCCTCAATCTGCACAATTCAGTAACACATCGATTTTCATCACAGGTTTCCTGCTGATGAAAATCTGTAGATGTCACATCACTTACTTTACAAGTCACTTTCAGCGTATATCAGCTAAACCGCTGACCCAAAATACTACAATTTAGGGTCACCAAATCGAGAACTTAGTTTTCCTCTAGAGCTACCACAGCCTGTCCCTCCAATAACACCTTGCTCTGATGGGTAAGACTAAAGCGATAATTAAACCCATTATTGGCCGCCACTACTCGTTCGGCCGCGATCATTAATGCTTCTGGTAAATCATCCAACCTGGGACAATACCAATCAACACCGGTTAGCACCACTAGGTAGCCTATCTTTAGCCCACCCTCCTGACCTTGGCATAAGCGACCATGTATCGCCATCGCTTGCGCTGCGTACTCAATACCGGCATGTATTGGTAAAATGCCTCGATCCCTCAATGGGTTATTAGCGTTGCGATGAGATTCAGCTCGGCAATGAATAATGCGCTCATCCCATGAAAGCACCTTGTCTAATAAACACATGGCACCACTGTGAGGCAATAAACTTGCAAGCCGCTCACCATCAATCACTTCTTGTTCGGCCACAACCCTATTCGCCCCTTGAGATAATATGCAGAATTGTAATGGAAACACTGAGTTACAGCGATCTATAATACCAAGCACTGCTAAATGGATATCGCCTATGACTGTCACCAACAATGCTGCTAGTCACCGAATTAGTGACCAACACCCCGCGCTACCAGGACACTTCCCTAATAGACCCATTGTCCCAGCTGTTGTTATTCTCAGTACTCTCTTCAATGAATTGGCCGACAAGTATCCCAACTGGCAGCTCTGCGGTATAAAAAAGCTAAAACTTCTACTCCCACTGCAAGCAAACCAAGCATTTACCGTGAGCTTTGACGACATTAAAAACAACGGTTTACGCTTTAAGTGCTGGATAGAGGATCCCACCCCTATGCCAATTGAGGCCGCCACGCCCTCAACCTTGATGGCTGAAGGCCACCTAAAACTCAAACCCGCTAGAGTTTAACGTGACCCTTGTGCAATAATGCCGATCGATGATTGAAGATCAGGAAGGGTCGCACTGACTGTGAACAAACGGATACTTGTAATTTATTACTCCCAATCGGGCCAGCTCACCAATGTGATTAACTCAATCACCGAGCCCTTACAAAAAGCTGCTGATATTGAAGTAGTATTTGAGTGCTTGCAGCCGATTAAACCCTACCCTTTCCCCTGGCCTTTTTTATCTTTTTTTGACCATTTTCCAGAAACTGTCCACGATAAGCCTCAACCTATTGCACCACTATCCACTGCGACAGAGAAACCCTTTGACCTAGTTATTCTAGCCTATACAGTATGGTTTTTATCACCAGCACAACCGATTACAGCTTTCCTGCAATCGACTGCGGCCAAACAATTACTGCACAACACCCCTGTTATCACTGTCATCGCTTGTCGTAATATGTGGTTAATGGCGCAGGAAAAAGTAAAGCGGCACCTAACACTTCTCAGTGCTCGTTTGATTGACAATATTGTACTCACCGACCCATCCCACAGTGCCGCCACATTCATCTCTACACCACTATGGGTATTAACCGGCAAAAAAGGCCCTTTTTTAAACGGACTTATTCCCGCAGCAGGCGTCGATGCCAAAGCCATAAAGGCAGCATCACGCTTTGGCGAAGCCATCGCTCAACAACTCCCCGTTAGAGCAAGTAATGACAACGCCCCTTTATTGCAAAACTTAGGCGCGGTTACTATTAACGAACGACTGATAGCCTCTGAGCGAATCGCCATTCGCAGCTTTCGTTTATGGGGTGCATTGCTACGTTCACTAGGTAAACCCGGCACACTACTTCGCCGTGCTGTGCTCGTCCTTTATATTTTATTTTTAATTACTTTAATCCTAACCGTCGTGCCTGTAACCGCTATTTTCAAGACACTGTTAGCGCCTTTGATGAAAAAACGCATCGCTGCCCAGCGCCAGTATTTTGCGGCCCCATCAGGCGAATAATTTATTAAATGGACCCCTAAGTTATGAGTGATAATGCTGTTTATATCACCGATATTTCCGCTTTTCTTCCCAACCCTCCTGTCACAAATGATCAAATGGAACGTATTCTAGGACAGGTCGGAAATCGAACCTCTCGTGCACGTCGTTTAGTATTACGCGCCAATGGTATTCGTAGTCGTCACTATGCCATAGACCCAGAAACATTAGCCCATAATTACAGCAACGCTGACATGACGGCCAAAGCTATTGACGCGATTACTAACCCGCAATGGACCTTAGATGAGCTCAATTGCCTGAGCTGCGGAACATCAATACCGGACCAATTAATGCCCAATCACGCGGTGATGGTTCAGGGCCAACTAAAACTCCGCCGCTGCGAGGTCATCGCTACATCAGGGGTTTGTCTTAGCGGCATCACCGCGCTGAAGTATGCCTATATGGGTGTACTCTCAGGCGTACACCAAAACGCTATCGCCACAGGCTCAGACTTATCCTCAGCCAGTATGAAAGCGGATAATTTTAGCCATGAAATAGAGGCCAATGTCGATAATCTAGAAAAGCAGCCCGAGCTAGCGTTTGAAAAAGACTTTCTTCGCTGGATGCTATCTGATGGCGCCGGGGCAATGCTGCTTCGCAACCAACCTGCAAGCCAAGGCCTATCGCTACGCATAAATTGGCTGGATATTATTTCTTATGCAGGAGAAGTTGAGTCTTGCATGTACGCTGGCGCGGTTAAAAATGAAGATGGCACACTAACAGGCTGGCAAAGTTTTAGCCCGCAACAATGCGCCGAAAATTCCATAATGGCGGTGAAGCAAGACGTTAAATTACTAAACGACAATATCATTGAATACACCGTCAAAAAGCCACTTTTAGAGCTACAAGACAAATACTCATTAAAGCCAGATAGCATTGATTGGTTTGTCCCTCACTATTCATCAGCTTTTTTCCGCAAAAAACTCCTTGCCGGCTTAAAATCGGTAGACTTTGACATACCTATGTCGCGCTGGTTTACCAATCTAGCAACAAAAGGCAATACCGGCGCCGCCTCGATATACATTATGCTTGAAGAGTTATTTCGTTCTGGCAAGCTAAAAGCGGGCCAAAACATCTTGTGTTACATCCCCGAAAGTGGCCGCTTTTCAACATCCTTTTTACATTTAACCGTGGTTTAATCTCTGTAATGAAAATCGATGAAGTTCCCCAAGACAGCGAAAACAGCACCTATGGCAATGCCCATAAGTTGATCTATGCCGCGGACGAACACGGTGATTTTATTGGGGTAAAATCTAGCGGCTGGATAGTTGAAGCCGAAGCAACGCAATCTGCTCTCAAACTGATAGAGCAGCAATGCGATGAAGCATGGCGCAGAGCATACAACGGCGAAACAGCTGCCCTAGAATATTTTATGTATTTTCGACGTATGGATTTAGCGCTACTAGCTCAAGTAAGTGGCTTGTATCAATGGCGGATTCGCCGTCATTTCAAACCCGAAATATTTAAAAAACTTTCACCAAAGCTTCTTCATCGCTACAGCGAGGCACTCGGCTTAGAGATTGATTTTCTAAAGCAATTGCCCGCCCACCCACTTCATGGCAGCCAAGTACATGTTTAAACACCAACAATCAGCACATTGCGAAAGTGGCGTTGCCTCCAGCTTACTTAGTCACAACGGCCTTAGCTTGTCAGAACCAATGGCTTTTGGCTTAGCAAGCGCCCTAGCCTTTGCCTATATACCGTTCATTAAATTATCTGGAATGCCATTAATTGCTTACCGTATGCCCCCACGCAGTATTATAAAGGGCGTTCAAAAACAGCTTGGCCTGCAGATGCACTATCAAACATTCAACAACCCGCAACAAGGAATGGATGAGCTTGATCTTCAACTCGATCAAGGCCGAATTGTCGGCCTGCAAACCTCAGTTTTCTGGTTGCCATATTTTCCTGAAACCATGCGCTTTCACTTTAATGCACACAATTTAATGGTCTATGGCCGCGACGGTAATGACTACCTAATTAGCGATCCCGTGTTTGAAGATGTTGTACGCTGTGATGTGACGTCGCTTAAAAAAGCGCGGTTTGCCAAAGGCGCACTTGCCGCCAAAGGCATGATGTATTACCCCACCCAAGTACCCCAAAGTTTTGATTTAGCTAAAGCATCAATCAGTGCAATCAAAAAAAACCACCGCACAATGACCGGCGCGCCCTTACCAGTCATCGGTCTTCGGGGCATAAGACACATGGGAAAATGCATTATCAAACTCGAGAAAAATGCCAGTAAGCGCGAAAAATATTTGCCACACTATCTGAGTCACGTCGTGCGTATGCAAGAAGAAATTGGCACTGGTGGCGCAGGCTTTCGCTTTATCTACGCCTCATTTCTGAAAGAAACCGCCAAAGCACTTAACAATGAACTACTGGCTGAAGCCGGCGAAATGATGGCCGAAGCTGGTGACGAGTGGCGTCAGTTTGCACTGGTCAGCAGCAAAATGTGCAAGGGTCGTAAGGAGATGAACGGTGAAGAGCTCGCTGCACTGCTTAATGTCTGTGCAGACCAAGAAGCTAAAGCTTGGCAGCTATTAAAACAGTATCGCTGATCGAGTCCTTATCAGGTCGACAGAAGTTCGTTGACCCCATGGAAGCCCAATAGCGCGAAACAACGCTGACACAACATAGCCTCAGCAGTTATTAATCACTACCAGTATATATCGCCCCAGCGGATCACGATTCACATAAATAAGCCGGCCCGGTCCACGGCGTATAAACTCACAAAACACTGCACCAGCCTGGCTTTTAAAATACCCAAGCTCGCCACCAAGTTTAAACACCGGCAAGCCTAAAAGCTCCTGCCAATAATAGGCCTCATCCATTGCCATCGACTGGCCTAGGGCCAAATAATCAGTAGGACTTAAAGTTAATGTGGCCAAATATTCCGACAATGCCTCACTAGTTGAGAAAGGGCGCACTTCATCTAAGGTAGCCAACACATCTCTATCAGACGGATCACTTACCAATTGAAGCCAGTGGCTTCCCTCTGCGACGCTGGTTTTTTCATCAAGCCCAAGTCGTCGCCGGTGCTCATCAAGTGGTAGCACCACCGAGTCAACAGCACCGACTAGTGCCGCTTTTTGCTGGCCTTGTTCCAGTGCCAAGAGCGCCACTCTCAAGCTTGTTTCCACAGCAAAGTAACGGCTACTGACAAAGCTACTAGCGCCATTTAATTGCAGTGTTTGAGCAATATAAAAACAAGCGGCATTACTAACAGTATTAATAAAACTCAGTGGGCGTGGTGGCTCCGCCTGCCGGTAAATGGTATTGAGTACATTAACCGTCATTTCAACATCACCGCTACCGGAGGTAAGATATACCGCCGTCTCAGTTGATATTTTTGATGATGTTCGGCCAGCACCAATAAGGGCTAACTGAATAAAACGCCCGACTCTTCGTATATTCCCACCCACAGTTTCTTGAACCACTTTTTTCAAAGGTGGAAGCTCACAATCAACCTGTTCGCAATAACTGCCAACGGCAACAATATAGGTTGTCATTACGCTATCGCTCCTTGGCAATCATGCTTATTACTAATAATGAGCGATGTATTATTACCACCAAAGCCAAAATAATTGAGCATAAAACAACCTGGCGCAACAGTGCGAAGCTCCTGGTTCAACACTACATTCAGGTCACCGGCATCAGCGCTAATACCCGGCGTTGCAATTAAAAACCCAGCTTCGATAGCGCGATAAAATAAAATCAACTCATTCAATCCACAAGCCCCCAAGGTGTGACCAATAAATGGTTTTAAAGCGCACACATTAGGTAAAGTAGAAAACACTGCATGCATTCCCGCCGACTCCGCTTCATCGTTTGCTAGGCTCGCCGTACCATGCACTTTTATTAGGTCTATCTCTGCAGGGCTCACACCGGCCTTGTCCAGCGCCTGTGTCATTACCTCCGCAATAGCTGAACCGTCAACATTAGACATGGTAATGCTGTATGTATCACAAAGATTGGCGCCACCACGCAGATAAAATCGCGTCCCTCCGTCCTCTGGATCTCGGCCTATCACCAAAGCGGACACGCCTTCTCCTAGCACCAATCCGTCCCGCTCGCTATCAAAGGGGCGCATCACTGATTGGGTAAGCAGATCTAAACTGTAAAATCCTAATGCCGTCACATTGTTGTAAAGCTCAACACCCAACACCAAGGCATGCTCTACGATGCCAGCTTCTACATGCGCAACTGCCGTCATTAAGGCGTTGGCGCTAGCCGTACAAGCGGTGTTAAAACTCATATCCTCACCGCGAATACCCAGCGACTGAAGCACGTAATCAGCCAAGTTAGCCATACTTGGATCTGGCAATGCCAATGCCTTACAAGCGTCATTTTCAACGGCCAACTGTTGCTGAAAATGTGCTTCACTTACGCCAATATCAAAAGATGAAGAACCCAAGTACACATTCATGCTATGACGTTGTGACTCGCTTAATCCAGCCTCGGTCAAAGCCTGCTCCACCACATCATCAACGACTCGGAACAACCTTTCTTGTGAGTCTATTAACGGGGAGTCGGACAGAATTTTATAGGGGATTTCTAGTGTGTCATCTGTTAGCGTATTTTTAAGTAGGCGAGGAACTTGCGGTGATGTTTTGAGGGCCGCAAGATTAGCGTCAATACCATTTCCGAGGCTACTGTGAATCCCCGCTCCCAAAAATACCGCAGGGCCACGTCTCTGCTTCCTAATCAAACCTGATGCTCAACAATAGTTTGCGCTAAAGTCGTAATTGACTGTAAAGCCTTTCTCGCATCTGGGCCACCCTCAATACGTACGCCGTATTTAGATTTAACGGCCATACAAATTTGCAAGGCATCAAGAGAGTCTAAGTCCAAGTCACAATCAAATAATATTTCATCGTCAGCAATGTCTTCGGCTTCGACATCTTTATCGCACTCTTCAATAATTAATAACTTCAGTGCGTGTTTTAATTGCGCCAGAGGCAAGATGTTTTCCATGGTATTTAATCCTTAATATTTACGATGCCGGCTCAGTAATAACAGGGCAAAACCCAGTAAAATCATGCCCAGTAAAAACAGTGCTCCAGCCTCTGGGTACACCTCAGCAATGCCGCCACCGCGCAAGAATATATCTAAAAGTCCCTGCAACCCCCAAGACATAGGTGACACAACCGTAAACGCCTGCATAAACTCTGGCATAACAAAAGCAGGCACCATAATGCCGCCGATTGCCGCCAAAATAATATTTCCCGCGCCCCCCATTGTTGTAGCCTGTTCTGTAGTACGGCTTAACACCGCAATCAACATGGCATAACCCAAGGCGGCGACACTTAATGCCGCAGAAATTAACATCAAACCGGCAATTGAGCTTCCCAGCGTTAAACGATCACCACCTAATAACGGCACAATCGTCACCCCTACCGCCAGCATCAACAACACTTGAATTTGATTGATGAAAAAATATGGGATGATCTTTCCGGCTATCAACTTCCAACTGGCAACTGGAATGGTTTGAATCCGACGTAATGTACCTAACTGGCGTTCATTTATTAATGTATTCGCTAACGGTATCACCACGAAGAACATCGAAAACACTAACCACGCAGGAACATTTTGCTGTACCGATGTTGGCGCCTCGGCTGTTTTCTTAGCACTATAAGCATAACGCGTCGACACCAAGCCTTCGTTCTGTTCTTCATCGGGCACTAAACTCAAGCCTTCAAGCTCGGGGGAATATTCTTGTAAAGCCTTTAACGACAATTGCATATTCTGCTCAGCCGCAGCATAGATTAGAGCTGCAACCAATAACTGCGTTATTACCGGGCTTGTTGCAGGAGCGACCAATACATCGGCAACAACCCTGTCTTCAGCTTGTTCAGTAAAAGCGCGTTCAGGTATCGTGACAAGAAAGCTGTAATGATCGCTTTTTATCGCCTGCTCAGCGTCAATATCTCCGCCAAGTTCAGCCAAACGAATTAAATTGAACTGCTCATTCTGGGCCAATTTATTTAGCATGTTCTGAGTGATGTCTGAATGTTCTAAGTCAGAAACCAATACATCTAGCTGCACGCCTGAACGTCGATCAAAATCGTCCTTCATAGCCAACGACATTATCAAAATGAACACTAACGGCATTACAAAAAGCAACAATAAGCCGTGAAGGTCGCGACACAAAAGCAATAGTTCCTTGCGGATAATAGCCAATAACTGCAACAAGTTTACTGCCTCAACTTACGGTGGGTGGCTTGCAGGTAAATTTGTTCGAGACTACTGCTACCAAAATGCATTTTATTAATCACAATTCCCGCCTGCTCAATCAACAGCAACACGTCAGATATCACCTGATTCAGGCCAAGCTCCACGGTCATGTGTGCTCCATCCCAATCAACAGCAATTTTGGCTTGAAGTATTGCTAGCGTCGCCGGCGTTAGTGGTTGCTCAGGGGTAAGCACCAACTTGCGCTCATTCATCAACAAAGTTGCCATTGAGGCTTGCAACAATACTTCGCCATGATCGATGATCGCCACTTCATCACATATTTGCTCAACCTCTTCCATATAATGTGAGGTGTACACAATGGTCATACCACTGGCTTTTAACTGCCTAATTGCCTGTAAAATAAAATAGCGCGACTGAGCATCAATACCCACTGTTGGTTCATCTAAGTAAAGAATTTTTGGCTTATTGAGCAAACCTAAGGCTATGTTTAGACGGCGCTTAATACCCCCTGAATATGTTTCGGCGCGTTGGTCCAGCACTTTTTCTAATCCGCACACAGCCACACAATAATCTATTCTATCCAGCAGCTGACTCGCAGCTATGTTATATAGCCCTGCAAAAAATTGTAGATTTTCCCGCCCCGTAAGTGCTGGGTAAAATGCGTAGTCCTGTGGCACTAACCCCGAAATCGTCTTGATACGCTGCGCGTCATTTAAATAATCAAAGCCTGAAATTTGAATACGCCCCTGCAACGACTGCTTATTATTTTGAGGGGCAATAATTCCGGTTAACAGGGATATCAAGGTAGTTTTACCAGCACCGTTAGGCCCAAGTAAACCAAAACAACTACCCGCAGGAACCGTAAGATTTATATCTTTCAGTGCGGCCTCTGTGGCCCCAGAATAACGGTGATTGATCGCCTCTAAAATGACTATCGGCGAGGGAGAGTGGTCCTGCTCCATGCAGTGCTTTTTTCCTTAAATACTCGTTATTGCCACTAATCGCATTAGTGAGCCAGAAACAACTATATTACGTCATATTTCTACACAAACCGAGCCAAACTGCGTACTTCGTGTGCTTGATAATAAACATGGGGCTACAAAACTGGCGAAATCTCCAATTATGCAAAATCTAGATACCTAGCATCAGAATTCAGTATCTATGGACTACGCTCAGCCCTTAACGTCACGCAGCTGTCGTCGCAAGTCATAATTTCGCACCAGCGACCATGCAAACCCGCGCTTTCAGTGCTACCTTCAATACTACTAATAAGCTAACACCCTGTAACTACAGCTGTCGATTAGCGCAAATAATAATTACGGACAACCAATAATGCCCTCAAAATATATCCCAGCACTTACCATACTCAGCAAGAACACTAGACAAATCGGCGCTTTCACGCTTTTTACCGTTGGATCAAGCATGTTAAGCAGCCCCTTAACCGCAGCGCCTCGTATTATTGAAGAGGTCATTGTAACCGCCAATAAAAAAGCCGAAAGCACCCAGGATGTGCCACTCTCGATTTCCGTCGTCGGTGCAGATTTCATCCAAGAATCTGGTCTGTCTGATGTGGGGGAGATTACCCGCTATATTCCCAATGTAAGCTTTGATTCATCTTTGGCGTTGTATACCAGCATTACCATCCGTGGCTTCGGCACACCGCCACTTGGCGTTGGCTTTGAACCTTCGATTGGACTTGTTATTGATGACGTTCCCTATGGGCGCTCTACTTTTGCCCAAGATGCGGTATTTGATATTGATCGATTAGAAGTGTTACGCGGCCCACAGGGCACCCTTTTCGGTAAAAATACACTAGGCGGAGTACTTAATTTTCACACCATGGAGCCAACGCCAGAGCCAGAGGGTTTTATTAAGTTTGGCCACGGCGAAGATATTGAAAGTAATAGTATTGAAGGCGCGATATCTGGCCCCATCTTTAGCGAGAAATTTTTAGGTCGGTTGGCATTCCGCTATAATGACGCCGATACACTTGAATACAATAGTACCCGAGACGAACAACAGACACAGGAAGACAAAGCCGTTCGTCTAAAACTAAGCTGGTTCTTAAGTGATACGCTAACCGCCAAGTTCACTGGCTTATATGCCGAGTCGCTAACCAAGGGTTATACGCAATCATTATTTATTGCCAGTGACCGCAGCATGCGAGTATTCCAAGAATACGACCCCGACACAGAGTCTGACGCTTTCGACCAAAACACATCCACTGACGCGCCAACCAGATCAGACCGCGAAGTAAAAGCCGCGTCCTTGAGCTTAATTTGGCAGCCTGATGAGCTAATGGGCATTATAGCGCCAGAACTCACAACCATTGCCTCCTGGTCCGAGGTGATCACGCCTTACTCTCTTGATGTAGACTATTCACCAGTACCTTTGGTTGCTTTTAACGAGCCGCCAAAAGGCAATCCCTATTCGGCAAAAGCGATTGAAATGCGACTAGCCGGCGGCTTAAACGCCCCCTTTGATTGGGGCGAGGGTATGGATTTTGTTGTAGGGGTTTTTGCCCAAGAATCTACCAACGACGTATTTCAAGACATTGATGTTAGCTTAAATGGGCTAGTAGCCTTTGCACGCGCAGGGGCCATAGTACAGAACATTCAACTGCCCTTTGACCCCTTGCTCATTGACCTGCCCATTTCATTACCCGATTTAATCCCTGGCTTTATTGAGCGGGAAAGATATATTTCTGCAACCCAATCAGAAACCCAATCCTTTGCCATTTTTTCGCAATTTAATTGGATTTTAACTGACCGCCTAACCGCAACTGCCGGTATTCGTTATGGCCAAGATGAATCAGAAGGTTCTTCTTATTCACAAGTAGCTGAGGGCCTTAGCATCTCAGGTGGCTCATTAAATCAAAGTGACTTTGACGCTCCCAACTTAAGCAGCAAAGAAAGTAATGTCTCACCAAAACTCGCATTTAATTATGAGGTATTGCCCGATATTAATATTTACGTGAACGCAGCAAAAGGATTTAAAGCTGGCGGGTTTGACCCCGCGCCCCTTAATGATGACAACCTAACTTACAAAGGCGAAGAAACGCTTACCTATGAAGCGGGTATGAAGTCTCGGCTTCTTGGCGGATCGTTAACACTCAATATGGCGGTGTTCGACAGTGAAGTTAAGAATCTGCAAATACGCACATTTTCCGGTGTTACCCTCACCACCTTTAATGCACCTGAGTCATCAAGTCGCGGCGCCGAAATGGACTTCTTCTGGCTACCGCCTATTGACGGGGTAAGCCTTGCAGGCAGCTTGGCCTATTTAGACGCTAAGTACGATAGCTTTACTGAAGGTCCGCCATTGTTCACCTCTGAACAAAATCAAACTCAAGACCTGAGTGGTAGGCCATTACCTTACGCACCACGCTGGTCAGGCTCACTATCCCCTCGGTGGGAATTCCCAGTATTTGGCAGCGCAAATATATTAGGCAGCATTCGGATGAATATTTCTTATACCGATGAACGCTACCTTGATTCAGACATCGATCCAAACACATTACAAGATGCCGTTACTCGCACAGACGTAGGCCTTGGTTTGCGATCAGAAGTAAGCGGCTGGTCGGTTAACTTCCAGGCGCGCAATGTCACTCAAGAACAAGATGCGGTGCTAATTTTGGATCAACCACTTATCCCTGGCAACTACACAAAAACGCCACACCCCGACCAAACAACGTATCAACTTGATTTTAGAGTTGGCTTCTAAATAATTTCTGAAATTAATTAACTTCATCAAATAATAAAAATAAAAAAGTGAAGTTAATTAACCATACGATGAGAAAAATAATCGCATTATTATGGCGGTTACACTCGGTATTTTCCCAGCATCGCCACTAACTGCTCTTTTCTAAACGGCTTTAGCAAATAATCGTTCATACCCGCGGCCAAACAGCGATCACGATCACTAGCCAAAGCATTTGCTGTCATTGCGATAATAGGCATTGCATTTAGCTCAGCATTTTTACGAATATGTTCCGTTGCCACAATGCCATCCATCTCCGGCATTTGCATGTCCATAAAAACCAAGTCAAATGGCTGCGCCTTAATACTCTCTAAAGCTTTGAGACCATTTTCAGCAATTGTTGTTTTACATCCCAAGCCTTGCAGCATCGTGTTAATGACATACTGATTTACTTGGTTGTCCTCAACCAAAAGAATGCTCATATCAAAATCAGAAGAAACTATCTTTTCAGCCGCAGACTCAACCGCCAAATACTCACCAGCGTCAGCCCTTGTTAATGGCAAGCACGCACTAAACTGAGAACCTTGCCCCAGCACACTACTGACGTGAATACTTCCTCCCATTAGCTCCGCTAATTGCCGGCTAATGGTTAAGCCTAAACCACTACCGCCGTATCTGCGTGTGGTGGTGCTATCTGCCTGAGTAAATTTTTCAAACACCTTTGCAATGTGTTCGGCACTCATGCCCACACCGGAATCTTTCACTACAAAGTTAATAGCACCACTATCACTCTCTACGTGAACCGATAACGTGACATAGCCCACTTTAGTAAATTTCAATGCATTGCTAAGCAAGTTATTCAGTATTTGCTTCAGTCGGGCCTCATCGCCATTAACATGAATTGGCACATCGCTGTCACAATAAGCTGTCAGCTCAACACCTTTATCACTCGCCACGGCCTGAAAGGTTTCGACGGTGTCTCGAATCGAGGTATTCAGATCAAACACCTTATATTCAAGCTCTAATTTACCCGCCTCAATTTTTGAGAAATCTAAAATATCACTAATAACAGAAAGTAATGTCTCTGATGAACGCTTTAAAGTATCTAAGCGCTGCCGCTGTAATGTATCTGCTGGCGACTCGCGGAGTATTTCAACCAAGCTCATAATGCCATTTAACGGCGTGCGAATTTCATGGCTCATCGTAGCTAAAAACTCAGACTTAGCTAAATTTGCACTCACCGATTCCACATGTGCATCACTAAGTGACTTTTGATTTTGATCTCGTTCAATCTCACCACCTAACCAATGAGCAGCGAGCTGCATTAAGTACTTGTGAATATCGCTAAAACGGCTTGGTGTTGGCGAGGTTAAGCAAACCGTACCAAATAACTCGCCCTGTACAAATACGGCTGCACCGATATAACTTCCGATGCCAGCAAACATCTCACTGGATCCATCGATTAAATCCGTTTTTTGCAGATCGGGAATCATCCTCACACGACTTTCTGAATCAACACATCTTGCGCATATCGTGTCGCGGAAAATATTTTGATCACCCACCTCCAGTGCACCGATTCCAACAGCATATAGCACCTCAATGGTCTCTGCTTTTAAAGCATTTATTCGACCAAAATTTGTCCCAATTATTTTATTAAGTAACGCTAATAATTGAACACACTTTTGCTCAAGGCTCAGCTCAATTTGCGCTGACAAACGGCCAAGCTTAGCAAGAGCTGATTCATATTCAACTTGATCATTTATATCGACCAAGGTACCAGCCATTCGCAATGGCGCACCCGTCGCGTCGCGCTCAATAACTTTTCCGCGCATTAACACCCAGTACGATGAACCACTAGGTTTACGCATATTTATTCGAGCCTCAAACAAGCTGTCTTCGGTGCGAATATGACTAAATATTCGTTTACCAAGCGCCTTGAGCTCCTCATCAGAAATGCTTTTTAACATGAACTCAGCAACACTGATGTTGGCTTCCGGAGAATAATCAATAATAGCTTTAAAACCTGGATTACAATCCACAAGCTCCTGACCAACCTGCCACTCCCAAAGCCCAAGGTCGGCACTGTCTACCGCGTATTCATAAAATTCTCGAATTCTAATTGTTTCGGCTCTTAGCGCTTCATTACTGGCACCAAGCTCCGCAGACACCATGGCCAATGATCGCTGACTCCGCTCTACGACTGAGTCGAAATCGGCATAAGCCGCTGCAACGAGATCTAATAATTTTTCTACATCAATTGACCCGTCAGCACTCGCAGATCGTAATTGGCGCTGTAATAATCGATGTCTAGACATAACGAATCATTCTTCCCAAAGGGTGGTGATAGTCATAGTTTGATTGTGTAACTGGCAGTTACCCGTAAATTCATGTGGGGCAATTTCACCATAGGCATAAAGCCCCACGATATTTGCCCCCACCGGCAAGACATCTTTTACCGCCTCGACTTCATCCGCAATCATTTGCCTCATCAGTAATTTACGGCCAATACCACTCACTAACAATGCCAATGGTTTCGTATTATTCATTCCAACTATGGCTTGCTCAGCCGACATTTCTGCACCTGTTGCAAGCTGCCCAAAGCTCGCACTCATTAGCTGGGCGCTATAGCCCTCAGGAACATCACCAGCAAAAATCAAACTCTTATTTATTTCGTCTATATCAATAACCGTACGGACAATATCTTGATCACGCTGACCCGGAGCGCGAATCGCTATAGGGTATAACAGTGCAGTACTTAGAAAATTATCAGCCTCACTACCCAAGTATTTCTTATATAAATCTAAAGCAGGCGATCCGTCTAACTCAAAAAGCACTGAGCCCTTTGATCGGCTAATTTGACGAGGCGGACCAAACACTTGCCATCCACCCGTATTACCACTGCGGCACTTTAACCTGCTCCCAGAAACACCTAAAGCCAACACTTGCCGAGCTTTTGGCTGTTCGTCTACACCTACATAAGTCTCGCCAAAGTCAGGCCCATCCCCCGCCAGCCCACCGGTTAACAATACCCCCTCAGGTAAAACCTGACTAAGCCCACGCACCAATTCACTACCGTTTACATTTAAGCCATCAGATAGGATAAACACCAACTTTAAATCATCACACCGCAATTCAGAGCCAAGTTTTATTCCTATCTTATATTCTTCAGTTTCCACTAAAGGCGCATTGGCAATAGAGAATGCAGCATGCTCAAAAGATAGCGCAACGCCGGATATACTGCCATCTAGCACCTCAGCGCCATAAATCTCACCGCCGCTGGAGCAGCCGATTTGACGAGCATTAGGGTAACGTGACCGCAATATGGACGAAACATCGTGAGCCCTAATGATTTGCGGGGCAGAAAAGTAGATTATTAGCTCTGCATCAGCCATCCCTGTTTCTGAATCCCAGCCATCTTGCCACGAAAATAACTCCGTCTTCATTATTAGCTCCCTGCACACTCTTTTGGCCCTAACTTATTACCGGCCCCAAAAATCGCTTAAGGTAGTTTCTCGACCCAACAGCTAGTGTAATTGATATAAATGAAACGAAAATACGTAGAAAAACCTTCAGTATTATATTTTAGCGTTTGAATAGCATAGATCATACGCACCCACTTCTTGGGCTTATGCCCACTTTTATCGCCTATCTACATTCGCAAAATGCCACTACAAAGAAAATCCGCACACATATAAAGCACGTAATATTCCTTAAGAACAAACTCTGCTAACTGGCTTATACAGCTGTGCTATATCAAGCCAAAATCAGTGAAAACATCGCAAACTAATACCAAGTATATCGGTAGTAAGAAGCCCAACAAGTTTTGGATAATAGCTTAGACGATTAACAGGAGAGATCATTATGTCAATTAGCAAGGAAGACGCTAACCTTAAAAGCACCCTAAATGCCCACATGGCCATCTTAGTTGGCGCCATGTTTATACTGGCACTGTTCATTCCCAATATCAGCTAATTCGGCGAAAATGGCGGCGTAATCAACACTGTTTGCGCCGCTCACTTCATATTTATTACTACCGTCACACGCTTTCATCTGATCCGTAGCCTGCAATAACTCGTAGCAAAAGCGAATGAGGTGCTGACCGATCCCGTGTCACCCAATTATCAAGGCGACTGTGATGAAGCATACCCTGCAAGAGAAAATTGTGATCAACCGCCCTCTTGGCGAGTGCTTTGCGTATTTAAGGGACTTCTCAACAATAGAACAATGGGACCCTGGCGTTTACCGATCAAGAAAATTGTCTGCGGGAGCGCCCACAGTAGGCACAGAATATGAGGTAATACTAAAATTACCCGGTAATAAGCAGGCCCCAATGCTTTACACGCAACTCGCTATCGACGAGCCCAATAAACTTATTCTGAGTGGTAATGGCGGCAACTTCCACGCCCTTGATACGCTTTCATTCTCCGCAATCGATGATACTCACACTGAAATAAGCTACCGAGCTGAGCTCGAATTGCAATGGTTACTGGCTAGCCTGTCCTGGCTCAGTAAACCCTTTTTAAATCGCCTCGGAAAAAAGGCTGCAGACGGATTAAAGTTGGCGCTTACCAACCCCGCAGTTCCTTTAAAAAAGAGAGTAAAGGATGATATTTACGACCGACTGATCTTACCTGCCGCACTCTCATTTGGTCGGCGCGGCTATCTTTCACAAGCCCGAAAATCACATACCAACAGAATGGATGGCAAAACCATCGCAATAACGGGCCCCACCGCAGGCATCGGTTTAGATACCGCCTGCGAGTTAGCCAGACTTGGCGCAAGCCTAGTATTAATTGGAAGAAACACCGAAAAACTTGAAAAGACTGTTAAGACGATTAGCGAATTTAGTGGTTGCCAATCAAATAACCTTCACATAGTAGAAGCCGATCTTAGCTCGCTAAAAGCTACTGCCACCGCAGCGCGGTATATCGCTCAAAACCTTCCACGCATAGATGTACTGATTAATAACGCCGGTGCGTTATTTCCTCAGCGAGAAGAAACGGTTGATGGGTTTGAAAAGTCCTTGGCCGTTAATTTCTTAGCACCTGTTTTGCTCAGCCAATTACTTACCGACCATTTCAATCAGAACAGTAGAGTCATTAATGTCGTATCTGGCGGGCTATACCTACAAGCTCTGAATATTAATGATTTACAATTTCAGGATGAGCCATATGACGGCAGTAAAGCTTACGCTCGCGCTAAACGCGCCTTAGTCTATATGAGCCAAGGCAATACCGAGCAAACCAGTTACTTCACCACCCATCCCGGCTGGGCAGCAACGCCAGGGGTGGCCAAATCACTGCCTAGCTTTAATCAGAAATTAGCGAATTTTATGCGTGACAGTCGAATGGGGGCAGATACCATCATTTGGCTCGCTAGCACACCGGGACTAAGGCCCAGCAATGAACCGCAACTATGGTTTGACCGACACCCACATCGCTGCGACATACTGCCCAAAACCAAGGCCAGCACTGCGGTTCAACAACAACTTATACACTGGACGACGGAAACCTTAGCCCAATATAAAGACATAAAGCGATAGACCTATCGATATATCGCAGGTGGTTATAAGAAATATCCCACAAATTAGGCCGGCAATAACCAATTTTCTTTAGCTGCGCAAAAGCTAAACTAATCACGGTCAAGGATGACTACGGTGCAACAAGGATGTACGGCACCGCTAAATTGCAGACAAATAAAAAAGGCCCTGATCTGGGCCTTTTTTATTTCTTTAGCTAAGCTGCAACGACTATTTGTCGTCACCCTCAATACTAATTAACTCCACATCAAAAATTAATGCTGAATTGGGGCCAATCGTATCGCCTGCACCACCTGGGCCGTAGGCTAAAGCGGGTGGAATATATAATTTCCACTTAGAGCCAACAGACATTAACTGCAGCGCTTCTGTCCAACCAGGAATTACCCCGTTCACAGGAAAGCTCACCGTTTCACCGCGCTCATACGAGCTATCAAACACGCTACCATCAAGTAAAGTACCGTGATAGTGAACCTCTACTTTGTCGTTCGCACTCGGCTTAGCACCATCACCCTCAGTCAAAATTTGATACTGAAGGCCACTTTCTGTGGTTATCACACCCTCTTCGGTACTGTTTTTTGCCAAAAATGCATCGGCTTCTTCTTGATTCTTAGCGCCAACTTCTTGAGCCTCTTCCTGACGAGCAGCTAATTGTTCCTGCTGATACGCTTGTAACGTGCTCATTATCTCTTCTTCTGTCATCTGCAATTCACCACCAGCAAGAGCATCACTCATACCTGCGCTGAAAGCATCAACATTTAAAGGAAGATCATTGCCAAATCGTGCGCCAATATTGACACCGATTCCGTAACTCACTTTTGAAATATTATCTGTCAAGTCAAGCTTCGACTCTGTTTCATTACCACAAGCCGTAAGCAGACCACTCATTACCACCGCACAAACCAGTGTCTTCTTCATGTAACTACCTTTAATAGATAAAAAATACTGCCGCGAATTCGACATGCATACTCAGACCATAGTCTGCCACAAGCGTTCCTAGAGACACAGCACCCCAAGGTATAAATCCCCGTTGAATAGGTATATAGATTCTCCGCGCCAAGTTTGTATAATGCAGATTGATGTTTTTTTGAACATTCGTAGGGTTAAATCTCATGACTGGCAATAAAAACAAAAGCAAAACCCCACTTAGCGAGCTTCAACACCTTCAATCAGAGCTCCATTCACTCAGAGAAAAACACATCGCCGCGCTAGAGCAAGCGCTGTTGCGCCTTGATAAAGAAGAACTTTCCCAAAAATCTAGAATTGATAAAACCCGCGAGCAACTTGCTAATGCTAAGCTCCGCGCAAAAGAGCAACAGGGCGCCAGCCAAACGAGCTTAAGCGCTCTTCAAGCCAAATTTGACCTTTACCAAGCCGAGCTGGCCCAGCTTCGCAGTAAAATAATTGAGCAAAAGCTAGCTATTCGCAAAGAAAAGGCGGTATTGAAAGCCATCATTGACACTGAAAAGTCACTGAAAAAATCTGATAAGACCCCATCTTCAACGAATCAGAAAGCCGATGGCTCTATCACCGTGCCTTCAAGGCCCAAAGCATCATCAAGTAATGCTAAGCCAGCAAATATTACCGAATCAAAAAGCACGCCAATACCCCAAGCCACCGCTGCCACCCCACAGGAAAAACCCGCCGCGCAAATTGCTCAAGAAATTTATTCAACAAGTCGACGCCGAGTTCGACGCATGAGCGACATTCCCAGCCACCCTGACAAAGCTGGCGATAGGCTTGCCAGCCTATTTGATGATTTTTAGCGAATTTTAGCCATTTTTGCTGCCAATTCTCGACAGACGTTGCATAACGGCTCCGAATCTACCTCTGCGTGTATTCCAACATAGTGCAAGATATTGTCCGAATATCGAGTATTACCACCTACCGCCGTTACCCTCGTTTCAATTGCTTCCTGTAAGGCCATGATTTCCATTTTTTCAGCCGCTATTTCTGCGTTTTTTAAAGCGTCATATAGCGCCTTCACACCTTTAGCGTCACGACGAATACGTCGTAATGGTAAAATGTTAGCCTCCCTTATAGGAGCCACAAGACACATCAAGTCACGACAAATAAAGGGTGTCCACACTCGCCCCCGATAGCTACAATATCCGGCCGCCAGCAACATATTTACATCTAAATTGTAATGGTCCTGCAAATGCAGACAATGGCGCTGTATTATGGGGTCGGCATAGGCCAGTAGAGCAAACTGCCACAATGATTTCGGCAGCGCCTTTGGTGACTTTCCACCCGCATTAATTTTTTCATCCATTACTTGGTACTCACGCTATAATCGCGCCATCATGATTGAACTCCAGAACCTTAGTTTACAACGCGGCGGCAAAGCATTGCTCGAATCCGCTGATCTCCGCGTTAATCCCGGCGAACATATCGCCCTTGTTGGCGCCAATGGCACTGGTAAATCCAGCCTATTCCAACTTATGTGTGGCAAGCTAGTACAAGACAGTGGTGACTTAAAGATACCCGCGCAATGGCAAATTGCCCAAATGCGGCAGGAAGTTGACGCCAGCGACCGCCGCGCCATTGACTATGTAATTGATGGCCATCATCGTTTTCGCGAAATAGAAGCACTCATTGCTCAGTGTAAGGATGACCATCGGCTCGCTGAATTACATGGTGAACTCGATTTAATCAATGCTTATCAAATACGAAGCGACGCCGAACGCCTGCTCACTGGTCTAGGTTTTAAGCTAGAGGAATTAAAGCGTTCTGTGAACGATTTTTCCGGCGGCTGGCGAATCCGTCTCAATCTAGCCCAAGCGTTAATGTGCCCATCAGACTTAATGCTGCTAGACGAGCCAACCAATCACCTTGACCTAGATGCCAGCCTTTGGCTTGAGCAGTGGTTACACCGCTATGAAGGTACATTATTTTTAATCTCCCATGATCGCGACTTCATCGATGCCTGCTGTGATCACGTTGTTCACTTAGAACGACAAACCCTAACCCGCTACCGCGGTAACTACACCGCCTTTGAGCGCCAACGTGGCGAACGCCTTGCACAGCAGCAACAAGCTTTTGAAAAACAACAAGTTGTTCGCGCCCACATGGAAGACTTTGTCCGCCGTTTTCGCGCCAAGGCAACCAAAGCCAAACAAGCTCAAAGCCGATTAAAAGCACTGGAACGAATGGCAGATATCGCTCCAGCTCATATCGACTCACCTTTTAATTTTCGCTTTTATGAGCCAACACAATTTTCAGACCCACTGTTGTCGCTATCTCAAGCGACACTGGGATATAGCAGCCCGATATTACATAAACTCAACATCAGCATTCACCCCGGCACTCGGCTTGGGCTTCTTGGCGCCAATGGAGCAGGCAAGTCAACCTTAATGAAAACCCTTGCTGGTAGTTTGCAGCCCTTAACGGGTGAACGCCAGCAAGGCGAGCACCTTCACATGGGTTACTTCCACCAACACCAATTGGAATCATTGGATTTAAGTGCCAGCCCCATTCTCCAGCTTCAGCGTTTAAGGCCAGATGCCCGCGAACAAGAAATCCGCAATTTTATAGGTGGCTTTAATTTCCACGGAAAACACGCAGAACAAAGTTGTGAAAACTTTTCAGGTGGTGAAAAAGCGCGCCTCGCACTAGCTATTATTGTTTGGCAGCGCCCCAATATGTTGCTGCTAGACGAACCAACCAACCACCTTGATCTTGAGATGTGTCACGCACTGACCAGCGCCTTACAGAATTTCGACGGCGCCGTTATCTTAGTCAGCCATGATCGTCATTTGCTGCGCAATACCGTCGACGATTTCTTACTGGTCGACAACGGTCAAGCCCAACCCTTTGATGGCAGCCTTGAAGATTACCGCCACTGGCTACTAAACAGAGATAAAAATGCACCAAGCAGTCAGCAAGCAAACAATGATGATGCCCCACTTGTCGACAAGAAATTAGCGCGTCAACAAGCGGCGGCACGACGCGCGCAACTCGCACCATTAACGTCAAAACTGAAAAAATTAGAACAGGCCATGCAAACGCTATCTGAGCAACAAGCAGAAATAGAGGATCAACTTAGCGATAGCAGTTTGTACGATGAAATCAACAAAGAAAAACTGAAAAAGTTACTTGCTGAACAGGCTGCGCTGCTAGAAAAAAATAACAACACCGAAGAGCAATGGTTGACCATACAAGAAGAGTTAGATCTGCTAGAAAGCGAGCTGTAAAATGCCATGTGATGGGCATACCGCCCATCACATGTCGAACTTAAACCTTTCCTTTGATAGCCTCTAAAAATGCTGGCATCCCTGCTTGAGAGTCGCGCTCTAATTGCTGAGAAATATCTGCTGATGCCATCAATTCATCCCATTCACGCAACCCCGGCACGTCGGCCAAAACATCCCACTGATAAATAGACTGGGCCACCAGCTTGCATGTCACCATGCAATAGCGAAGCACAATATCCGCCAAAGTTATCGTCTCACCAAACATATAGGGACTGGGTTTAGCCAAGATAGCTAAAGCACGACACCCTTTAGTAATGGTGTCACGTACTTCATTTTTAATATCGTCACTTACTTTTTGCCCAGCAAGCACCTCGGGAAACAAACGACGTGCAGGTAACTCAAAATACAATTCAGCCATTTTCATTAACTCGTTGATCTTCGCTCGCTGCCATTCGTCAGCAGGCATCAACGGCTTCGCGGTATAAGTATTCTCAAGGTAATTTAATATAACGCTGGCTTCGGCCAAACACCCATGCTCAGTATCAATACTTGGTACTTTACCCATTGGGCTTTTGTCATTATAGGCTGGGTCCATGCCTGGAAACATCAGCACTTCATCAAACGCTATGTCCTTGTAAAGCAAGGCGTGTTTAACCATATTGAAATAATTGCTCACCGCAAAGCCATATAATTTCATCATACAGAGCTACCCCTTATACTGTTATTGTTAAGATCAACCCTCAGTATACGCGGCATTTAATTCCTTAAACCAGCGCTATGTTCTAGCTGACTTTTTAATAAAATTCAGTCAAGCATCTAAAGCTGACAATTTGGTAAGTTGCTGCCCCCGCCGAAGTTGGCTACTGTTCCCACATCTTATTAATCGCACGAGAAAACTATGAAGATTGCGCTCCCCATCGACATGAATAACGTAAAAGGCTTTTTGGCTGACGACGAGGCACAAGCGCTATATCAGCAAGCACTATCGGCCGCCGAATCAGGTGCGATTTTAGAAGTGGGAAGCTACTGCGGAAAATCAACAATATATTTAGGCTTAGCCTGCCAGCAAAAAAATAGTGTGGTTTACGCCATAGATCACCACATTGGCTCTGAAGAACATCAACTCGGCGAAATGTTTCATGACCCCGAGCTCTTTGATAGTGGCGAAGGTGTCTTTGACACCTTTAAGGAGTTTCGCCGCAATATTCGCAATGCGGGTTTAAACGATGTGGTAATTCCCGTTGTCGCCACCTCTGAGGTCAGCGCCAAACACTGGTACACGCCACTGGCAATGGTGTTCATTGACGGTGGCCACAGCCTTGATGCCGCCTTATGTGACTACCGTTGCTGGGCAACCAAAATTATGAAAGGCGGCATATTGGCAATACATGATTTATTTCCCGCTCCAGAAGAAGGTGGCCAAGCGCCCTACGCCATTTATAAAATGGCATTAGCGTCAGGCTTGTTTGAACCCATTGCCATTATTAATACACTGGGAATCTTACGTCGCCTTTAACGCTTGGAGGCGTAAGAAAATTATTGAGGGGGATCAATATGGGCACCTAAGGTGGTGTTCACCCTAAACCAGCCGGCAATACTGTAGCGCAGGCGGCTTGCCGTGGAGACTTCATGCGGGAAACGATCGCTCAAAAAAACCACCAGTGTGCCAATCAAAGGCGATATCTTTGCTATGGGCTCAAGGCCTTCTTCATACATCAGCAAATGGCCGCCATCAACAACAGCCCAATTAGGGTTTAAATAAAACACCGTTGATAACACGCGGTTTGTGCTGCCCTTGAATGCGTCTAAATGCTTTTTATAAAACGCGCCGGGCGCATAACGAGCAAAATGGCTTTCGTAATCAAACAACCCCATAAACAAACGACGATTAAGACCGGTGCGTAGCTGTTCCATCCAGTTTAAATAGCTGGCTTCAACATCGTTATCAATGCTCAACCAACGAATTTCATCATTGCGAATAAAAGGGTTTACCTGAAACTCGTTAGCCCGCCCCACTCCTGCAGAATGAAAGCCGTCGTCTTCAAAACTGGCAATTCGCTCAAAAAGTAACTCGGCAATGCCCCTAGGCAATGCCGCTGGCAAAGCAATATATCCCGTAGAGACCAGTGCATCGGCGATACGATCAAAAACCCGCTCCGCATCCTGCGTCGGTAATAGTATTTCAGCTTCCACAGGATGACCTCTAAGAAAAGAGCATACTTACCCTTAACAGCCACACTGTCACTCTTTATTTACAATTAATCACCGTAAACCTAGCCATAAACCATTAACTAACGAAGGTGTCGCAACGCCGCCACTAAATCCGGAATAAACTGCAAATAACTGCCGTACTGCCAGAGCTGGGTAGAAATAGATGGCCGTAACTCCCGCTCTACCTGGTCGATTAACTCATGTAATCGACGACGCCCTTGGGCGCGATTAACACCAACTTCAATAAGCGGCGCTAGTACTGGCGTCGCCACCACCATTGCCGCAAAACCGCCAATAGCACCACTTACCGCCACCCACGTAGGCACACCAAACCACCCCGCCCACATAGCCCCCCAAGCGCTTTGCTGACCAAGATAAAGACTGCTTGCCGCCGACATGCCAATCATTGACGCACTGCCAAAGGCAATTTTGTCGCTGATACCTCGGCCGAGTAGGCCCACCCCCACAAACATCAATAAATCGCGGCTGCTATCTTGATGCAAGCCCATTTGAGCCACCGCAGCCTTAAGCCTCTTGGCTGCCACGTCACTATCATAGGGGGCTAACGCAGCTTGTAAGCGGGCGACGTCGCCATGCTGGTAATCAGGATGAGAACGTAAATGTGCCACAAGAAGTGCCTGCAAAGCCGAAAGATCCATCACCTCATCTGACAAAATTTTTGCCACTGCCTGCTCTTTGCCCGTCAACTTACGAAATTCTGCCGGCTCCCCTCGCCCAGCTCGATGCACTAAACGCCAAATCGCCCGAGGAATATTCAATAAATCCGCAGGCACATCCGCCTTATTTTGCCAGTGCCTTCTTGCCACAACGGCTAAAGATCGAAAATACCGACTGTGGACATTATCTACACGCGCATGCGCAGTATTAAAGTGACCGCTAATAGCTTCTAGTAAAGCGGCCTGCCAATGAGCCTCTGCCGCTGTCATCTCTGAATTGTCTATATCAATACTCATCACTAGCCTGACACCAGAATCCACTAAAAAATGGCTTGTAAGCCTATGACATTACACACAAAATGAAAGCTTAAACTCATAACTCATACCGTCAGCCATGCCAGAACATACCAATTACGTAAAATGGTTTCGTAACTCAGCGCCATATATTAACGCTCACCGCGGAAAAACCTTCGTCATTATGTTCGGCGGCGAGGCGGTAGCGCACGCAAACTTTGCCAATATTGTGCATGATATTGCGCTGCTCAATAGCCTAGGCGTCAAGCTGGTCCTCGTTCATGGCGCACGACCACAAATAGAACAGCGAGTGCATGACGTAGGCATTGAAAGTCGTTATCACAACGATTTGCGCATCACCGACGATATAGAATTACGCTGTGTTACCGATGCGGCAGGCTCACTGCGCGCCCAAATAGAAGCACTATTATCCATGGGCGTGGCAAACTCGCCAATGCACGGCGCTGCAATCCGGGTATGCTCTGGCAATTACGTGACCGCTAAACCTATCGGCGTGGTAGACGGTGTTGATTTACGTCATACCGGTTTAGTCAGAAAAGTCGATGCCCACGCATTGCAGCAGCAACTCAACAATCAGAATGTGGTGATGTTGTCGCCGCTTGGCTATTCCCCAACGGGCGAAATTTTCAATCTCACCGCTGAAGATGTCGCGGTGCATACCGCTGCCGCCTTAAAAGCTGACAAACTGATTTTATACACAGCAGATGACGGATTGCTAGATAGTGACGGCAAGCTGATACGGCAATGTGAATACCGGGATGTCGATGCTGAATTAGAGCAACAGAGTGCATTGCATAGCGACAGTATTGTGCAAGCGGTTGTCGATGCCGGTGATTTAGGCATTAATCGCTGCCACATGGTGTCATTCCAGCAAGACGGCGCTTTGCTACAAGAACTCTTTAGTCGCGACGGTGCCGGAACGCTTATTACCCAAGAGCACTACGAACAATTTATGACTGCCAGTATCGATGATGTCGGTGGGTTACTAGCCATCATTGAACCACTAGAGGCTAAAGGCGTTCTTTTAAAGCGTTCCCGTGAACTGCTGGAAAACGAAATTGACCATTTTAAAATCTTAGTGCGAGATGGCATGGTGGTCGCTTGTGCCGCTCTGTATCCCTACCCAGAACAACGCAGTGGTGAAATTGCCTGTGTTGCCACCCATCCAGATTACCGGGGCGCTGATCGCGCTGAGCGGCTCTTAGAGCTACTTGAACGAGAGGCATACAATAAAGGCTTACAATCGGTGTTCGTCCTCACCACACAGACCGCGCACTGGTTTCAAGAACAGGGCTATGTGGAGTGTCAAATTGATGATTTACCGCCGGCTAAAAAGCAGCTTTATAACTTCCAGCGTAAATCCAAAGCCTTTATAAAGACCTTAAATTGATATGCGTGTACCACGAATTTATGTAGAGCAAGCGCTAGCTGTAAACCAAGAACTTATTCTTGATGAGCGGGCAGCACACTATGTCTCTCAGGTGCTACGGATGCGTACTGGCCGCGAGCTCATCTTGTTCAATGGTGATGGTTCGGCTTATCCCGCAAGTATCGTGGAAGTCGGAAAGAAATTAGTTCAGTGTCAGCTTGGTCATGAAACCATGGCCCCTTGCCCTGTATCTCCACTCAATATCGAGCTAGCCATTGGTATCTCAAAGGGCGACCGCTTTGACTGGGTTATTCAAAAAGCCACGGAGCTTGGCGTCAATACGATTACACCGCTGTTTACCGAACGCGGCGATGTCAAACTGAATGGTGAGCGTCTAGAAAAAAAGCAGCGCCACTGGCAGCAAGTCATGATCAGTGCCTGTGAGCAAAGTGGCCGCAATGACTTGGTAAAAATACATCAGGCCCAACGACTAGACGAATGGAATAACACCGCCCATAACGCCATTAAGCTGGTCTTGTGTCCAAGCCTGCATTCACCCCTGACCGAAAGTAATAGCACGACAAGCAGTGCCATATTATTAGTGGGGCCCGAGGGTGGGCTAAGTGAGACGGAGATCAATAGCAGTATTCAACAAGGCTTTCAGCCTCTGCAACTCGGACCGAGAGTGTTGCGTACAGAAACCGCACCCATTGCAGCCATCAGTATTATTCAGCACCGCTGGGGCGATATGGCGTGGACTTAATCGCTAAATGTCCGCTACAAACCCGCTAAAATTTCCTGTTCAAGCGCATCCCAGTTTGGGATTTTGAGCGCCATCCCTAAGGCGCTAACATGACTGTAAACAAGCGGACTGTCATCGGCATCTACCTCAGTAATATCACTGTCTCGCAATCGTGCTAAGCGGGGCACACCACTTAGCACCAAACCAAAAAATGGCATGTTCTGACGATTGCTAATGCCGTGTAAAACAACCATTTGTCGCAGCTCCAAACTCGGTGGTAAATACCCGTCAAGCAACCCTTCAAAACTAATCACCGGTATTTCCTGCTCACGCCATGCCATATAGCCCAATAAAAAAGAGGACGACACCGCCGAACTAAGCTGACCTGCCAACACCACCTCAGCCACCGCGGCATTGGGGATCAACAAATTGTGCCCCTGCAATGGCAGAACAATGTTTGTTAGCACTGACGATTGTGTTTTTGCCACTGTATTCATGCGCTCACCAAGTTAGAAGTTAGTTCATCAATTGCTTTTAACAATTGAATCTCTTGATAAGGCTTTCCGAGGAAGTTATGTACGCCCAGCGCAAATGCCCGCTGACGATGTTTTTCGCCGGTCCGTGAACTGATCATAATAATAGGAATATCTTTCATCCGCGGGTTGCCGCGTATCTTAGCTGCAACCTCAAAACCGTCCATACGTGGCATTTCAATATCAAGTAAAATCACATCGGGTAGGCGCTCGCTATCATTTAACTGATTAACAGCGTCCATACCATCACGAGCCAGTGCTACTTCCATATGTTGGCGGGCCAACAATCTCGAAGTCACTTTACGCACGGTCACCGAATCATCCACTACCATCACCAAGCGCTGATGCGTTTTACTGGCAACAGAAGGGAGTGACTGATCTTTACCGGCCAAACGCCTAGCCACATCAGCGCGAATGCTTGCCAACATATCCAAGATAACAACAACACTGCCATCGCCCAGCACCGTTGCACCCGATAAACCAGGAACTGCAGCAAACTGTGGCCCCAAGGTTTTTACCACCACCTCGCGGGAACCCAATAGCGAGTCAACTTGAATTGCGGTTGGCGGCTCTGCATTGCGAATCAACAGCACTGGGCGCGAGTCAACCTGCCCCTCTAAATGTGCAACTCGACCGGCATCTAGCAAGTTGCCCATATATCGTAAATTATATTGCTGTCCCGCATATTCAAATTCAGGACCACCGTCTTGATAATACACATCCAATTCGTAAGGGCTAACGCGCACAATACCTTCAATATTATTCAGTGGCACGGCGTATACTTCGCCACCCACACTCACCATCAAAGCGCGGTTTACCGACACCGTGAAAGGCAGTCTAATTTCAAAGCGTGAACCCTGGCCGGCTTCTGTCTGTATCTCTATCGCACCGCCAAGTTGCTTAATTTCACTGCGAACCACATCCATACCAACGCCACGACCAGAAATTTGGGTTACATTCTTAGCCGTGCTGAAGCCTGCGTGGAATATATATTCCAACAACTGCCGCTCGCTGAGTTCGGCATGTTCGCCAATCAAGCCCATGTCCTCAGCTCTCTGGCGCACAGCGTGTAAATCAATACCACCACCGTCATCATTGATCACGATCACCACGTCACCACCTTGGCGATCAAAACGCATATTGATTGCGCCAACCGCCGATTTTCCCGCGGCCTCGCGCACCCCCGAAGATTCAATACCATGATCTATGGCATTGCGAAGCATATGCTCCAATGCGGGAATAATTCTTTCCAACACACGGCGGTCCATCTCGCCCTGCGCATTGTAAACATTAAACTCTACTTGTTTGTTTAGCTCACTTCCTATTTGCCGCACACCTCGTCGCAACCGCGGTACCATACGTGAGAAATGCACTAATTGAGATCGCATCAAGCCTTCTTGAAGCTCGGTGTTTACCCGTGACTGCTGTACTAACAGCGTTTCCATATCACGGCTTTTTTCTAGCAATGTGCCGCGCAAATCAATCAAGTCTGATGCGGACTCTAAAAGCGATCTCGACAACTGCTGTAACTGCGAGTAACGGTCAAACTCAAGCGGATCAAAACCATCAGCACCCTCACTCTCTACCTGCTCTTGGCGGAAAATAATTTGCGCTTCGGTTTCTATATCCATGCGTCGCACCTGCCCTTGCAGACGCTCTACAGTGATTTCCATTTCTTCTAAAGAGAAGTGAATTTCACTCACCTGCTCTTCTACACGGCCTCGGGCAATTGACGTTTCACCCGCTAAATTGATTAACCGCTCCAGCAAAGGCGAAGGTACTTTAATCATTTCCTGCGGCGTCGCCCGCGACATTGACGACACCAACGCGCTTTCATTAACTGGCGGTGATTCACTAGACACAAAAGGCGTCAACCCTTGCGGAGCTTCGACCTCTGATAGATCTACAGCAGGCACCTGACTATCATCAGAGACGGTCAGATCAATAGGCTGGTTTATTGGCGCGACAGAGGTGGGATCATCAATCGCCGCGATGCCGCTTACAAGCTCATCTTGAAACTGCTGAACTTGGTGAAAAAATGCATCATCTTCCGTATTTTTATACGCTACCGCAGATGCAATCGCCGCTTCAAAATTATGACTAAGATCACCAACCGCAGCGAGTCCCGACAGTCGTGCACCACCTTTTAAGGTGTGCAAATAGCGCTGAATATTATCGAGATGAACCATCTCGCTACGATCACTAGCCCAGTGGTGAATCGATTCATCTAAGCTCTCTAAGAGATCTGCCGCTTCCTCTAAAAATATCTCGAGTATTTCAGCATCAACGTCGTCACTCTCGGACGGTTCCAACTCAGCAGGCGTAAACTCGTCTTGCTGTATATCACGAGGCTGGTCTTGAGAAGATAAGCTATCATCGATAACCGCTTTACTTATTGCCTCTTGCTCAGCTTGCTCAGCTTGCTCAGCTTGCTCAGCTTGCTCAGCTTGCTCAGCTTGCTCAGCTTGCTCAGCACTATCTTGGTTATGGCTAACATCTGACGCCACAATATCTGTTGGCTCAATAGGAGAAATATCTCCGAAAGGAGAACCATCACCGTCATGTTGAACACTAAAATCTGCATTGCGAACGCGATCGATTAGATCACTATTCTCAACAACCGTTTGCTCTGCAGCCAACTGATTTAGGTAATCCATCAGTTGCTCTAAGACTTCAACGAGCAAAGCCAAAAACGGCTTCGGCAAAGGATCTTTCGCGCCGCTAAGTAATACTTGCAGCGCCTGCCCAAGCTCGGCAACGGGCTCACAATGAACTTCTTCTGCACGCTGAGCAAAGACACCCACTAGCTTAGCTTGATAGAAAAGCAGGTCTGCGTTGAGGTCTTCCTGCTCATTCAATAGATCCAGCAAATTTAAGATACTGTCGCTATGGTTTGCTAAAAAGCTATCAATCGCACCTGCAGGGAGCTCTCCCCTCGCGACTCGATCAACGGCAAATTCCGCCTCGTGAATTAATTGCACAGACAAAGCGTTAATAGAAGATAATAAACTATTAGGCGTATGCAATGATGCAACCGGAGTGTCAGCCAACTGCCTAACCATTGAACGAACCTGACGCACGACATCAGAAAGTAAAGCAATCAAACTTTCACCCGCCGCGACTCGCATAGAACGCAATTCTTTTACCAAGCCCTCCAGCGGTGTAATGATATTTGCAACTGGCCAGACTTCGGCCATTTTTGACGAGCCTTTAAGGGTATGCAGGGCCCGCTGCACTTCATCACTTAGCTCTACAGGGTAGCTGTCTACCCCTTCAATATAAGCTTCTAGTACTCCTAAATGGGTATCCGCTTCGCCAATAAAAATAGCCGTTAGGCCATCTTCATCCACTCCTGCCGACATCGTGGAATGAGGAAGCTGCTCTTGGGTCAAGGCATCCGCAAAGCTAATTAAACTCGCAACGGGTGCATGGGGTAACTCATGGCCGTCAGCCAGTGCGGAAATCATCTCTGGCAATAAGGCGGCGACTTTTTCAATGAGCTGAAAACGCGCATCATCCATCACAAAATGGCTTTCTACCACTTTGTTAAGCATCGCTTCTATTGACCAAGCTAGCTCGCCAATTTGCTTGGCGCCGACCATACGACCACTACCTTTAAGGGTATGAAACGCCCGCCGAACTACTGCTAATGACTCCTCAGATTCTAATCTATCCTGCCATGCTGGCAGCGTTTCATTTAACAGGGCAATGACATCGTGGGATTCTTCAAGAAACACCTCAGCAATGTCTGGGTCTAGTTCTACCTGCTCGCCATGATCGCTAGGCGCAGGCTCAACTTGGCTTGGCTTATCCGGCCAATGCAAGATATTTGCATTTTGACTAGCCCTAACCGGATAACCAAGGCGTGCCACACAGGCTTCTGCTCCTGCTAATAAGGCATCGTCTTCATAGTGCCGACCGTGGCTGCTGCGCTCAAGGTAATAATCGACAGAGGTTAGCGCATCCGCTAAGGCATCTAACGTTTGCCAATCAGGGACTAACTGTTTGGAAATAATTTCATTAGCCAAGTATTCGGCGCACTGTTCCAAAATCATCGCTGGCGCGGTAAATTCCGCAGCATCCATCTGAGCTGCTACAGCAAAAAGTTGCGCGGGAAGCTGCTCCACATGCACGGTCTGCCACTGTTCAGACACGTAGGCAATAATGGCCTCTTGGGCGTCAAATAACACGGATCGGCTATATAAAATAACCGATTCAGCATTCGACTCAACACCAGAATCACGCTCCGACTCACTTGTTTGTATCGAGTCACTCACCACCGATAAACGATCAGCTAAGCGTTGCAAAGACGTCGCTACAACCTGAACTTGGCTGCCCGGCACCCCCTGTTTAACTTGCTCGATAATCGCATTTAACGGGTATAGCGTCTCAGTCCAACCCAGAACCGCTAAAGCGTCAGCGATATTAAGACAGTCGCTAAGCAAACTGTCATTATCAGCCACCCCCGCCGCAAGACGTAAAAGTTCAGCAGTGACCGAAGGTCGTGCAAGATCAGCAAACCGGGTGCCTACCTCATCATGTTTGCCGGTAGCTCCATCAAAAATACCAGCCAAACCGTGCTTTTCACGCTCACTTTGAATATAGCGCGATGATGCTGGGCTACTCGAAATATAAAATAATATGTCTTTAATTAACGGCAGAGAAACCACATTTTTTGTGGCCGCATGACCACCGTCAACAAGCGCTTGCAGCTCAGAGCCAAGGCGAGTTAATAAACTGCGCACCGCAAAGTGGTTGGCAATAGATTCATTTAGCAAGCCTTCGATTAAGGCTAATGCAGACCACCAGAGCACTTGTTGTGACTCTCCGCTGCATAATTTAGCGGCACGACCTGAGACCTTGCCGAGGTACATCAGGTTTTGCTTATCATCATCACCGCGCAGGTATGCCTGCAATGCAATTTGATACATTTTGAGCAATTTACTCGCAAGCTCATTAAACGAGTCCGCAAGTACTGCTTGAGCCGAAGCCGCTGGCGACAAATTGACGGGGGGATTAAATAGCAGTGAAGACGACAGTAACGGCTGATCTAAGGCGGCACGGAGATCATTAAATATCATGACTAACGATGCCGGCAGCTCATGCTGCTTGTCTTTCACACGTTGCAAATAAGCGGGTAACTCGTCAGCACTGGTCTGGACTACCAAGAGGACATCGCGGCGACGCTCAACGGCAATCTGGCCTTCGCTCAGCGCCAAAATGCTGCGTTCCATTTCGTCAACCAACAAGGCGGCGCCACTAAATTCGACCATCCGTAAACTGCCCTGCACTTGATGCAAAAGCATGCTGACGCGATCTAAGGACGCATTGTTGGTATTACTGAGGTAGTCATCAATCAGTGGCCCACACTGAGCTAGGGCGTCGGCAATCTCTCCGGCAACCCACTCAAGCGCAATGTAGTCTCGACGATCAGTCATGTCCTAGAACTCTGTATTCGGTTGCCATCGCAATGCCTACTGATCCATCGACAGCAAACACCTCGTGATGTAATAAGCACTCGTCCATGCCTAGCACGACGTGGTAGCAAATCAGCGCTGCTGCTCTGGCAATGTGAAACCGGCTACCGAGCTACGCAGATCATTTGTCATTTCTGCCAACGCCCCAATTGATCTAGCCGTTTCGGTAGAGCCTGCCGAGGTTTGCGAGGTGATTTGTTGAATAATTTGCATCGTAGAAGATATTTGTCCAGCAGACACGGCCTGATCCGCTGCCGCACTAGATATGTTCTGAATCAGCTCCGCCAATTCCTGCGATACCGCTTCGATTTCAGTCAAGGCCGTACCCGCATCTTGGGCAAGCCGCGCACCACGTACCACCTCAGAAGTGGTTTGCTCCATGGAGATAACCGCCTCATTGGTATCGGATTGAATCGCTTTTACCAAGGCTTCAATCTGCTTTGTCGCACCGGAAGATCGCTCAGCCAAACGCTGGACTTCGTCCGCAACCACGGCGAAACCGCGGCCTGCATCACCCGCCATCGATGCCTGAATCGCTGCATTCAATGCCAGAATATTGGTTTGGTCAGCAATATCATTAATCAAAGAAACGATATCACCGATTTCCTGTGAGGATTCACCTAGGCGTTTAATTCGCTTCGAGGTTTCCTGAATCTGCTCGCGGATGTTATCCATACCTTTGATGGTATTTTGCACCACCTCTGCACCGGTATTTGCGATAGCAACCGAACGCTGTGCAACTGTCGCAGACTCCCTAGCGTTGGAAGATACCCGGTCGATGGTTTGTGCCATCTCTGAAATAGCCGCAGATGCACCCGCTATTTCTTTAGCCTGACTCTCTGAAGCCTGCGCCAGAGTTAAGGCGGTAGACTGAGAGTTCTGTGCCGCCGACGATACTTCCACGGCGGTTTCATTAATCTGTGATACCAGTACCCGTAATTGGTCAATGGTATAGTTAATCGAGTCCGCAATGGCACCGGTGAAATCTTCTGTTACCGTTGCCGACGTCGTGAGGTCACCATCTGCAAGGTCAGCCAGCTCATCAAGTAAACGCAATATCGCCGTTTGATTTCGTTCGTTAGCGTCAGCTGTCTCGCGCAAGCGCATCTGCGTGGTACGCATAGACAACCAAGCCAACACTGCCAAGCCAATTAAAATGACACCAACAAAAATCAATGCGCTCGCAAACGACAAAGGTCGCTTATCAGAAAGCGTTGCAATAGCTGAGGACAGATTACTGGTTACTTGAGTGATGTCCGGCACTGTTGCCGCAATCAAAATAGCAGCTTGAGATGACTTTAATAATTCAGGAGATGCCTCAAAAACACTTTCCATTGAGCCGCTTAGCTGCTGAAAAGAAGTCTCAATAGACGCCAAAACCGCTTGGGCGTTACTACGACTGACACGCGCGATACCTTTGCTGCTATCTCCTTTAATCATGCCATTTAAAACCGCGGCAAACTCATTAGCATCATTGGTAAATTGCTCAGCTGCTTGGGTCGCTGCATCACCGCCACCAATCATGAGGTCAACGTGGCGCCCAATCCGCTCGGCCAACCATGACTGCCGCTGGGCAATTGCTACTTGTTTTGCTGAGCTGCCACTTGTTAATAAAATATCGACAATTTTATTATTGTTGCTCTGTAACTCAGGAAGTTGTTGGCTTAGGTTTTCAGCAACCTGATACAAAAAAACAATGCGCTCACTGTTACCGGTAATGGTGTCTACGGCGCTGTCCACCTGAGCCCATAATGAATTTAAGCGGTCTATATCATCGCCTAGCATCGCCGCTGGGGAGGGCAGTCCTTTACCGCCATTCACTAATGTTGCCCTAGCTTGCTCAAAATTTCGCTGGGCACGAGCCAACGTATCAAAGCTTGCCTTATCACCCAGCGCCGCCTCCCGCGAGGTGTTTGCTATCTGCTGGGCGTATAAGCGCATTTCACTGGTCAATTCCAGATAACGCTGATCATAATCTGCATCACGCAAGATAATGAAAGTATTTAACCCAGCGCCGATAAACCCCGCCAGAATAATTATAACGAGCACACTAACAACACGGCTGGCTCGCAATCGTGCCAAAGCGCCTTGATTACCTGCTTTCATTTACCCGAACTCCCAGTGCTATATTAGCTTTTACGTTAAATTCCGAGCTTATGCTGCCACGGTATAAAAATTACTATCTTCTATTAATTGTACAGGGCGAAATACCACCCACTGATGCTGTTCATATTGATAACACCCTTGAATATAAGGCGCTAAAGCAGCAACCCGCAGCTCACCCTCTAAACGAAACGTTTCAGCATCAAAGTGCTGCATACCAAACACCTCATCCACGATAAGACCAAGGTATATTTCGCCTTTTTCGATAACCAATACCCGCCGCTGACGCTGCTCTGTAGCAGCCGCTTGATTTAAATACGCACTTAAGTCTACCAAGGGCAATAAGCGACCACGCACATTAGCCACACCTCGTACCCAGGGCTTTACACCGGGCAAGCGAGTCACCGCTGGCTCGGTCAGCACCTCTGCTATGTCATCCATCGCCGTGACGCAGTGCTGGCCAGCAACGCGAAAACCCACGCCACTCCAAGTAACCACATGATTATCACGGGCACTGGGAAGCGCAGTAAACTCTTCACGACACCGAGCCGCTAAAGCCTGCAAATAATCAAATGACAATGATTCAGACATAAATTACCCAGCAGCGCACTTAATTGAGTACGGCGTCAATCGCCTTAAGCAGGCCTTTGCTGTCTACCGGCTTGGTTAAATATCCCTTTGCACCTTGGCGCTGCCCCCACAAACGATCCGTTTCTTGATCTTTGGTGGTCACAATAATAATGGGGATACCACTGGTATCAGGGTCACGGCTTAGTTGTCGGGTAGCCTGAAATCCATTCAGGCCCGGCATAACGATATCCATCAGAACCACATCAGGCATTTCCTGCTTGGCAATACCTAAGCCCTGCTCACCACTTTCTGCAGTCAACACTTCATAGCCATTTTTACTAAGGATCTCTGAAATCTTAAAAATTTCTGTTGGTGAATCATCGATAATAAGAACCCGTGGCATTTTTTTTCCTCATCATAAGTACCGCAGTGCCAATCTATAATGCGGTCTTAACCAGTCTCCATAACCGGCTTCTTCGTTTAATTAACACGTAGCTGTTTAGACCTGCGTGATCTGAACATGGCTTTGAATGGCGTCAAGTAACTCAGCCTTACTAAAGGGCTTGGTTAGGTATTGATCTGAACCAACAATACGGCCTTTCGCTTTATCGAACAAGCCGTCCTTACTGGACAACATAATCACGGGAGTGGACTTAAATTCAGTATTATTTTTAATTAAGGCACACGTCTGATAGCCGTCTAAACGCGGCATCATAATGTCGACAAAAATAATATCCGGCTTAGTGTCCGCAATTTTTGCCAAGGCATCAAAGCCGTCTACCGCGGTAACCACGGTGCAGCCTTCTTTGGCCAGCAATGTTTCGGTAGTCCGACGAATCGTCTTGCTATCGTCGATAATCATAACTTTTAGGTCGGAAAAATTAACTTCCATAAGAATTGGTAACCTTGTGATGCTTAGTTTTGATGCGCCAACCGTCCAATGTCTTCTCGCACAGAGGTGGTTTTTTTACCACGTAACGCGCTCTGGCACCATCACCCAGTGATGCCAGTAAAGCAAAATTGCTCGAATAGGCAAAGTTTTGCTGTTTTTGCGTTATTCTATGGCAAGCAAAAACCGCTGCTCGAACTTAACATTCACACTCTGGCAAAGCGAAATGGCTAATATATGTGCTTGCACAGATATAAAAGACCAAATTCATCGCGTACAACACACTAAAGAGTGGCAGAGTCGTTAAATAAGAGTCGAGCAATTATTAGCACAGCACAGGCACAGAACAACGCCTGCTTGCCAAGTTTTAGACACAGGTAACAAAATGACTATACGTCTTGGCGTTGTGATGGACCCCATCGAACGCATCACTTACAAGAAAGATTCAACATTGGCCATGTTATGGGCAGCAGCAGAGCGCAACTGGCAAATAAGCTATATGACACCAGCCGACCTTTATGTCAGTGCAGGTGAAGCTTGGGCATCAACCCAATCCCTAGCCGTATTCAGAAATCCCGACCACTTTTACGAACTTAGCGATAAAAGTGAAACTCGTCTTGGTGATCTCGATGTCATTCTGATGCGTAAAGATCCGCCGTTCGATAATGAGTTTCTCTATGCCACGCATATTTTAGAGCTCGCTGATCGTCAAGGTGCTTGGGTAGTGAATAGGCCTAGCAGCTTACGTGACTGCAATGAAAAGTTATTTGCACTGCAGTTCCCAGAGTGTGGCCCCACCCATCTTGTCAGCCGCGATCAAACGCGTTTACGGGCCTTCCACGCCGAACATGGCGATGTCATTATGAAACCCTTAGACGGCATGGGGGGAAGCTCTATTTTCCGGCTGAAACCCGACGATCCAAATGTTGGCGTAATCCTAGAGACATTAACCAACCACGGCCAAACCACCATTATGGCCCAGGTATACCTACCTGAAATTCGTGACGGCGATAAACGAATATTACTCATCGACGGCGAGCCCGCTCCCTACTGTCTTGCCCGCATTCCAGCCAAAGGCGAAACCAGGGGCAATCTCGCCGCAGGCGGTACCGGTCGAGCTCAGGCCCTTAGCGACTCAGACCGGCGCATAGCCGCGGCCGTTGGCCCTGTCGCACGAGAAAAAGGCTTATTGTTTGTCGGCTTAGATATTATAGGCGACGCCTTGACTGAAATTAACGTCACCAGCCCAACCTGCATTCGCGAAATTGACAACCAATTCGGCACCGACATAGCCGGCCAACTTATGGATTGCATTGCCGCTAAACTCGCCAATGCAACCCCGAGTATGCAATGACAGCAACGGCGCCTCCCTTTGCCGAAGAACAAGTCCAGCCGCAAAGGCTGGGCTTTATTATTATCGTAGCAACAGCAATGCATCTCGCGCTGATCTTGGGTATTACCTTTACTCAGCCAGAGATGAGCATCAAATTACCCAGCCTAGATATCACCCTTGCCCAATATCAGAGTAATACCGCGCCGGACAAGGCCGATTACTTAGCCCAATACGACCAAGTTGGCAGCGGTCTCTTAAAAGAAAAAGCCGAACTCAGCACCACAAGCGAAAGCGCCTTTCACAACAACGACATTCAAAACGATAAAGTATTAAAGCTAGCTAAATCAGCCCCAGATACACCCGCGGCATCATTACTCAGCACCACCACTGCAGCAAACCGCCGCACAACCCCACAGCAAACCCAGATGATTCACCAGCAGCAACAATGGGATGGCAGCGACGCCAACAGCCAACTCAGTGACAATATTTCTGCACTAGAAGCTCAACTAGAAAAGCTGAATCAAAATTACGCCCGCATGCCTCGGCCAAAATTTATTACCTCTGTTGCCACCAAGGGTTCCCCAGATGCCTTATATTTAAATCGCTGGGAAAAGAAAGTCGAAGCCATTGGTAACGCGCATTACCCCGATGATGCCCGCTCACAAGGCATAGAAGGCGAGCTCCGTTTATTATTGATGTTAATGCCCGACGGCAGCATTGACGAAGTTCGTATTTTGAGTAGTTCTGGCAATGCCATTTTAGACCGCGCAGCACACCGTATTGTGCGCTTAGCCGCCCCTTACGAGGCCATTCCCAGTGACGTTTTAGACGGCAAGAACCGCCTGGGGATTGTTCGCACTTGGCGCTTTGAGCGCCAGTCACTCAAAACCGATCAAGGCTAATCTTACTGATTAAATAGCTAAGCGGCTTGTGTTTGCGCTAAATTCACCGATACTTAGCACCATGACAGACACTTCCTTCCAATCCTTTAAAAATCACTTTTTGATCGCACTCCCTGCGCTCAAAGACGGTTTTTTTAGCCATAGCATCACCTATCTCTGCGAGCATGACGCACAGGGGGCGATGGGGATTATTATCAATCGCCCCCTAGATATCGATGTAGATGAAATTCTGGAACAATTGGATTTTGACGGCCATGTCTACAACCACCGCCAACCTGTATACGCTGGCGGCCCGGTTCACACCGATCGCGGCTTTGTCTTACACCCCCGTGATGAGCAGCAGTGGGAAGCTAGTGTAAACGTCACTGACAGCGTCACCCTAACAACCTCACTCGACATTCTTGATGCCATCGCCCGCGACCGCGGCCCGAGTCAAAGCCTGATTGCTCTTGGCTACGCCGGCTGGGATGCCGGCCAGCTCGAAGAAGAGCTGCAAGAGAGCACATGGTTAACCGTGCCCGCTAGTGAACATGTTATCTTTGACGTATCGGCAGAAAACAAAGTTGACGCCGCGCTGGCAATTCTTGGGATACATTTTTCCCAAATTGCACCGGATAGCGGCCACGCTTAGGAAACCCGCAACGCAATGACTCACAAAGAAAAAACACTTCTCAGCTTTGACTTTGGTTTACGCTGGATTGGCTGCGCCGTGGGCCAAACCCTGACAGGAACCGCCAGCCCGCAAGCCTCACTGCAAGCCAAAGACGGCATTCCACGCTGGGAAGATATCGAGGCACTGCTACTTAACTGGAAGCCAGATGCGGTCATTGTGGGTCTGCCATTAAATATGGATGGCAGCACCTCTGAGATGTCTCTGCGGGCGCGTAAATTTGGCAACCGAATACATGGCCGCTTTGGTATTACTGTGCATTTTGCAGATGAACGTCTTAGCAGCTTTGAAGCGCGCGGCGACATTATCGATGACACCGGTTCCCGGGATTTTAAAAACCAATCAATAGACAGCCGCAGTGCCGCGATAATATTAGAAAGCTGGATGCGTGAGCCCTAAAATTGCGCCTGCTATCGCAAATAACCGCCTCGCGACGGTGGGTGACCAGGCTCCTCGTCCTCCATGGTCAAGCCTCCCGCCATTTTCGTCATTTGCTCTGGATTATTATCCGCACCGAGTTTAATCAATAAGCGTAAATCATTGGCTGAGTCAGCGTGTGCTATGGCATCTTCGTAAGTAATATCGCCGCTCACATATAAATCGTAAAGCGCCTGATCAAAGGTTTGCATGCCCAGCTCGGTAGACTGCCTCATTAAATCTTTAACACCGGCCACATCGCCTTTACGAATTAGGTCAGAGGCCAGCGGGCTATTCAATAAAATCTCTACACATGCACGCCGACCCTCACCGTCGCGAGTTGGCACCAACTGCTGAGCCACCATCGCTTTTAAATTCAAGGACAGGTCCATCCATAACTGCTGGTGTCGCTCACCCGGAAAGAAATGCAAAATGCGGTCTAATGCTTGGTTGGCGTTATTCGCGTGCAGGGTACACAGACACAAATGGCCGGTTTCCGCAAACGTAATGGCTTGTTCCATGGCTTCACGGGTACGAACCTCACCGATCATGATAACGTCGGGGGCCTGCCGCAGCATATTTTTAAGGGCCACTTCAAACGACTCGGTATCGATACCCACCTCACGCTGGGTAACAATACAACCTCGGTGCTGATGGACAAATTCAATAGGGTCTTCGACCGTAATAATATGACCGCGAGAGTTCTCATTGCGATGACCAATCATTGACGCCAATGAGGTCGACTTACCGGTACCCGTGGCGCCAACAAAAATAATCAGACCGCGTTTGGTCATCGCCAACTCTTTGATAATCTCTGGCAGCCCGAGTGAGTCCGAGGTTGGAATATTCATCTCTATTCTACGCAGCACCATACCAACCAAATTCCGCTGATAAAACGCACTTACCCGGAAGCGGCCAATCCCGCGTAAACTAATGGCGAAATTACACTCTTTATCCCTAACAAATTCCCGGCGCTGTTGATCATTCATCACCCCCAGCACCACCTCCCGGGCCTTTTCCGGGCTGAGGGTATTGCTGCTCATCGGCACCATCTGTCCGTTTACCTTGATTGAAGGTGCAACGCCCGCAGAGATAAACAAATCCGAGGCGCCTTTTTCCTGCATAATTCTTAGTAACTTTTCAATTTCCAAGGTCTTACCCTCAACCTGACGCCTCTACTAGAGAAGCATTAAAAATTTTCAGGGAAACGGGCTTTACTGCGCGCCGCATCTCGATTAATTAAATGTTTTTGCAGTAGGTCTTTCAAACACTGATCGATGGTCTGCATGCCAACTGCAGCGCCAGACTGAATGGCTGAATACATCTGGGCGATCTTATCTTCGCGAATTAAATTCCGAATGGCTGGCGTACCGATCATGATTTCATGGGCTGCAACCCGTCCACCGCCCGGCTTCTTCAATAACGTTTGTGAAATAACCGCTTGCAGCGATTCCGACAGCATTGAGCGCACCATGGCCTTTTCTTCACCTGGAAACACATCCACAACCCGGTCAATGGTTTTAGCTGCTGACGTGGTATGCAATGTACCAAAGACCAAATGCCCTGTTTCTGCCGCAGTGAGTGCTAAGCGAATCGTTTCAAGGTCTCGCAATTCACCAACCAAGATAATATCGGGGTCTTCACGCAAGGCTGATCGCAGCGCCTCATTAAAACCGTGGGTGTCGCGGTGAACCTCGCGCTGGTTCAGCAGGCATTTTTTGGACTCGTGAACAAATTCAATAGGGTCTTCAATCGTCAATATATGATCAAATTTATTATCATTAATATAGTCAATCATGGCCGCTAAGGTTGTTGATTTACCCGAACCCGTTGGCCCTGTGACCAGCACCAAACCACGCGGAATCATCGAAATATCTCTAAAAACCTGCCCCATGCCAAGGTCTTCCAAGGACAATACCTTAGAGGGAATGGTACGGAAAACCGCACCCGCGCCACGGTTCTGGTTAAAGGCATTCACCCTAAATCGGGCTACGCCGGGCACTTCAAACGAAAAGTCTGTCTCTAAAAACTCTTCGTAATCGCGACGTTGGCGGTCATTCATAATCTCATAAATTAAGGCGTGTACTTCACGATGCTCTAGCGGTGGCAAATTAATACGCCGCACATCACCGTCAACACGAATCATCGGCGGCAAGCCTGCAGACAAATGCAGGTCAGATGCATTCTGTTTGGCACTAAAAGCGAGTAATTCTGTGATATCCATGAAAGTCCTCAAGCGGCATCAAAACAAGTTTCAGCGGACGGGCTCTGCATTCTTTGTATGCCAAATTAAGCGGCAAAGCTAACTCTAAGACTAAAACTGTATACCGCGCAGTAGTGGGTCGTACAGCATAAAATGATGCCAATTGCCTGTTACTATAGGCCGCGCCACACTTAATCTAGGTTTTATTCTAAGGCGATGGACAAGAAGGTCTCATAAGGCATACTTTAATCATGAGCACGCAAATCAATATACAAAACAATATAGCAGCAATTCAGGCACGTATAGAGGCTGCCTGCCAACTTTATCAGCGCCAATCACCACCAATACTCATGGCGGTGACCAAAACCCGCAATGCGGCAGAAATTTCCGAAGCGATAGCCGCAGGGCTAACCCACCTAGGCGAAAACTACCTTCAAGAAGCCCTAGACAAACAACGACAGCTAACATCTCCGGAATTACAGTGGCACTTTATCGGCCCGATTCAGACCAACAAAACCCGCGCCATTGCCAGCCATTTTGACTGGGTTCACAGTGTTGACCGCGCCAAAATCATCACTCGACTCAACGATCAGCGCCCAGCGGAATTACCCCCTTTAAACGTTTGCCTGCAAATTAACCTGAATGACGAGTCGAGCAAAGCCGGCATCCCAGCCACAGACGTCATAGAGCTGGCTGCCCTTGCCCTCAAGCAACCTCGGCTTATTTTGCGTGGGCTCATGGCCATTCCGGTGCAAACCTCTAACGCCCAAGAGCAACGACAAAATTTTGCGGCACTGGAAAACATCCTTACCGACCTCAAAAATGCCTTCCCGCAGGCATCACTAGACACGCTATCTATGGGCATGTCTGGCGATATGGAGTCAGCCATTGCAGAAGGGGCAACAATCGTACGCATTGGCAGCGATATATTCGGGCCTCGCCCCACAGCAAAGCCATGAACTCAGCCGCTTCGACTGCCAGTTGTAAAAAGAGACTGATATACTTGCCGGCGGAATTTCCAGCCACGGCCTAATAACGTGGATCTGGCATTGAGTTAACGGGGATATAACGTGGAAGATATGCGAATTGGTTTTATTGGCGGCGGAAACATGGCGTCCAGTATTATCGGCGGTCTGGTAGCTAGTGGCATCGCTGCTGAGAAAATATGGGCCAGCGATCCCAATACCGAAAGCTTAGCTAAGCTTAAAGATGTGGCTGCGGTGAATACGGGCAGTGACAACAATGCGCTTATCGCCAACGTCAATGTCGTCATTCTGGCGGTGAAACCGCAAATTATGAAACTGGTCGCAAGCGACATTGCTGACGCGGTTAAAACACACCAGCCCTTGGTCATCTCCATTGCTGCCGGTGTGACGAGTGACAGCTTAGCCAATTGGCTAGGAGGCTCGCCCGCTATTGTGCGCTGCATGCCCAACACGCCTGCCCTAGTTCGCAGCGGCGCAACCGCGCTCTACGCCAACACCCAGGTTAGCGACCTACAACGCCAGCAAGCCACCACCATTTTAGAGGCCGTCGGCCTCGCGTTGTGGGTAGAGCAAGAAAGCCAACTCGACGCTGTCACCGCGGTATCGGGCAGTGGCCCAGCCTATTTCTTTTTAGTTATGGAGGCCATGCAAGCCGCAGGGCGAGACATGGGTTTAAGCAATGATGTTGCCAAACAACTCACCTTGCAAACCGCATTAGGTGCCGCGCAAATGGCGATGGCTAGCGATGTTGACGTCGCCGAGCTTAGACGCCGTGTTACCTCACCAAAAGGCACCACCGAACGTGCCATCAACACATTAGAAGAAGGCGGCTTACGCCAATTATTTGCACAAGCACTGGACGGTGCCCGAGTCCGCGCCGAAGAACTCGCCATTGAACTAGAAGGGGAATAGCCGCATGTCTGCTGCTGCTGAAATTACTACCATGCTATTAAACACCGTCGTTAGCTTAGCGATGATGGCGTTCCTGTTACGGCTGATTCTTCAATTAGTTCGCGCGGATTTTTACAACCCTATCTGCCAGTTTTTGGTTAAGGCAACCAACCCACTGGTTATTCCTCTACGTAAAATAATCCCCAGCGTCGGCAAAATTGATACCGCATCATTATTGCTAGCCTTTATCGCCCAAGGTATTGGCATCGCCTTATTATTCAAAATTTACAGCGGCGGCTTTCCCAATCCTGCACAACTTGTTATTTGGTCTGCCATTGGTTTGTGTAGCGCGGTATTAAACTTATATTTCTTTGCCATCATCGGCAATATCATCATGAGCTGGATTGCCCAAGGCGGCGCCCATCCCGCCGCCCAAATTCTGTATCAAATTACCGAGCCGGTGATGATGCCATTTCGTAAATTACTACCATCAATGGGTGGCCTAGACCTGTCTCCCATTTTAGTGTTTCTATGCATCAATGTACTCGAGGTGTTATTACGCCACGTGGCTGCCAGCGCAGGCCTTCACCCAGTACTCGTTATGGGGTTGTAGGTCATGGCGGAAACGCCGACATTTTATCGTTGGCATAATGGTAACTTAACCTTGTTCTGCCATATTCAACCGGGTGCCAGCAGCAATGAGTTTTCAGGTCAGCACGGCGACAGATTAAAAATACGGGTTCGCGCAGCGGCAAGTGACGGCAAGGCCAATGCCGGCTTGATCGCCTTTATTGCCAAAGAATTTGGGCTTAGCAAAAACGCAGTTGAACTCACTGCCGGCGCGCAAAGTCGGCAAAAAACCCTTAAAATTTCAGCGCCACTTAAAATACCCAAGGCACTGGCAGTAATAAAATCAGCAATGTAAGACCGTTTTAACGGCCGGCACCACATGCTCAAGCCGCTGATGGTTCCAACAACATCAGCTCACAAGGATATCGGTCCAAATGAAACAAGCACCACCCAATTCAGCAAATGCAGATACGGATAGCGTGGGTATCGTTACCCCGCAAACACTGCACTTCGACCAGCCCTTAGAGCTAGCCTGTGGCCGCTCGCTGCCTGAGCACGATATTGTTTATGAAACCTACGGCGAGCTAAATGCCGACAAATCAAACGGGATTTTAATCTGCCATGCTTTAAGTGGGCATCACCACGCGGCGGGTAAACACAGTGAAACTGACCGCAAAGCCGGTTGGTGGGACAGCTGCATAGGGCCGGGCAAGCCCATCGACACCAATGTATTCTTTGTACTCAGTATTAATAATATTGGCGGCTGCCATGGCTCAACGGGGCCAACCTCGATTAACCCCGACACAGGCAAGCCTTGGGGGCCAGACTTCCCCCCGCTGCGCTGTCGCGACTGGGTAGAAAGCCAACACCTAATGATGGAGCATTTTGGCATTAGCCAATGGGCAGCCATTATTGGCGGCAGCTTGGGTGGTATGCAGGCCATGCGCTGGGCGCTGGAATACCCAGATGCCCTGCGCCACTGTATTGTTATTGCCTCTGCCATGAAGTTATCTGCGCAAAATATCGCGTTTAACGAAATTGCCAGAAAGGCCATCACCTCCGATGCAAACTTTCACGAAGGTCGCTATTTAGAGCACAACACCCTGCCAAAACAGGGATTGGGGCTGGCAAGAATGGTTGGTCATATCACCTACCTGTCTGAAGACGGCATGAAGCAAAAGTTTGGCCGCGAACTAAAAACCGGCAATCTGTCACTTGGAGCCAGCGCCGAAACCGCCATAGAATTTGAAGTAGAAAGTTATCTTCGCTATCAAGGCGAAGCCTTCTCCAGTAGCTTTGATGCCAACACCTATTTGCTGATGACAAAAGCGCTGGACTACTACGACTTAGCTCGAGAATATAACGACGATCCCGTAGAAGCCTTTAAACACGCTAAGTGTGCCTTTATGGTTGTATCCTTCACCACCGATTGGCGCTTTGCACCGGCGCGCTCTAGAGAGATCGTCGACGCCCTTGTTGCCGCCAACAAATCTGTCAGTTACAGCGTCATTAAAGCCGATCACGGTCACGACGCATTTCTGATTCCCATCCCCCGCTATATGGATGTATTCCACGCTTATATGAAACGACTCAAACAGGAGCTTGGCCATGCGATTTGACCTAACCCTGATTCAGCCGTGGATTAAACCCGACAGCCGCGTGCTCGACCTTGGCTGTGGCGACGGCACGCTATTAGAAACTCTGGCAAAAGAGAAAAATGTCTCCGGCGTTGGTCTCGATATAGACCCCAAAAACATTACTCAAGCGCTGGCTCGCGGTGTTAATGTCATTGAACACGACCTCAATGTTGGCCTAGGCAACTTCCGCGACGACAGCTTTGACATGGTCGTTATGACCCTCGCCCTACAAACCTTGCGCTATCCGCATTTGGTAATTGACGAAATGCTGCGCGTTGGTCGTGAATGCATTGTGACCTTTCCCAATTTTGGTCACTGGCGTAGCCGCTGGTATTTGGGTCATCAAGGCAAAATGCCAGTCTCTAAATTTTTACCCTATACCTGGTATGACACGCCAAACATCCACTTTTGTACGGTGAAAGATTTTGAAGCGCTGTGCAGTGAAAAACACATACGCATACTACACAGTAGCGTTATTGGTGCCGATAATAACCAGTCTCCCATTGCCAACCGCTTCCCCAATTTACTGGGTGTAACAGCGGTTTATCACATTAGTAAATAACGGCGGAACGCATATGCTCTTCAAAAAACGACCAAACTATGTCGCCACAATTGCACTGATCTTTAGTGCTATGTTCAGTGTGGCTAGTCACGCCCAAGAGGCTCACTCAGCCACCGCAACGAGTTCGAGCTTTGGCAAAGACACAGTTCATTACAATGTATTGAACACCACTTTTCTCACCCCGCAGGTTGCCAAAAGTTACGGCATTGTTCGTGGCGACGATAAATTTCTTATCAATGTTTCGGTTCGCCGCCAGCTCGACACCAGCAATATTGCTGTGCGTGCCAATGTCAAAGGTAGCAGCTCCGACCTCATTCACCGCACGCCGCTAGAATTTAAAGAAATCATCGAGCAGGATGCCATTTATTATATCGCCCAATTTGAGCTTGATAATGACGAACGCCAAGACTTTCGATTATCAGTCAGTGTCGATAATCGCCCCAGCTACGATATCCAATTCAACAAAATGCTGTATTTAGAAGAATAAGCAATGACACATTCAGACACTAACACCGTGGTCTTGGCCAGCGGTAATCGCGGCAAGCTACAAGAACTAAATGATTTACTCGGCCAGCTAGGCATCACGCTGCGCAGCCAAGCCGATTTTGATGTGGTAGAGGCCGAGGAAAACGGCCTGAGTTTTATCGAAAATGCCATTTTAAAAGCCCGCAACGCCGCACGGCAAAGCGGCTGCCCAGCGCTGGCTGATGATTCAGGACTCTGTGTAGACGCCCTCGGCGGAGCTCCGGGCATTTACTCCGCCCGTTACGCTGGCGAGCACGCCCAAGATGCCGACAACAATACCAAATTATTAGCCGCGCTCGACGGTGAAACAAATAGAAACGCCCACTTTCACTGCGCTCTAGCCTTTGTTCGCCATGCCGACGACCCCGCGCCCCTGCTATGCGAAGGCCTTTGGCAGGGCTCAATTCTTACTTCGCCACGCGGCAATAATGGCTTTGGTTACGACCCACTTTTTCTGGTCAACGACCTAGATCTTAGCTCCGCAGAACTCAATAAAGCGCAAAAGAATCAAATGAGTCACCGAGCGCTCGCGCTAAAACAGTTATTACCCAGATTGCGTGCTGAATATCTTGGTGCTTAGCGGTGCTCACTCTCAGCACCATAACACCGCCGTTTAGCTTATCCCTTTATCAGGACGAAACACTCCTTGAGCAATGTCTTGCCGCGGGACTAGCTGTGACTCGCAGCTGTCGAAATGGCAATTGTGGCCGCTGCGACTGTCAGCTGCTAAGCGGCCAAGTAAAATTGTCCAATGGCAACATTGTACAAGCTACTGCCAACGTAGCGCTGTGTATTAGCTATGCACTCAGCAATGTCCAATTCCAGTCTATTCCGCTTATACAGCAACCGTCATATTGGCGCTGTCAATTAAAGGGAACACAACACCTGCGCCTGCCAGCCGGCAGACAAACCCCGCCCCACGCGGGAGACATCTGCGCACTACTGCATGAAGATACCGTCGAAATTAATGAGGCGGTCAGGGTAGAAGGTCGAAATATCATCCTGCAAAAACCAATACAATTCGCCAAGCAAGCAGCGGGACTCAGTATGATCACGATTGACCGGCAATATCAGGGACGTTATTCCTTATGGCGTGAAACACCACTACAAACACTGTTACTCTGGGACAATATTAACTACTTGAGCGCAGTAGCCGCTCAAGCTGCTTATCGAAAAAGCCCTGACACCGGAAGCTATATAGTGTATTTCAATCGCAACACGTGTTGATTCACCCTCAAGATGTCCACTTTGGCCACCGGTAAAATGGTCCGTGGCCAACTTATAGTAAGGTGCTTTTATCGTGCGCCATAAACGACGGCATAGGTAAATTAGCGGGCAATCGCCAAGGTAAATTGAAGGAAACAATCCATCGTTAGCGGACACTGAGCGGAGTAATTCTAAAGCCTCAACGCCTCAAACAGCAGCGCGCATCGACTGCTTTGATTTGTTAACAGTTTTTACTTCCACTCAAGTTTTAAATCCTTATGCGACTGCGCGCAGTCCCTAAGATAAAGATTAATTAGACTTTGGTAAGGCATATCTTTGTCGTCGGCGAGCTTTTTAAAATACTCAATTGTGTCTTCATCAAGTCGAATAGTGACTTGCTTCTTAAGTTTCTTAGCATAAGGATTTTTAACGGACTTTGAAAAATCGTAGTGATCACGCATTTCGATAACCTTCATATACTTTACGTTCTCGTTTATCCGCTTTTCGAGCTGAGATAACCCGAATTACTTCACCTTCCCTGATGCAATGACAAACGACTAATAGACGAGAATTGATACTTGTTCCAAGAAGCAGGAATCGATCTTCATCCTCAGAATGGTCTGGGTCGGCAATTAAACGGGCAAATTCATCAGTGAATACCGTTTTGGCCTCGCTAAAAGATACCCCATGTTTCATAAGGTTGGAGGCATCCTTGGCCGAATCCCATTCGAAGGTCAGATGATTCATCCCTTAATTATAATTACATTGTAGTTACAGTCAACAGACCGAAAAGGAGCGGTGAACTAGTGCTTTACGTACTGTTAACGCCGCATTAAGCGGACTAAAATAGTGGGTTATAATGTGTAGCGAAGCGAAACCTAACCCACTGTTTTAGTTCCGTTTAAATGCCTTGTTATATTTTTATACCCACGAACTTTATCAAATAACTCTGTTAAAATCCGATTGTTCGTATTTTGCAAAAATTCAGAAAGTAATATTGCTCTAGATTGCTGGATAAAGTTAAATTCTGATTCAGCGACACAAGAAAGGATGGTGACATCAGCTCCTTCTATTTCATTGACTATAGACTTTTTCAATGCGATGACTTCTAAGCAAGAGTTATAGTCAGTTGAAATATGAGTAATTAAGATGTCTATGTCTTTATATTGACTGCTTCCTTTAAAATATGAACCATAACCATATACAGATATCATCAATTTTAAAGCCAACCATTTTCTTGAAATCGTTCACGTTCATACTCTGTAAGGTAAGTCCAATACTCCCTTTTGTTTATAGCGGCCATGAATCCAGCGGTATCATACACACCAACCTGATCAGACATACAATTACGCTTAACATCTAGTGAATAACCACACCAATTAGAACTGATAACTACAGCTTGTAATGGTCCATAGTTTTCACATGACTCTACATATTCTGCAGTATCAAAGGAGTAGCACTCACAAATGAATACTTTTAATCTGCGACCATCAGTCAGTTCAAGGCTATAAACACTAGGGTTAACACGCTCAATTGTGTTTACTTTTGAATGCTCACGCATACGTTGTTCAAAAAAATTATAGTTTCCGTAATAGCTCATCCATGGAAAATTATCGTTGTGTGCTGGCATCTTCTTCTCCAAAAACTAATTCTTCAAAATCTGTAGGAAAACGTAAAACTGCTTGATACGGAATATCATCATTGACCCATGCTTCATAGCTCTCTACATGCATTATAAATTTACTAATAATTCGTTGTTCAAGCTTAGAAAATAACTCTCTATTTTCCTGTAATATTTTTACCACTTCACGGTTATTTGGAATGATTGTGGAAAGTCGAGCAGAGGTCCATAGAGCGTGTACTTGATCGTTATTAGGGTTTCTTCGGGCATTATCAGACAGTGGGCCATATTGGTTCCATGCTTGATGATTTTCAGACATATAAATTGAGATTTTATCTTTTAACTGATCCGTATTTTCAAATTTTTCTACACCAAGTCTATTTGAAATAAAGCTCTCGTGTTGATTTTTCATTTCAAGGAGAAGATCTACAGGGTATTCTGCTTCATTCTCTTCTTTATCAATCAATGTGTGGTGAGTAGGACATAATAGTATTAAGTTCTCATAACTATCACGTTCAGTGCTTGATTGTGATTGGTCATATCTATTTGAACCTGGCTTATTTCCTTTTATATGAGCCATTTCTCCAAGCGTATAAGGTGCAACTCCTGCGGCCTGCTCTACAGAAAGCTTTTCAGCGCAACCTGAAAAGGAACATATTCCTGCCGCATTTGACCATAGTAGTTTTATTGATTTATTTGTAATAGCCAATGGGACTCCTGTGAGCTATAACTAAAAATATAACAGCATTATTATGAAGACTGGTGCCTTATAACACCTTGGCTCTCTATCTCCAGGCCCGAATTCAGAATGGCGCCAAAAACCCTAGCGATATCATGCACTTGATTGTATTTCGTGGAATTGACTATCGGCGTTAGCAAGACGCGTCACCTCTATTTTTTCTTAAATCCCTTCTCCTGATCATAAACCCATACCTCAAGAAATCAACAACTTAGATTTCGATCTACGGAATTAGTGATCCCGCTTCTAGTGAACAAGCTCGTCGCTGGCGTGAACGGGTTGGCCAGTTTTAGTTGACCACTACAGAGAGCTTGGATTTCCATCGCCCAAGAGCCTTAATTCGGCCATTTTATGGTTCAAAGTGAGGTCAACTTATGGGGAAATGTACTCACGGCGGTGTAATCTGCAAGGTGAAACATTTCTCACCACCCACTGCACTTATCGCGTGCATAAATGTCAAAACCGCAGGGCGGTGTTCAATATCATTATTAACAGCTTATGCTCACGCCTGAACGCAATAATTAGCTTAACAAGATAGAATGTAACCAAAATGATTATCGTTGGTATCCACTTTGTGGTGAATACCGCACAACATCTGGAGAAGCAGTCTCATGTTCAAACGGATTTTTCAGGGTGTCCTGATCCTACTCGTCATAGTAGTAGCAGGCGTCGTATTTGCCCTAGAGCCCATCGCAAAGTTTATGATTGAACGCGAAGGCAGCAAACAAGTTGGTGCCCGCGTTAATGTCGACAGTGTCGATATCAGCTTCTACCCCACCCATGTTGCGCTCAACGGTTTAACTGTCGCCAACCCGCAGGAACCCATGCGGAATTTACTGCAGAGCGAAAAAATCTCTGCAGATGTAGATGCCAAAGCCTTACTTAAAATGCAGGTCATTGCCGATGAAGTGCTTTTATCCGGTCTGCAAATGTACACCGAACGCAGCACTCCCGGTACATTAGATGGCAGCATGCCACCGCCTAAAGAAGAAGACAGCAGCAGTGGTATGCCCACTATCACACTGCCAGACCCCGATGCCCTGCTCGCAGAAGAAAAGGCCACCATCCAAGCCGAAGTCACCGACATTCAAAATGGCTTTAGTCAATTAGAATCAAAGTGGCAGGACAAAGCGGCAAAAGTGCCAGACCAAGCCCAGTTTGAGCAATACAAACAACGCTGGAATGATTTAAAAAACAAAAATGTCATCGAGCGCATTGCCGGTGCCAAAGAATTACGTGACGACATAAAAGCAGAGCTCCGCCAGTTTGATAACTTAAAAGAAGACTTATCAAACGATTCCGCTGAAATAAAGTCACTGAGCTCGCGCGCCGCGACACTGCCCGCCAACCAGTCTAAACGCATGTTATCAAAATATGGCTTAGACCAAGGTAGTGAAGGCATGTTGCGCTTTCTACTTGGCGATGAGGTCAACACTATGGTGCAACGCGGCCTTAGCCTATACCAAGAAACCATGGGTAATATGGCTGCAGAAGAAGAGGCTCCAGTAAGTACCGAGCCCGCTGCGGAATTACCGGTCAATATTTTGATTCGTAAGATTTTGATTGATGGCTATCAAGTGATTGGCGGTGAAAAACTCGCTTACTCAGGTGAGATAAACGACGTTACCGACAAGCAAGATTACTGGAACAAGCCGATTACTATGGCGCTTAGCGGTGGCATGGAAGAAAAGTCACAGCTTGTTATCGACGGTATCTTTGATCAGCGTAATGACACCCTTAAAAGTGTTTTTAATATGGGCCTAAAGCAGTTAGCCCTATCTGGTGTTTCACTGTCGCAAAGTCCAGAACTCCCCTTGCAATTAGAGCAGGGTATTGCCGATATTGCCGCCAATTTCTCAATCAATGGCGACAACCTCAGCGGCTCTGTAGAGGGCTTGATCAATCAAGCAAAATTATTACTTAGCAATACCGACAACAAGACCGCAACCCTGCTTGCTGCAGCGCTGGAAGACGTTACTAAATTGGTGATGGATTTGAGTGTTAACGGCACCGTGAACGACCCTGCTATCAAACTTAAATCAAACTTAGATAGCATATTAGGTGACGTGTTGGGGGCTGAATTGAAAGCGCAACTTGGCGAGGTAGAGGACAAACTCAAAGCTAAGCTCAGTGCGGATTACGGGCCACAAATTGCAAGTTTGCAAGATAAGAAGAACATGTTGAGCCAATACCAAGATCTGCTCGGTGACCGTGAAGCCGCCTTGCAAGCACTGATGAAAGAATTAATGTAAACGCATTAGCTCTTCACACAGTTCAGAAAACAAAAAAGGCGCGCCTCATAATGAGGAGCGCCTTTTTTCTAACTCAATACAGCTTATTTAATTTTTGGATTTAAGCGACCAGAGTCATATTCCATATACATGGCTTCTAAACTCATTGGTTTAATTTTTGACGCGTTACCTGCGGTGCCAAACGCTTCGTAGCGTGCCACACAAATTGCCTTCATTTCTGTGATGGTTTCTTTCAGGTATTTGCGCGGATCGAACTCACTCGGGTTCTGCGCCATAAAGCGGCGAATCGCACCGGTAGATGCCAAGCGAAGGTCGGTATCAATATTGACCTTGCGAACACCGTGCTTAATTCCCTCGGCGATTTGCTCAACGGGCACCCCGTAAGTTTCAGGAATTTCACCGCCGTATTCATTGATAATCGCCAGCCAATCCTGAGGCACACTTGAACTGCCGTGCATGACCAAATGAGTGCCAGGAATGCGCGCATGGATCGCTTTAATACGATCAATAGCAAGAATATCGCCAGTAGGTGGGCGAGTGAATTTATAGGCGCCATGGCTTGTACCACAGGCAATCGCGAGGGCGTCCACCCCAGTTTTAGCAACAAAATCTGCGGCTTCTTCTGGGTCTGTCAGCATTTGCTCGTGAGATAATGTGCCCTCTGCACCCACGCCGTCTTCTTCTCCGGCTTGTCCAGTTTCAAGTGAGCCTAGGCAACCCAGTTCACCCTCAACAGAAACACCGCAGGAATGCGCCATGTCGACAACTTTACGGGTTACATCGACGTTGTAGTCGTACTCAGCAGGTGTTTTGCCGTCTTCTAATAATGAGCCATCCATCATCACCGAACTAAAACCAAGCTGCATAGAGCGCTGGCAAATAGCTGGGCTAGTGCCGTGATCTTGGTGCATAACGACGGGTATTTCTGGAAATTCTTCAATGGCGGCCAGAATCATATGACGCAGGAAAGGTGCGCCAGCGTATTTACGCGCACCGGCAGAAGCCTGCATGATCACGGGACTATTAGTCTCACGCGCGGCTTCCATAATTGCGCGAGTTTGCTCCAAATTATTGACATTAAATGCGGGTACGCCGTAGCCATACTCGGCCGCGTGGTCCAGCATTTGACGCAGACTGATAAGTGCCATTGTGAGTTCCTTTTAAGTTTTACTAAATGTATTTAGATGCCCAAGAACTGGTGCTTATAACCAGCCTTATTTGCGACGCTCAGATCAATTAGCTTTGTGCTCGTGCCTCTAAGATCGCCACCGCTGGCAATGTTTTACCTTCTACATATTCTAAAAATGCACCGCCGCCGGTCGAGATATAAGACACTTGATCAGCAATGCCAAATTTATCAACAGCAGCTAGGGTATCACCCCCGCCCGCAATGGAAAATGCACTAGACTCGGCAATGGCACGGGAGATGTCCTCGGTGCCATCTGCAAATTGGTCAAACTCGAATACCCCTACTGGGCCATTCCATATAATAGTGCCAGCTTGTTTCAGTATTTCGGCAAGACAAGCAGATGACACCGGACCAATATCAAAAATCATATCGTCATCGCCGACATTTTCTACTGGCCGTAGCGTTGCAGGCTCATTAGCGTCGAATTTTTTCCCGGTCATCACATCGGTCGGAATAGGAATTTGACACTTCTCCATTAAGGCCTTGGCTTTTGGAATCAGGTCTTCTTCATATAATGACTTGCCAACATTGTGCCCTGCGGCGGCAAGAAAGGTATTGGCAATACCACCACCGACCACCAACTGGTCTACTTTATCAGATAAAGTCTCCAACACCGTGAGCTTGGTCGACACTTTAGAGCCACCGACTATCGCCACAAAAGGCCGTGCGGGATTGGCCAGAGCGCGTTCTAAATTATCTAACTCACTCGCCAACAATGGCCCTGCACACGCAATAGGTGCGTATTTAGCAACCCCGTGGGTCGATGCTTGTGCACGGTGAGCCGTGCCAAAGGCATCCATAACAAACACATCACACAATGCCGCATAGGCTTTTGCTAAATCGTCACTGTCTTTCTTTTCACCAGCATTAAAACGCACATTTTCTAGCAGGGCGAGCTGGCCATTTTCAAGGGTCACACCCTCTTGCCAGTCATTGAGTAAGGCAACGGGCGCACCCAATGCTTCACTCAAATATTCTGCAACGGGCTTTAATGAATATTGCTCATCAAACTCACCCTCTGTCGGGCGGCCAAGATGTGACATAACAATGACTTTTGCACCCGCCTCCAGCGCCAACTTCAATGTTGGCAAGGCAGCACGCAAGCGCGCATCTGAACTGACTTTGCCTTCTGCAATGGGGACGTTAAGATCTTCTCGGATCAGTACTCGCTTGCCGGCCAGATCCAAATCCTGCATTTTAATTACTGCCATGTTCTATTCCCTATTTTCCCGAGAGCCACTAGCCGTATCGGCCAGACTAATTACCTAGGTTGCCGACACCCCACGTGCCGCCAATCTCAATATTCTTCATGCAAGATTCGCGCTGCCCACTGCCTACGACAACCAATGTGCCGTCACATCTAGCATCCGATTTGCATAACCCCACTCATTATCAAACCAAGTAAATAAGCTCACCAACTCGCCCGTTACCCGTGTTTGCCCCGCATCAACTATCGCCGAGCGTGGATCGTGGTTGAAATCACAGGACGCAAGCGGTTCATCGCTATACCCCAAAATGCCGGACAAGCGCCCTCTCGCGGCCATTTTAAGTGCCACATTCACATCTTCTACACTTACGTCGGCGTTTAAGCTTACCGTTAATTCCATCGCCGAGACATTATGAGTTGGAATGCGCACTGCCCGCGCTGCAAAACGACCATCAAGCTCAGGAATTATTCGCCCAATACCCGCTGCCAAACCGGTATCAACCGGGATCATCGACAGCCCTGCGGCGCGTGTTTTTCGTAAATCGGTGTGATGATAGGCATCCAATACCGGCTGATCATTCATGGCTGAATGGATGGTTGTGATACAACCCGAGCGCACCCCAAACGCCTTATTCAGCACGTCGATCACCGGCACAATGCCATTTGTAGTGCACGATGCGTTGGAGACGATGCGCTGTTCAGGGTCTAACTCCTGATGATTGAGCCCATACACTATGGTCGCAATACCCGGCTCGCCAGGTTGAGACAATAATACATGACGAGCGCCGCGCTCAATATGGGCCTCTAGCTCGGCATAACGGCTAATGACACCAGAACACTCGAGGACGACATCAATATTGTGGCGAGTCCAATCCACATTGGCCATGTCGTCATCATGGCTTACCGCAATGACATCACCATTAATCACCAATGTGCCATGACGAAACTCAACCTCGCCGGGAAAGCGGCCATGGGTACTATCGAACCGTGTTAAATGCGCTATTGTCGCCAAATCTGCTGGTTCATTAATGGCGACAATTTGCATTTTTTCACGCAAAGGTGACTCATAAAGGGCGCGCAATACACAGCGCCCTATTCGGCCGTACCCATTTATGGCCAGTCGCAACATTAGTCTAGGCAATCCTCAACGGCTTCTACAACAGCGTTAGCAGTGATACCAAAATATTCGAATAAATCAGCTGCTGGCGCCGACTCACCGAAGCTATCCATACCCACAATACGACCGTCCAAACCAACATATTTGTACCAGTAATCGCGATGTGCTGCTTCAACTGCAACCCGGGCTGGCACACTGCTTGGCAGTACCGACTCACGGTAATCACCGTCTTGGCTATCAAACACATCAGTGCTTGGCATAGACACAACGCGGATTTTTTTGCCCTTAGCGCTCAGTACTTCTTGCGCAGCCATTGCCAGCTTCACTTCTGAACCGGTTGCAATAATGATGGCTTCTGGCTCACCGTCACAGTCGCTGAGCACATAAGCACCACGGGCAATATTGGCTAGCTGAATGTCGTCACGTTGTTGGTGCGGCAAACCTTGGCGTGTGAAAATCAAGGCACTTGGACCATCAGCACGCTCCAACGCCGCTTTCCAGGCAACCGCAGACTCGGTCATATCGCAGGGACGCCACAAAGACATATTCGGCGTGCCACGCAAACTCGCAATTTGCTCAATTGGCTGGTGAGTTGGGCCATCTTCGCCCAAGCCGATAGAATCGTGGGTGTATATATGAATGACCCGCTGGCCCATGATGGCGGCCATGCGCACGGCATTACGTGCGTATTCCATAAACACCAAGAAGGTGGAACCGTAATTAATAAAGCCGCCATGCAGGGCAATACCGTTCATCATGGCTGACATGCCGAATTCACGAACACCGTAATGCAGGTAGTTGCCGCTGGCGTCTTTTGCCTCTATCGCTTTGGCTCCGCCCCAAATTGTTAAATTTGAACCTGCCAAGTCGGCAGAGCCACCTAGAAGTTCTGGCAGCATGGCACCGTAGGCATCCAAGCACAGTTGTGATGCTTTGCGTGTTGCCACGTCTTTAGATTCAGCTTGGCACTGAGCAATATAGGCATTGGCCTTTTCAGCAAAACCAGCCGGTAAATCCCCCGCAGATCGGCGCCCAAACTCCGCCGCCAATTCTGGGTATTCTGCCGCATAGGCATCAAAGACATCGTCCCACGCTCCTTCAAGCGCCTTACCTTTATCTTGCGCATTCCAGCCATCATAGATGTCAGCAGGGATTTCAAACGGCGCATGTGGCCAGCCCAAGGCTTCGCGAGTCAGGGCAATTTCCGCCTCGCCCAATGCTGCGCCGTGGCTTTCTTCTTTGCCTTGCTTATTAGGTGAACCTTTACCAATAATGGTTTTACAGCAAATTAATGTCGGTTTATCTGACTCTGCCCGTGCCGCTTCAATAGCACGCGCAATCTCTGCACTGTTGTGACCGTCAACGGCGGGAATCACATGCCATCCGTAAGCTTCAAAACGAGCTGGGGTGTCATCGGTGAACCAACCTTCAACTTCACCGTCAATGGAAATACCGTTGTCATCGTAAAATGCAATCAGCTTACCCAGACCTAAAGTTCCGGCCAGTGAACACACTTCGTGGGAGATTCCTTCCATCATGCAGCCATCACCAAGGAAGGTGTAGGTGTAATGATCGACAATATCAAAACCATCGCGGTTAAACTGTGCAGCCAATACTTTTTCGGCCACCGCCATACCTACGGCATTGGCAACACCTTGTCCCAATGGGCCGGTAGTGGTTTCTACTCCAGGCGTGTAACCGTATTCAGGATGGCCCGGCGTGCGGCTATGCAGCTGACGGAACTGCTGCAAATCTTCAATCGACAGATCGTAACCAGAAAGGTGCAGCAAAGAATAAATAAGCATGGAGCCATGACCGTTAGACAACACAAAACGGTCGCGGTTAACCCAAGATGGATTGCTTGGGTTGTGCTGCAAATAGTCACGCCATAAAACTTCGGCAATATCTGCCATGCCCATTGGGGCACCTGGGTGACCAGAATTGGCTTTCTGAACGGCATCCATACTAAGGGCGCGAATGGCGTTAGCGAGATCACTGCGAGAGGGCATCGGTGGCTCCTGAAATTTTAGCGGGCAACAAAGAGGCGGTATTTTCCACTACCGGCGGCAAGACAGCAAATACCAGAACCGTAAAAATGGCCAATTTACTTGCGCGAGGCGACAGCTAAGGCGAAAATTGCCAACTCAAGGAACAAATCAGGCTAAAAACCCCATGTTCAACAATATTTTGATGGTATGCATTGGAAATATTTGCCGCAGCCCGTCTGCCGAATACTTGCTAAAACACAAACTCGCTCACAAACCCAATGTCATTGTCCACTCTGCCGGCCTTGGCGCGCTCGTCGACAAACCCATCGACCCCAGCGCAGGACAACTTCTCACCGCCAACGGTGTTGACGCAGAGGCGCACCGCGCCCGACAACTTAGCACTGATATGCTGCTCAAAGCTGATTTAATTTTGGTGATGGAACAGCGTCATATAAAAGGTGTTACCGATCTTGCTCAGCAAGTTAGCGGCAAAACGTTTTTACTGGGCAAGTGGTCACAGAATCAGGCCGTACCTGACCCTTACCGTAAAAGCATGGAAGCCTTTGAACATGTTTACAAACAGATCGACCAATTTACCGATGACTGGTTGAAATACCTCTAAGGCCGCCAGAACAATAACAATCGCAGGCATGGCTATTTATTTGGCCATGCCGAATAAGCGGCCACGAAATCGAAATTTACAGCCTCAAAAACTATATCAATATATTTTGATATAGATTGCGAGCCCTGCTACACTGCGCAGCATGAAAGCTGCCGCCCATACCCCGAGCACAAGCACCACCCTTGATACCGAGCTTTTGCAACTATGCAAAGCGGGCGGCGATAGCTTGCGTCTGCAGGTTTTACGGGTGCTAAGCCGGGACGCCTACTCCGTCCAGGAGTTATGCCATATCTTGGATTGCCGACAATCCGGTATGAGCCACCACCTTAAAACCCTGACTGTTGCGGGTCTCATTACTAAACGCCGCGAGGGCAATAGCCTTTTTTATCGCCGCACTTACACCCCCAGCCTTCCCGCTCTGAGCGCACTTCACAACGCGCTACTTAGCAGCGCGGACTTAATCAGTTTGGCACCGGAACAACAGGCGCGGCTTGAGCAGGTATATATTGAGCGCGCAGATCGCTCGCGACTCTTTTTTGCCGAACATGCTGGTGAGTTTGGAGAGCAACAAGAACAAATGGTGGCCTACAGCGTTTACGGCCAGAGCTGCCTAGAACTACTGCGCAGCAGCCAAGCCAACGGCGGCAAGTTAGCAATAGAAATTGGCCCCGGTGAAGGCGCCTTTTTAGCCGAACTGTCACCGCATTATGACAAGGTGATTGGTCTAGACAACGCCGACGCCATGCTGAAGCGTGCCGACGAGTACATCAACCAGCAGGCCTTGAAAAATGTCTCGCTGATGCTTGGCGACAGCCGCGACCCCAGTCTTCAGCAAGACGCGGCAGACTGCGTGGTTTGCAATATGGTGTTACACCACGTGCCGTCCCCCGCTGACATCTTTAAAGATGCGGCTCGGCTGCTAAAACCCGGCGGCCTATTTTGTGTTACCGATTTATGTCGCCACGATCAGAGCTGGGCGCGAGATGCCTGTGGCGATTTATGGCTGGGCTTTGAGCCTGACGATTTAAGCGAGTGGGCACAGGCCAGTGGCCTGCAGGATGGGCCCGCTGCGTATTTGGCGCAATTAAATGGATTTCGAGTACAGGTTCGGCAATTTGTAAAACCGGATCATTTTCATACAACGATACCAACACACCAGGCCCGACACTCATAACTTATTGTCGGTAACTGGAGTGACTAACCACAGAGGACCTAGCAACATGTCTGACTACAGTATATTTACATCAGAGTCCGTATCGGAAGGACATCCAGACAAAATGGCCGATCAGATTTCTGATGCGGTACTAGACGCCATTATCGCTCGCGACAAATACGCGCGTGTTGCCGTTGAAACACTGGTTAAAACCGGCATGGCCATTGTTGCTGGCGAAGTTAGCACCTCTTGCTATGTCGACTTAGAAGACATTATTCGCGACGTTATTACCGGCATCGGCTACAACAGCTCAGACGTCGGTTTTGATGGCGCGAGCTGCGCGGTTCTCAACGCCATTGGCAAACAGTCTATCGATATCAACCAAGGTGTCGATCGCGCAAAACCAGAAGACCAAGGCGCCGGCGACCAAGGCTTAATGTTTGGTTACGCCACCAACGAAACTGAATCGTTAATGCCCGCCCCGCTGTTTTATTCTCACCGCTTAGTGGAGCGGCAAGCACAGCTGCGCAAAAACGGCAGCTTGCCTTGGCTGCGCCCTGACGCAAAAAGCCAAGTCACTTTACGCTATGAAAATGGTGTACCTGTGGCTGTCGACGCGATTGTACTTTCAACCCAGCACAATCCAGAAATTTCCCAGGCTGATTTGCAAGAAGCGGTACGTGAAGAAATTATCAAACACGTTCTGCCCGCTGAACTGCTTCACGCCGGCACAAAATTCCACATTAACCCCACTGGCAACTTTGTAATTGGCGGCCCTGTCGGTGACTGTGGTTTGACGGGACGTAAAATCATCGTCGACACCTATGGCGGCATGGCCCGTCACGGTGGTGGCGCATTCTCTGGCAAAGATCCATCTAAGGTTGACCGCAGCGCTGCTTATGCAGGTCGTTATGTGGCCAAAAATATTGTCGCCGCCGGCCTAGCGGATCGCTGTGAAATTCAAGTTTCCTACGCCATTGGCGTTGCCGAGCCCACGTCGATCTCTATCAATACGTTTGGCACCGGCAAAGTCAGCGACGCCAAACTAATTGCCGCTGTACGTGAAGTCTTCGACCTGCGACCTTACGGCATCACCACCATGCTTGACCTAGCTCACCCCATGTATCAACCCACTGCCGCCTACGGTCATTTTGGTCGCGACCCTTACGAGCACACTTATACATGGAAGGACAACGGCGAAACTAAATCAGAAACCAGCACTGCTTTTAGCTGGGAAAAAACCGACCGCGCAGATGCACTGAACAGCGCACTGTAATTTCGCGGCAAATTAACAAAGACAAAGGACAATATTATGACAGCAACACAAGCAGATTCAGGATTCAACGATTACAAAGTAGCTGACATCAGCCTAGCCGCTTGGGGTCGTAAAGAACTCAGCATTGCCGAAGGCGAAATGCCAGCGCTGATGGCTTTGCGTAGCAAGTACGGTGCAAGCAAGCCCTTAGCCGATGCAAAAATTCTTGGTTGTATCCACATGACGATTCAAACCGGCGTGTTAATTGAAACCTTGATTGAGCTCGGCGCCGAAGTACGCTGGTCATCTTGCAATATTTTCTCTACCCAAGATCACGCTGCCGCCGCTATTGCTGCAGCAGGTATTCCCGTCTTTGCGTGGAAAGGTGAAACCGAAGAAGAATACGAATGGTGCCTAGAGCAAACCATCCTTAAAGATGGCCAACCTTGGGATGCCAATATGGTGTTAGACGATGGCGGCGATTTAACTGGCCTGCTACACCAAAAATACCCGCAAATTATGGACGGCATTCACGGCATTACTGAAGAGACCACAACAGGTGTTCACCGTCTGCAAGAGATGCTGAAAAAAGGCGAACTGAAAGTACCCGCTATTAACGTAAATGATTCTGTCACCAAGTCTAAAAACGACAACAAATACGGTTGCCGTCACAGCTTAAACGACGCTATCAAACGCGGCACAGATCACCTGTTATCAGGCAAAAAAGCATTGGTTATTGGCTATGGTGACGTAGGCAAAGGCTCTGCCCAATCACTTCGCCAAGAAGGCATGATTGTTAAGATCAGTGAAATTGATCCTATCTGTGCAATGCAAGCCTGCATGGATGGCTTTGAAGTTGTGTCACCTTACAACAATGGTCTTAACGACGGCACAGAAGCCTGCATCAACACCGCTGTATTGGGCAACACCGACCTGTTGGTTACCACCACCGGCAACGTCAATGTCTGCGACTCAAATATGCTAAAAGGTCTGAAAAACGGCTGTGTAGTTTGTAATATCGGCCACTTTGACAATGAAATTGATACCGCCTTCATGCGCAAAAACTGGCAGTGGGAAGAAGTTAAACCACAGGTTCACCTTGTCTATCGCAACAAAGCAGAAAACGATCACCTGATTCTGTTATCTGAAGGCCGTTTGGTTAACCTTGGCAATGCAACGGGTCACCCAAGCCGTATCATGGATGGCTCATTCGCCAACCAAGTACTTGCGCAAATGTATTTGTACGAGCGTCGCTTTGCCGACATTGATGCCAGCTTAAAAACCGATGCTATCACCGTAAAAGTGCTGCCTAAAAAGCTAGATGAAGAAGTCGCAGCCGACATGGTTGCCGGATTTGGCGGCGTTGTTACCCAGCTCAGCCAAGCTCAGGCAGACTACATTGGCGTCAGCGTAGAAGGCCCGTTCAAACCTGAGAGCTATAAGTATTAATTAGTTGGACGACTGGTGTCGGATGGCTGAGGAGTAGCCCTAGATGGCTTACTTTAGACTTCCGACACTGGCCCACACGCTCAACACCACGGAACATTATCATGGCAAATCGTTACAGCTTTGAATTTTTCCCACCCAAAACCGAAGCGGGTCGCGAAAAATTAAAAGACACTCGCAGCCAATTGGCATCACTAAATCCCGAGTTTTTCTCAGTGACATACGGTGCTGGCGGATCTACCCGCGACAACACCCGTGACATTGTGCTGGAAACCAAAAAAGCCGGCTTGTCGGTGGCGCCACATTTGTCCTTCGGTGGCGATGAAGAGGCTGATATTTTAGCCCTTCTTAATAGCTATAAAGACGCAGGCATTGACCGCATCGTCGCACTGCGGGGCGACATTCCGTCAGGTATGGGAGCAACGCGCTTAATTTACGCCAGAGGGCTCGTAGAATTTATTCGCAAACACACCGGCGACCATTTTCAGCTAGAGGTAGCCGCCTACCCAGAAATTCATCCTGATGCGAAAACCTATGACGCCGACATTGGCTTTTTAAAAGACAAGCTCGACGCCGGTGCCGACAGCGCGATTACCCAGTATTTCTTTAGTGCTGACTCGTATTTTTACTTTATGGATGCCTGTGAGAAAGCCGGCATTAGCAAGCCGATTTATCCCGGCATAATGCCCATTACTAATTTTACAAACTTGGCGCGATTCTCTCGTAACTGTGGTGCTGACATTCCGCGCTGGTTGGCGCAAAAACTAGAAGGTTATGGCGACGACCAACAAAGTATTATTGAGTTTGGTAAAGAGTTTGTCACCGAGCTTAGTCACATCCTAATGGAAGGCGGCGCTCCCGGTATTCATTTTTACAGCATGAATCAGGTTGAGCCGATAAAAAGCATTGCCCAAGCAGTTATAGAGTCACACCCTTAAACTGTGATTCAAGCAACGGATGGCAGTTAACTGCCATCCGTTGCTTGGGTATTTCTCGAATCAAGCCACTGCACCACCGCGATCAGACCGCATCCATTCAATACCTTTACAGCCATTTTTTATAGCGGAAGAACACCAATAGGGCACCGGATATTGCGACGAGTATTCCAATAAAAATCGCAAAGGCATCGCCATTGTCAGCGCCAGGAATACCTCCCACATTTATACCCAGCAGTCCGGTCGCAAACCCCAGCGGTAAAAAAATCGCCGACACAATCGACAGCACGTACATTCGATTGTTCGACTCTTCCGAAATCTGATTGACCAACTCTTCTTGGCTGACCGCAGCGCGCTCACGAATACTGTCTAAGGTTTCTATATACTGCGCTAAGCGATCACTCACCTCCCTAACGTGACGCCGCTGATCATCACCAAACCAAGGCAAACGCTCACTCTGCACCCAACTCAACGCATCCCGCTGCGGTGCCAAATAACGCCGCAGAGCAATGGATTGACGACGCACCTGTCCCAGCTCACTGCGCAGTTTTGCACGCGCACTGCTAAGTAAGTTTTCTTCTAGCTCATCAACTTTATCTTCCGCATTATCAATGGGCCCCGCCATACGTCGAACCAGACGATCGCATAGCATCGCCACAAATTCAGAACTCGTTTCTGGCCCCTCTCCCTCTTTAAAACTACGAACAATGTCATCAACTGATAACAACTGACGCTTTCGCGAACTGATAATCCGGTGCTCATGAACAAATAAGCGTATAGAAACCATATCTTCGGGATCGGCTTCTGGGTTCATATTTACACCCCGCAAGGCCATTAACAGGCCGCCACAGTGAGACGTTGCTCGCGGACGGGTGTCTTCTGCCACTAAAGCAGAAATAGCGATGTCGTCCAAACCACTATGGTCCTCCAGCCAAGACAAGGTTTCCGGCTTGCTGTAATCGAAATGTAGCCACAGCAAACCCTGCTCTGGCTGCCAAGTGGACAATTCCGCCTCGCTAATATCTCGAGCACCACCCTGACCATCGAGTATTTTCGCGTACACTAAAAACTCATCCATTCCGAGTATCTCTTTATTTAAGCTTGTCACCGATAATCGCACAGCAACACCATGACGAACAATCATTCAGTACTCACGGTATTGAGCAAACCGTCTCGTCACATCAATAAGACTGGGAGCTGTTGCTATACGAATAACACAAGGTAGTCAGACCTCCTGAATCCTAAAATAATAATCTTACTGGAATGAATGATGAAAATTGGTATTTGCCTTCCCTATATGCAATCTGGCATCAGCCGCCAAGACTTTAAGGACTGGTGTCACATCATAGACCAAGGGCCGTTTTACAGCTTATCTTGTGGTGAACGTATTACTGGTTACAGCTATGAAATGCGCAATATCTTGGCGTTTGCCGCCGCTAAGACTGAGCGTGTAAAAATCATTCCTGCTCTATACGTTCTCCCTATGCATAGCGCTGTACAAGCTGCCAAAGAAATAGCGACGCTAGACATCCTCTCTGAAGGACGCGTTATGCTCACCGTCGGTGTCGGTGGCCGAGAAAAAGACTATCAAGCCTTGGATGCCAGTTTTAAAAATCGCTTCCAGCGAATGGATGATCAAATCGCAACCATGAAGAAAATATGGCGCGGCGAACGCTTGGACGGCCTAGAAGAAATTGGCCCCACACCAATTCAAGCCGGGGGCCCAGCTATTCTTGTTGGTGCTATGGGCCCCAAAAGTATCAACCGAGTCTCGAAATGGGCAGACGGTTTATACAGCTTTGCGATGGATGGCAATGCTGACCTGATCAAGCATTTCTTCGACTCTGCAGACAGCGCATGGCAAGTATCTGGACGAGAACACAAACCTTACCGCATGGCCGGATTTTGGTACTCACTCAGCAATAACTCTAAAACAGCACTGGGCAACTACGTGTTTGATTATCTAAAAACCTTTGGCGAAAAAGACGCCCGAGATATTGCCAACACCATGACAATGCATGATCCCTCGGCCATTAAAGACGGCCTAGATGCGATAGAGGCCTTGGGCTGTGACGAAATTCAATTGGTGCCAGCCACGGCTGATATTTCTGAGGTAGACCGCTTAGCAAACCTGATTGCTGGCCGGTAAATACTTGATCAATTAAACCGTGCTATTTTAATTTTGCACAAATTTCCAGCAAGGTACTTAGCTGTTTGTCCGTCACATTTTCGGTCAGTTCATCTGCACAGTGAATACAGGTGACTAGCGCATCATGGTATATCTCCACCCCCGTTGCGCTCAGTTTGACCAAGCTATACCGCGCATCTCGCTGATTAACCTCTTTTTCAACCAAGTGTAATTTCTGCATGGGGTTCAGCTTTTTGGTGATACCCGATGCCGACAAACTCACCGCGTCAGCTAGTTCGGTACGGCTCATGGTATGGTCTGTTGCCATATTCAGGTGATGCATCACCATAAACTCGGCAAAACTAATACCGTGAGCACTTAGCTTTCGATCAGCTCGTTTCACAAATGCAGCGCTTAAACTAACAATATCTGTCAATAAATTTAATGAACTATGCAAGGTCACAAATAAAGCCCCTAGTACTTGAAAGGTAAAGTATCTATCAACAATACTTCAGATCGAGAGCAAGCGCAATAGCAAGCCGCAATCGAGGGGTAATTTAAAAAATATCACCCTAGTCATCACGACCAATACGACCCACCACCGCTTTACATTAATTAAACTGATTAATATCCGCTAAATTTTGCACTTTTATATGAATTTATTGTTTATATACTCAGTCTATACGCAAACATCGTGCAATCAGGGGACGCACCATGCCAATAAAAAATACTCGCAGCCGCTATGGCTGGATAAGCATGGGCTTACATTGGCTTATGGCGCTGGTGGTAATTGCCATGTTCGCGCTAGGCATTTGGATGCGCGAACTATCCTACTATGACCCTTGGTATCAAGATGCGCCCGCCATCCATAAAAGTATTGGCATCATTTTATTTACCCTATTAATCGGCCGTATTATCTGGCGCAATATTAATATTCGTCCTCTTGACGATCCCGCCCTCAAACGCTGGGAGCGCATAACTAGCCACCTCGCCCATTTTGCGCTATACGGTTTAATGTTAGCGTTGATGGTCGCTGGTTATTTAATATCGACCGCCGACGGTCGACCCATTCAGGTATTTGATTGGTTTAGCGTACCGGCAACCTTATATGGCATTGCCGAACAAGAGGATATTGCCGGTGAGATTCACGAGATTCTCGCATGGGCACTTATTTTACTCGCCGGTGTTCATGCGCTCGCAGCATTGAAACATCATTTTATTAACCGCGACTCGACCTTGCTCAAAATGCTGGGGCGAGACGCCAAAAACATCACTCCTGTACACTCTACTGAAAAGGAAAATGGACTATGAAAAAACTCATCGCACTTGGCTTTACCGCACTTCTTGGCTTCAGCGGAGCCTTGCACGCTGCAGAATATAAAATTGACACTGCAGGGGCTCATGCCTTCATTCAATTTAAAATCAAACATCTTGGTTATAGCTGGCTATATGGCCGCTTCAATGATTTTGAAGGACGTTTTAATTACGACCCAGCCAAACCCGAAGCATCGACGGTTGATGTCACCATCAAAACCTCCAGCGTCGACAGCAATCACGCCGAGCGTGACAAGCATTTGCGAGGTAAAGATTTCCTAGAGGTCGAGAAATTCCCTATCGCCACCTTTAAAAGCATCAGCTTTACCCCACTAACGGACGGTAAAGCTGAACTAAAAGGTACGCTCACACTGCACGGTGTAACTCAGCCGGTCACTATTGCGGTGTCAGAAATTGGCGGCGGCAAAGACCCATGGGGTGGTGTGCGCCAAGGATTCCACGGCACAACCGAAATCGCCCTTAAAGATTTTGGTATTACTAAAAATCTCGGCCCCGCCTCGCAAACGGTAGAGCTGATCTTAGATATAGAAGGTATTGCGCAATCAATGATGTAGTACTGTCCATATTACTTTAATGCTGGTATGAACTTTATTGGTCTATAAGGCTCAAAGCTTAGGAATGACCCTCATCCAGTTTCAATTTATTCGGCCGCTTTGCGGCCTTTTTTATGCCTTCTCTTTTTATACCTACTCTTTGGGTGAATAGGTTTCTAACACATCATCTGCAGTAAATTGTGCATCTAATAGCGCAATCAAAGCATAAACCCCCATTAACTTTCTCATCACATACAGAAAATCTTTAGGAGGCAGGGCAAAATATTTGCTGATCGATGCCGCCACTGCGCGCTTGACTATTCGCTGTGGTAAACCGCTATGACGCCAGCAATACTGCCCATCTTCAGTAAGTGCTCGGGCAGGCACAGTGTCATCAATTTTTCGCAAAGGCTCTGCGATATCAACACCAATATCAACAAAATTATCAAGAACTGCCTGAGGGAAATGGGGCTTCATAAACCCTAGGCTAATTGCACGCTGTAAAAACTGGGCTTTATCCCGTCCACACGCGGCCAACAACATATCGCAAAACTCGCTGGCAAAGGCATTGGGCAATAAGCGCATTGCACCAAAATCTAAAAGTACTAATTTGTCATCTGTGCCGTTGCTATCAATGCGCACTCGAAAATTACCAAAATTGGGATCAGTTTGCATACGTCGCCATGTAAACAATTCCGTGAGAAATAAATCCAAGACCGCTCTGCCCAAACGATTACGTCGAGCTTGCGATAAATCCGCAACTTCTGCCGCGTTAACCGATACCGCCTCCTCGTAACTCATACAAAGAACACGACGTGTGCAAAATTGCGGGTAGCTTTTTGGCACGACAAATCGAGAATCATCCGCTAATGCTTGGTAAACAAAATCAAGGTCGCGGCGCTCTTGTTCGTAATCCACTTCTTTATGAAGCAACAAGCGGATATCACCAAACCAATCATCTAAATTCCGGGTACTCGGCATAAGTCGAGATACCTTTAAAAGCTGCATCACCGCGCTAAAATCAGCGTCAATGGTGTCATCCACCCCCGGATACTGAATCTTTATACACAGCGCTTCGCCAGTTTCTCGCAACACCGCGCGATGCACCTGCCCCAGTGATGCCGCCGCCAAGGGTTGTTCATCTATCTCTAAGGCCAATAACGCCGACTCACCTAATTCTTTCACCAACACGGGCCTTATGGCTCGCCATGACATGGGCGGCGTATTATCTTCAAGCTTGTGTAAGGCCTCTGCCACCTCCGGAGGCATTAAGTAATCACCATAGGTCGCCATCATCTGGCCGATTTTCACCACGCTGCCTTTTAAGCGGCCCAGCTCCTCAACAAAAAAATCAATATTCTCTTTTCGTTTCGCCAATGCGGCTTCTTCATCGCCACCAAAGCGCTGCAAGATGGATTGCCGCACAGCACGCGCACCGTATCTCGCGCCTAATTTTGATAGCGCCAAGCGCCGTGAAAACGCGCCAGTTTTAAGGTGATGTAGTGATTCATCATTTTTACTCATACGCTGGCGTACACCTACTTTAAATAGCGATTTATCCAATGACATACTGTAAACCGTGAGCGGTCTTCCTCTGGATTGCTGACGGTATTCCACATTCTGACTCGTGCTACGACCACTATTCCTTTACATTGAGTCCACAGTAATAACAAACCACTATCGTAACAGGACACCCGTTATGAAACAGCTACGCGCACTCACCCTCATTGGCCCCGGCTTTGTGGTAGCGGCTACCGGTTTAGGTGCAGGTGACTTAGTTGCGGCGGCAGTATCGGGAGCAACCCTTGGCAGCCAATTATTATGGGCCATCGCCTTTGGCGCCATCATCAAGCTCGCCCTTAATGAAGGCTTAGCCCGCTGGCAGCTAAGCAGCGGCACGACCTTATTGGCAGGCTGGCTTACTCATCTGCCTCGATGGATAAACTATTATTTTTTAATTTACTTATTTATCTGGGCCTTTTTAGTGGGCGCAGCACTGATGGCAGCCTGTGGCTTAGCGGCAAATGCCCTGCTACCTCAGCTTTCCGTTAATAGCTGGGCATCCATCCACTCGGTACTCGCCATTGCATTGGTATTATTCGGACGGTATTCACTGCTCGAACAGGCCATGAAAGTGTTGATACTCCTAATGTTTGCCACGGTCATGGCAGCCCTCTTGGCCAGTGACTGGTCGCTTATCACAGCAAGCTCAAACAATATTGGCGATATTAGCCAGCACATCAATTTGGTTATGGCCCTCATTGGCGGGGTTGGTGGCAGTGTCACGCTACTTTGCTATGGCTATTGGATGCGCGAAAAAGGCTGGCATGATAGCGACTCCCTCAAACTCGCTCGCATAGATCTCCTTATCGCTTACACCATTACCGCCCTCTTCGGCATGGGAATTATGATACTTGCCGCCCAGTCAGCACCTGAGTCAACGTCGGGCACTCATATTCTATTGGCCATGGCCGACCAACTCGGCGTACTGCTTCAACCCATTTTTAAAACCTTATTTTTAATCGGCGTGTGGGCAGCGGTATTCAGCTCTATGCTTGGGGTTTGGCAGGGTGTGCCATATATCTTCACCGACCTCACCGCTCAATGGCGCCATCAGCACGCGCCAATCAATACAACTAGCACACCATATAGATTAGCCCTGTTGTATATCGCCATCCCCCCCATCGCCCTGTTATACATGGGCAAACCCGTTTGGCTCATAATTTTATATTCGGTAACCGGTGCGCTATTTATGCCGTTTTTAGCACTCACATTGCTGTACTTGAATAATCGCGTGATTAAGCCAGCATTGCGCTACGGAGCCATCAGTAATACCGCGATAGTACTCGCACTGATTGTCTTTACATTTATTGGTGGGCAATATTTTTTGTCATGATGTGAGCCCGAATATTAAGGCCACTCGTCACCATAATCGTGAAGCAATTCTTCACCGGCACTAATATTACGGAGCGCAACCACGCTAAAATCGTCGTAGTAAATCACATTGAGAGATTTATGATGATTGATGTATTTCAGGCTGCAAGTGACATCGACCAAGCTGCCATCAGACATCGTCAAGGTATGTAAGCCGGCCTCATTAACCGCTCGTGTCGCACATATTCCCAACAGCGCGCCTTGGGCTATGTCTTGTCGGGCAAATAAGCCTTTACCATGTATTTCACTTTTACCCACTTGGTAGCACTTTGCCATTGTTCACCTCAGTCATGCCAGCAACACAGGGAGTAAGGTGATAAATTTATCGCCTTGCCCCGCTGCTACTTTATTTATAAAGCCTCAGGGCAAGGCAAAGGTAATTACTGCGCCATTTACTGCGCCAACATACTCATTAACGCCGCCCAACTGACTTTATCTGCATGAGCATCATAAGCTAGTGGCATGTCATATTTTTTACCAAGCGCTGTTGATCCAGGGTTTGTGAAGCTGTGCATCACACCTGGAAAACTCAGCAGTTCCAAATCCACTCCAGCAACCGTCATTTCTTCAACAAAGCCCGCAACTTGCTTGGCCGGCACCATGGCATCGGCACCGCCGGTAGCCACCAGTACTTTAGCTTTAATGGTGCCCGGTTCGACTTTTGTTTCAGTGCCTAGCGATCCGTGAAAGCTCGCCACCCCCGCCAAATCAAGACCACGACGAGCTTGATTCAATACCACCGCGCCACCAAAGCAGTAACCAATTGCAAACAATTTATTACTGTCTACCGATGGCTGCTTACGCAAAATAGCCAGTGCTGCATCAAACCGTGCATTCATTTTTTCAGGCTCAGCCAAGGCGGCATTCATAAATGACATTGCGTCTTTTGGATGTGTGGTTGATTTACCCGTACCATACATATCAACAGCAATTGCACTATAGCCCAAGCCTGCCAACTGCTTAGCGCGTTTGCGTGCATAATCATTCAAACCCCACCACTCATGCACAACCACCACCGCAGGGGCCGCTTTACTCACTGCGCTATCGTGATACAACACAGCCGTTCCCAGCTCATTAGGTAAGTTTATTTTCTGCTCTACCACAGCGGCATTCAGCACGGAACTTGTAAATACCAAGCCAAATAATAGTGTAAAAAACTTCATTCCAGACACTCCCCTATCAGTTCATTAATATGTTCAGAATATAGCGCCAAAACGATGACAAACATAGGCACGCGCTTGCGCTTAACTAAAAATTCAATTGGCTGGAGCTGATAAGATAGCGATACAAGCCCTTATCTCATCCATCCGTAAGACAGTAATCACCCAGCCAAACGCTGCACTAAGCTTAATGATACTGAATAGGAATATCACATCATATCCCGCTCAATATCCCGCAAGCGGCTGGCGTAATAACGGCAATTTTTCCATATCCATTCTTCTTTCGAGCGACGCGCTTTTTTCATTGTCGCCCCACTTTTATAACCCTTAAGCTTTTTACCATTACCCAAAGCCTGCTCTAAGCGAACGGTTTCAATCTTTTTTGCACGACACGCTTGCCAGCTGGCAGCGTGGGCAATGGGGAAAATACTAAGACAATATAGCAATACGAGTAGACGAAATTTCATGATGACCTCCTTGTCATTTTTGAAACTACCCCTAAACAATACGGCAGTGAATCACACTTTGTAAAACGGTCTGACCAATTTCATCGCTCTCTACCTGTCTTATCGCGCACCCCAATGGCATAATAGTTCGCTGTTACCCTGCCAAACGGAATTTTTACATGAGCAGAATCGCCCTGCCCCAGTATTTAGCCAACGCCTCTGTGGCGCCCGACCTGCAATCAGTTATTCTCGGCCTCGCCGAAGTCAGTGCCGATATTAGTAAATCATTAGCCAAAGGCGCACTGGCAGGTATTCTAGGTGCTGCCGGCGCTGAAAATGTGCAAGGTGAAGACCAAAAAAAGCTAGACGTCATTGCCAACGACATGATCAAAGAAGCTCTCGCCGCACTTCCCAATGTACGTGGGCTAGCCTCAGAAGAAGAACCTGATGTCGTTCCCTGCCACACCAACGGCAACTTCTTGGTGACCTTTGATCCGTTAGACGGCTCATCCAATATCGACATTAACAGCATGGTTGGGACTATCTTTTCGGTATTGCCCCACACCGGAGAAACTGCGGTTACCGAGCAAGATTTTCTACAACCCGGTCGCCAGCAAGCGGCGGCAGGCTATGTGCTATATGGCCCTTCGGTCATGCTGGTAATCAGTACTGGCAGTGGGGTGGCCATGTTTACCTTAGATCAGGATTCCGGTAATTATTTACTCACCGAAGCTGACGTTGCGATTCCCAGTGAAACCAATGAATTCTCTATTAACGCCTCTAACCAGCGTCACTGGGCAGCCCCCATGCAGTCTTATATTGCTGACCTAATCGCCGGCAAAGACGGCCCGCGCGGTAAAAACTTCAATATGCGTTGGGTTGCGGCGATGGTGGCGGATGTTCACCGCATTCTCTGCCGAGGTGGCTTATTTACTTACCCTTGGGATTCACGCAAACCAGAGCAAGCCGGCAAACTTCGCCTGATGTATGAAGCAAACCCCATGGGTTTCTTGGTTGAACAAGCCGGCGGCGAAGTCTGGACACCTGAAGGTAAAATTCTCGATATTCAACCAGCACATATTCATCAGCGCGTGCCTGTTATTTTGGGTGCCGCAACTGAAGTTGCTCTTTGCGTAGACTACCACCAGCGCTGAATCCCCTTCAGCGCCCACAGCGGAATATTCGGTAATGCTTAGTTATCGCCATGGTTTTCACGCCGGCAATCATGCCGACGTGCTAAAACATGTGGTCGAGGTGCTTATCCTCGACTATTTGATGCAAAAACCCACTGCCCTGTCTTATATCGACACCCACGCTGGCGCAGGTTTCTACCACTTTGCCAGCACATTCAGCGCGCAAAACCGCGAGTTTGATAGCGGAATCACCAAACTGCGCAACGCGGACGGCCAATTCGCTCCACCATTAGCGCGATACCTAGATATTGTAGAAAGCTGCAGTACCAACGAAGCTGCTGGCTATCCAGGCTCACCTGCTATTGCCATTGCCATGCTCCGCAAACAAGATAAAGCACATTTATTTGAGCTTCATCCCAACGACCACCAAAACTTAAGCAAGCGTTTTAAACACCAAGCGCAGATAAAAGAAAGTGATGGTTTTGCTGGCCTAAAAAGCGTGTTACCACCGCCAAGCAAACGCGGTCTCATTTTAATCGATCCGCCCTACGAAGATAAAAACGACTATCGCAATGTCATTGCCTCACTTAAGGACAGCCAGCGACGCTTCCCTAACGGAGTCTATGCGCTGTGGTACCCGCTTATTCCTCGTGACGAATCAAAAGATTTAGGTCGTCGCTTAAAAGCGCTATCGCCCAATAACTACCTGCATGCACAATTACACGTGCAAGCCGAACAAGGTAGTCACGGCATGTATGGCAGCGCCATGTTTGTTATTAATCCGCCCTGGCAGCTCCATGAACAAATGCAAGAAGTCATGCCGGTTTTACAAACGCTTTTAGCCGATGGCGAAAACACACCGTTCAAGTTAGACGCGGTAATAGCTTAATTTTGCAGGCTAATCTTATGCCGTGCTTTAGTGTAAGTGCATGCCTCTTACACCAACTCGTTGGCAAGAAACTCCATCGTATCGATGGACGTTTCAAAGTGATCGCGGTGCCCTATCATCAAGGTAGTCACATCCGATTTTTTCCAATCTTGTAAGCGCTCTCTAATACGCTCCTTAGGTCCAAGCAGCGATATCTCGTCAACCAAGGCATCGGGCACGGCCTTTATCGCCTCATCATGCTTACCGTCATACCACAAGTCCTGCACTTTTTCGGCCTCATCACCAAAGCCCATTCGACCCATTAAATTTTTATGGAAATTATCTTTCCGCGCCCCCATACCTCCCAAGTACAGCGCCATCGTCATTTTCCCTGGATACATGGCGTCTTCGAGATTGTCATTAACAATGCAATTCACCATTGCATTAATTTCGAAATTATCGGGTTTGTTTGCCAAGCTTTCATCGAAGATATTTAAACGATACGGCGACACAAAAATAGGCATCCAGCCGTCGAATTTTTCTGCTGCCAGTGCAATATTCTTTGGGCCTTCGGCCCCCAAAAATACCGGAATTTTTTTCCGTAAAGGATGAGTAATACTTTTCAGTGGTTTACCTAAACCCAAGTTATTCGGTCCCTGGTAAGGCAAGTTATATTGGCTACCGTGAAACTCCACTGGCGCCTCCCTAGCCACCACCTGCTGAAAAATATCCAGCCATTCACGGGTTCGCTCCAGCGGTCGCTTAAACTGCTGACCATACCAACCCTCAACCACCTGCGGGCCAGACACACCCACGCCCAAGCACAAACGACCATTGGACAAATGATCCAACGTCATCGCCGTCATCGCTGCACAAGCCGGTGTACGCGCCGACAACTGCATAACCCCAGTGCATAAACGAATCTTACTGGTCGTAGCCGCTATAGCTGCAAGTGGTGTAAAGCAATCTGAACCATACGCCTCAGCGGTAAAAACCGAGTCAAAGCCCATTTTTTCCGCCGCTTGGGCCAACTCTAAAAACCGATCCGTCGGCTGCTTTTGCCAGTATCCAAGATGGAGCCCAAGTTTCATGCTTAATCCTCATTATTATTTTGAGCATTCAAAAAAGTTTATGCCGCGCGAACTACTGAGGCTAATGCACTGCGGACTTTGCCGCATGTAAATACAATCGCTACGCTCACATGGATACCCGATCGGGGTCGGGTATGACGTGGTTTCTTATAGGTCACCCACAACTCCCCCCACTGTCATCCCCAACTTGATTGGGGATCCACAAACCTCAGAACCTAATTCGTTCCAAACTTCTCCACATGCAAATGCATTCGCTGCGCTCACATGGATACCCGATCGGGGTCGGGTATGACGTAGTTTCTTATAGGTCACCCACAACTCCCCCACTGTCATCCCCAACTTGATTGGGGATCCACAAGCTGCTGAACTTAGAAAACACGCCTTACTTCGCTACAAGTGACAATCGGTTACAACGCTAGGAAAAACTCAACATCACCTTGCCTAAGAAGAAATGCGTCTTACGACAATTGGCAGATCATCGACTGGTTTTGGTAAAGGCACTGTCTGCATTTTATTACTAAAGTTATCAGCCAAATGAAATTCATATTGCCGTAAGAATTGATGCATAAAGTTTTTAACTTGCATTAACGCAAAGTGCATTCCGATGCATTTATGGGCACCACCACCAAAGCCAACAAAGCTAAATGAATGGCGCTTATGTTCATTACGGGGCGCTAACCAACGATCAATATCAAATTTCATTGGCTCATCCCAGTACTCTTCCATACGGTGATTATGCTGAGGTGCCAAAAATAAAATAGTATTCGCTGGAAGTTTATACCCACCCAATTCGCATTCTTTTATAGTCCGGCGCTGCATCATCATAACGGAGGGGTGTAGTCGTAGTGCCTCTTTTACCGCCACTTCCATCAGTGGCATTTTCTCTAAATCTTCATACTCCAAATAAGGCTTATCAATGGCCATTACCTCATCGCGTAAGCGCTGCTGAAGCGCTTGATCTTGTCCCAAATGATAAAGCATATGGCTGAGTGCACTGGTCGTAGTATCGTGCGCAGCAAATAATAAAAAACTCATGTGGCCAATGATGTCTTCATCCGAAAAATAATCGCCATCTTCGGTCTTTTCTCGTGTGAAATAACTGAACGTGTCGGTACCGTCACCAGCTCGACGCTCTGCAATCAAGCTACCGAAAAATTCTTTCAGATAACGCTCACCTATTTTGCCTTTGCGAAATTTGGTGCCGGGTAATTCTTTGGTAACAATACCCATCAAGCCATCTGAAATATCCAAAAATGCCTTATTTAGTTTTGCCGCACGCTCATCACTCTCATCTAAACCAACAAATATTCTCGCCGCAACATCTAATAATATTTGCTTAATCGCAGGAAAAAACAGTAATTGACCCTTGTCACCCCAATCCACAATACTCTCGGCAATCATTGGCCCCATTGTGCCGATATACCCTTTCATTGCTTCATTTTTAAATGCTGTCTGCATCATACGGCGCTGAAATTTATGCTCTTCATGGTCTCGCAGTAATAAAGCACCTTTATAAAAACGGCCCAATGAACCCATATAACCCATTTCTGCAGAAAAGTTCTTATCCTTATCGAGATAGACCTCTTTATATAAATCTGGACCTATCAATAACGCGCCACGAAAACCCGCCAAACCAAAACGACTCACGCTACCAAATTTTTTATATTGATTATCAATAGTGCCGTAAAGGTCATTTACCAACTGGAACGTTTGACCAATAATCGGCAGCCCAAATGAACCAGGAATATGATTCAGGTTTTCATTATTCTTAGCGAGTTTATAGCTAGGGGTAACGGCGGTAGTCATAATCGGCCCTCCAAGTGGGGTGCGATGGATTCATTATTGTGAACTCATCATAGACCGGAGAAACATACATATCAATCGTTCGATATGAAACATCGGTAATATTCGGTATATTACCCAACTTGAATACTCATCGCGTCGTATCAAATTACAATGCTAAGGATTAAAAGTTGAGGAAAGTTGACCACGACAGCCGCCGAGAAGACGTTGCCGCTGCAGCCGCAAGCCTAATTGCTAACAAAGGTTTGGAAGCACTCACTACCCGTGCATTAGCCAAAGAACTTGGCTGTTCCATTGGCGTACTGTCACATTACTTCCACAGCAAAGAAGAAATCGTTATCGCCGCCTTCCGCTGGGCAGACCAACGCATCGACCTGAGAATGCAAGAAGCGATTGCCGATGACAGTCCCAATATCGAATCATTTTTTCCCGTCATTAAAGCGGGTTTACCGCTAGATGCCGAATCGGATTTAGAATGGCGCGTCCGACTTAACCTACACACTTTTGCGTTAACCCATGACACCAGCCTGCAAGCTGAGCGAGAAAAAAATCAACAATTCCGAGATCTTATGACAGGCATGATCGCCGGCCTACAAAACAAAGGCCATGTCACCAAAGAAGTAAGTGCAGAAGACATTACAAGCATCGCCTTCGACCTCGTCAACGGCATGGCCAAAAACCTAGTCATGTGTCCCTTTGACGAACGTGAACAAAAGGCCGAATACCTCTATAAACTCATTGAAATGCTAAGACCACTTCCCAAGCCTTAAATCAAACGCATTCGCTACGCTCACATGGATACCCGATCGGAGTCGGGTATGACGTAGTTTCTTACAGGTCACCCACAACTCCCCCCACCGTCATCCCCAACTCGATTGGGGATCCACAAACCTCGGAATTTAACCCGCTCCGGGCTTCACTGCATGTAAGTATATTCGCTTCGCTAACCTGGATACCCGATCGGGGTCGGGCATGACATGGTTTCTTATAGGTCACCCACAATTCCCCCCACCGTCATCCCCAACTCGATTGGGGATCCACAAACCTCGGAATTTAACCCGCTCCGGGCTTCACTGCATGTAAGTACATTCGCTTCGCTCATCTGAATACCCGGTCGGGGTCGGGCATGATGTAGTTTCTTATAGGCCACCCACAACTCCCCCGTCATCCCCAACTTGATTGGGGATCCACAACCCTCGGAATCTAAGCCACTCCGCACTTTGTTATATGTAAATACATTCGCGGCCTCATCTGGATGCCCGATCGGGGTCGGGCATGACGTGGTTTCTTATAGGTCACCCCCCCCACTGTCATCCCCAACTTGATTGGGGATCCACAAACCTCAGAATCTAAGCCACTCCGCACTTTGTTATATGTAAATACATTCGCGGCCCTCATCTGGATGCCCGATCGGGGTCGGGCATGACGTGGTTTCTTATAGGCCACCCCAACGTCAATAACCGGAAGCAAAATCCTTTACAGGTACTCACTACAAACTAGCGGTTTATCGCGACTTCGCTATCACCTCATTGGCATACCAGCTCATCATGCCGATTTTTTCTTCAACGCTCTTATCATCTACTTCAGACGCATACACATCGCGAAATGCCACTAGCACCTCATCAATACCAATATCTTCAAGACGTTTAATACCGTCGGCAGAATACGCCTCTGCCGTCATCGCATGAAACTCAAACGGCAAGTGATCCCGGCCATATTCTTTGCGGTAGTCATTTATTTGATCCACCATGCCCTTTATCGAATCCAATTCACCACCCGCCGCAATCCAGCCATCGCCCAATCGAGCGGCGCGACGCAATGCAGGCTTGGAGTGGCCGCCAACCAAAATGGGTGGCCTAACAGCGGGCACTGGACAAAGCTTAATTTCAGGCAGTTCAAACATGTCCCCTGAATACCCGAAATATTCCCCGGTCATCAGTCCATTAATGATCTCAATCATTTCATCCATACGTTTGCCGCGCTTGCCCCATGCCACATTAGTCACTTCAAAGTCTTCAGCCCAGGGGCTAATACCAACACCATAGCCAAAGCGGTTATTAGTAAGAATGGCTAAGCTAGACAATGACTTAGCAATTAAAGCCGGCTCATGAACAGCCAATTTATGAACAGAGGTGGTGAATCGAATCCGGCTGGTTAATGCTGCCAAATGGGCGGTTAATAGAAACGGCTCAATAAAAGGTACGCCGTCTAAAAACTCGCGACTACCATCACTGTTATACGGATATTTAGAGCTACCTTCTTTGGGATAACAAATGCTATCCGGCATGGTAATAGTGTCAAAACCTAAGCGCTCGGCTTCTAACGTCAGTGGTAAATACTGCTCAGTGGGACACATACTATGGTGATAGGCGAATTTCATGGCCAAATCCTTCTCGATCGTTATTATTTTTAGCTTGCCCATGTCACAGGGTCGCAAACTATGATCGACAGACAATAATATATTGCAGATCCTTTCGCCTCATCCGAACGGCGCAGCACACTTAATAAAACCAAGCGAATGCATACCATCACAAAAGAGGAAAACCTTGGCAAAATAGACCACAATATGAATACAGACTTTGATTATTGAGGCACAGACTCTTTTTATGCGCTTTACTTTTTTAGGCACCAGTGCGGGCACGCCCACCGCCAGCCGCAATGTCACCGCACTGGCGATGGCAATGGACGACCAGAAGGAATGGTATTTATTCGACTGTGGCGAAGGAACCCAGCACCGCTTATTAAAATGCCGTTACTCCTCTGCCAAGCTCAAAACCATCTTTATCACCCACGTACACGGTGACCACTGCTACGGTCTCCCCGGCCTTATTGCTAGCGCCAATATGAGTGGCCGCAAAGCCCCGCTTACTGTCTGCGCACCAGACGGCATTGAACAATATGTACGAAACACGTTTGCCTTAACCGATGTTCACAATCTACGCTTTCCCCTTAACTTTGTACGCTCAGACCAAGACGATTTTCACTATCGTGACGAGCACATTTCTGTCAATGCAGTAGCCATGTCTCACAGAGTGCCTTGCTTTGCCTATCACGCAACTGAAATACCGCCATACCATATAAATGAAAACAAACTAACTGAACTTGGTGTACCAAGAGGCCCACTTTGGCACGAGCTACAACAAGGCAATGATGTCTCACTTGAAAACGGAACACGCATCAAAGCCGAACAAGTGCGCACTGCTGGGTGGACACCTCGCAGTGCTGTTATTGGCGGTGACAATGACAAACCTGAGCTACTGCTAAAGGCGCTAAAGCAAAGTGATTTATTAATTCATGAAGCAACCTTTACAGAAGATGTACTCGCACGAGTGGGTCCACAATACATGCACAGCACCGCCGCCATGGTGGCAAAAACAGCAGAGAAAGCAGAGCTAAAACACTTAATACTCACCCACTTTAGCCAACGCTACCGTATGGACAAAGGCGCAAAAGAACATACAGTAAAGGACTTATATGACGAAGCAAGACAAGACTACCAAGGCAACTTAGCCTTAGCAGAAGATATGCAAAGCTACCAACTGGAAAAAGATAAAAGCTTGAGTAAGTTATAGTAATAACGTCATACCCAACTCGATTGGGGATCCACAGGCCCCAAGCTTTGACTCAACGCACCAACTAAAGCGCATTCGCTGCGCTCACCTGGATACCCGATCGGGGTCGGGTATGAACAATTACAAACAGCCCTCAGCCACCATACCCGTCAGGGTTATTACTCTGCCAACGCCACGTATCTGCCATCATTTTCTCAAGGCTACTTCCTGCCACCCAGCTTAATTCTCGCTTTGCTTTATCTGCATTTGCCCAAAATGCAGGTAAATCACCATGACGACGCGGTGCTATTTTATACGGCACTTTTTGGCCGGTAACAGATTCAAACGCCTTAACCATATCCAACACAGACACCCCATTACCGGTGCCCAAATTAAACGCATGCAAGCCCACTTTATCTAAGGACTGCAAAGACCGGCAATGCCCAACCGCCAAATCGACAACATGCAAATAATCCCGCAGACATGTGCCATCTGGCGTATTGTAATCATCACCAAAGACCGACAACTCAGCCAACTTACCCACGGCAACCCGACTAATAAACGGCATGAGATTATTCGGAAGCCCCAAAGGATCCTCACCAATTAAGCCAGAGACATGCGCGCCAATAGGGTTAAAATACCGCAATGCAACCACTGACCAGCGTGAATCAGACACACACAAATCAGCAAGGACGCGCTCTACCATTGCCTTAGATGCACCGTATGGACTAGAAGGCTGCCCCAAGGGCATAGACTCTTCATAAGGCACCGGCGCATCGGGGCCGTACACCGTAGCAGATGAACTAAAAACCAACTTAAACACACCTGCCTCAGCCATTGCTTGGCACAAAACCATAGTGCCACGCACATTATTGTCATAATACTGCAAGGGTTTTTCGACACTCTCACCAACGGCTTTTAAACCAGCAAAATGAATCACGGCATCAATGTCATACTTTGCAAATACTGCTGCCAAGGCATCAGCATCACGCACATCGGCTTGAACAAAAAGAGGAGCTTTACCAGAAATTTGATGAATACGATTAAGAACCGCTGGATTACTATTTACTAGGTTATCAACAATAACAACATCATAACCCGCTGCCTGTAGCTCCACGACCGTATGGCTGCCAATATAACCCGCGCCACCCGTAACTAGAATTGTTTGCATGTGCTAAACCTACAACTCAAAACATGTATCCTAGCGTATAAACGGCGAGGTTATAATCTTTACAAATCTTTCGATCACCATCGTATACTCACTTGAGAAGCATAAAGGCTCCCGAAATTATCATATGAAAACTGTGCTACTCTCAACAAGTCTTACGCAATATCGTAAACTTTCGCCAACGCATTAGCATCGCCAGCCCTAACGAACAATCACTATCTGACCCACTCTACCGCCTCACCACTCAAGCTCAACAACCGCATCCAATCCCCAATTCGATTGGGGATCCATAGGCCATGAGTTTTGACTCAACGTATTAACTAAAGCGCATTCGCTGCGCTCACCTAGATACCCGATCGGAGTCGGGTATGACGTGAATTTTTAGGTCATCCTCAACTCGATTGGGGATCCACTTACCTCAAAACCTGCTCCGCGCCGAACTCTGCTACTACCAAGTGCATTCGCTGCGCTCACCTAGTCACCTAGATACCCGAACAGAGTCGGGTATGACGTGAATTTTTAGGTCACCCTCAACTCAATTGAGGATCCACCTACCTCGGAATCTGCTCCGCGCCGAACTCTGCTACTACTAAATGCATTTGCTGCGCTCACCTGGATACCCGATCGGAGTCGGGTATGACAACAACGGGACATACTCCGGCCACTATCCAACCCGCCACCCCAACTACCCAGCCGTCATCCTCAACGATCGTACAGTCACCCCCCAACTACCCAACCGTCATCCCCAACTTGATTGGGGATCCACAAACCTCGGAGGTTAAATCCACGCAGCACGACGATACATGTATATGCATTCGCTTTATACTCAAGTGAATATCCAATCGAACGCTAGGCCCACAAATACAACGACCAGGTACTTTAATAAGTTACACAGTGAGTAGGGTTTAGATTATTACTTTAGTGTCGAAGCAACATAAAAATGCTATCAACAACCATAGAAAAACACAGGTGGAATACCCAAAATAAAAAGGAGGCAGGAACGCCGAGAGTTCAATTCTAGTGCACTAATCCTTTGTGCATAACCGTTCCTTGGTCAGCGTCCCTGCCAAGTGCTCATCCTGAGCAAGATTAAGTTTAACGCTGAGCTGAAGAATTGCAAATTATAAATCACCCTCAAATCTTAATAACCATAACGATTAAGCTCACTATGTAACATTAAGCTCATATCGAGAAATACAAAATGCCAATATCAACGTTTAATCGACTATCCCTAAACACGGCCATCCCATAGCACCGCAAACTTAAAAATATCATCCACAGGCCTCGGCACCTAGTTCGCGTCGCACTTAGATACAAGTAAATGCATTCGCTCCGCTCACACGGATACCCGCTCGGGGTCGGGGTCGGGGTCGGGGTCGGGTATGACGGTCTCTCCACCACCCCAATTCAAACCCATCGTCATCCCCAAAGATCCAACAGCCATCCCGAAAAACCCTACAGTCACTCCCAACGACCCTACCGTCATCCCCAACTCGATTGGGGATCCATCTACCTCGGAATATGCTTCGCGCAGAACCCTGCTAATACCAAGTGCATTCGCTCCGCTCACATGGATACCCGATCAGGGTCGGGCATGACATGATTAAGACTGGGACTGACATTATGAAAAGCTCTGCACACTCCGTCCACGCCCAATACCGTAATAAGCAATGCCTTGTTCCTCTAATAAAACAGGGTCATACAAATTGCGTCCATCAAATATAACTGGGTGACTAAGTGCTTCTTTTATTAACTCAAAATCCGGCGCTTTAAACGCATTCCATTCTGTACATACCACCAAAGCATCCGCGCCATTTAAGGCCGACTCTTTTGTTCCCATTAAACTCAAATCTGGCCGCGTGCCATATATACGCTGAGTTTCATTCATGGCCTCGGGGTCATAAGCTTGTACCGACGCACCCGCTGCCCACAATTTTTCCATAAGCACACGACTAGACGCATCACGCATATCATCGGTGTTCGGTTTAAACGACAAGCCCCACAGCGCAATTCGTTTACCTTGTAGATCACCCTTAAAATATGCCTCAACATGGGTAAACAATTTTTCTTTTTGACGACTATTGACCGCCTCAACTGACTTCAGTAATTCCGGCGTATACCCTACTTTTTCAGCCGTACGTACCAAGGCCTGCACATCTTTGGGGAAACAAGACCCGCCGTAGCCACAGCCCGGATAAATAAAGTGATAACCAATACGCGGGTCTGAACCAATACCCTGCCGTACTTTTTCGATATCCGCACCCAACTTTTCAGCCAAATTAGAAATCTCATTCATAAAACTAATTTTAGTCGCCAGCATACAATTAGCTGCGTACTTGGTCAGTTCAGCAGAACGTACATCCATCACAATTAATTTTTCATGGTTGCGGTTAAAGGGCGCATACAACTCCCGCATGGTATTTTCGACAGCAGGATTATCGGTTCCAATTACAATTCGATCTGGCCGCTGACAATCTGCAACCGCCGCCCCCTCCTTTAAAAACTCAGGATTAGACACTACATCAAAACCGACATCCACACCGCGCTCAGCCAACACCTCAGCCACACACGCCGCCACTTTATCTGCCGTGCCCACAGGCACAGTCGATTTATCGACAATAATTTTTGCCGACTCCATATACGTCGCAACGGTCTTCGCCACGGCTAACACATATTGTAAATCTGCAGATCCATCTTCATCTGGCGGTGTACCCACGGCAATAAACTGGACCTTACCGTGTTTAACACCAAAAGCGGCATCCGTAGTAAACTGCAAACGGCCAGCCTCATAATTACTCTGCACCAACGGCGTTAACCCAGGCTCATATATTGGAATGTCACCTTGCTTTAAGTTTTCTACACGCTCGGCATTAACATCCACACACACCACTTCATGCCCAACTTCAGCAAGCACCGCCGCCTGCACCAACCCGACATAACCAATACCGAATACCGTGACTTTCATTCGCTTACCCTAAATAAAAATATTAACTATATTAAATTCTAGCACGCTAAAAAGACCGCCCGGGACTTTAATCCAAGAAGAAATCGTAAAAAAGAGTGTTTAATAGAACTAAAACAAAACAATTGAAAATAGAAGCCCCGCATAACGGCGTCCAGAAAACTAACGATCAAATAGATTTATATTGTCATACAGGGCAATAATTGCGGTTATCAATACCAAGCTGCTTAAAACCCAAGAGTAACACTAAATTCAGCGCCAGCAGTGTCTTTACCCATATTGCGCAACTCAAAGTCACCACCCTGGTAATAAAGTCCATAGCTGAAACTCCAGTCACGCCAGTTTTCAAGATAGTTAAGTTTACCCTGCCAACCATCACCTGTTCGCCAAGCCAATGGTGTTACACCAGTTGCCTTATTCGTACCGTCACTATTAAAGTTCAGTTTAGATAACACCACTTGCCATGTCGCACCTGTTTCAGTGAAAACCTCAACACCAAGACTGGTAGATTTGGAGTCATTATCAATTGTTGCCGCCATATTCCGGTCTTTGTAACGATAACCAGATTTATAAGTCCCATGCTCATATGCATAATTTATTTGCCCAGACTTATAAAAACGCCGTGTTAATGTGTCAGTGAACTCAAGATAAACACGAACATCATTACTAGCAATCGGCATTTGAGCACCCAAGCCAAACGTGGCGATTAAGCGAGACGGCATCACGCCTGCATTATCCTCACCAACTAACTCACCGTAATGCTCAACGCTTATTTGATTACCAGAAGCAGTCGCACGCCAATCTATGCCGGCAATCTGATTACTAGGTTCGTTGTTACTGTTTATACCATTATCACCGTTGTTATCGTTACCGGTGACCATATCGACAAAACTACTAGAATCCTCTGGACGACCATCCCCACCCCATTGCGCCGCTCTTGACCCACCCAACTCTAACCAGCTTGCAGGCCGAAACGACATCCTAGCGCCCAATAATTTTGCATGGCTTATTTCACGATCACTCTCTAACTGCCCTGCAAACATCACCAAATTCCATGGTCCCAACCAGCTTAATAAAGGGCTTTCAAAAGGAAGGCTATTATTACGCTGCAAAAATATGCCGGGAACAGGCCGAGCATTATTCGACAATACTAAGGCATTTTGACGACTTGGCCCCCACCAGCGATCTATAGCGCCCGCCGCCGCAGCCCAGTTACCAAATAATAACGCAGCATAACTACCGTCAAAGCGAACATTCTCGCCATCTGCAGGGTCACCGGTATACGTCGTTTGTAACTTATACGCTGTCCCGCCATGAATAGCGGCATAACTAAGGCTTAATTCAGCCTCCTCACGAGGCACGCTATTAAAGCCTCTTAGTTGATTGGGACGCTCGGAGACAGACAATGAAACTGAAGTTCGGCTTGGCTTAGTGTGTTGTATAAATGCGTTACGAACATAGCTAAGAGAACGCTGCTGACCCGCAGTTAAATTACGACGACGCTCACCCCGCTTAACATCATTAATAACACCAGACCACATCAACGGCCACGTGTTGATAGGTACCGTAATAATACCTGCATCAGCCAACACCGTGATGTGGTGTCGAAGCTGCGAGTCCCCCACCTCCATCCAAGGCGAAGCACGCAACTGCGCCGAAAAAACGAAAAGCCAAGTTATCAATGTTGCCGTAATTACCGTTCTAAAATCCATTTTCATCTACACGATTTTGGCGCAGTAAAGACCGCGCAGGAAAAAACACCATAATACCTATTTTTTTGCCTAATGGCTTGAGTAGATTAAATGCATTCGCAACCACTCACATGGATACCCGATCGGAGTCGGGTATGACGTGGTTTCTTATAGGTCATCCCCAACGACCCGGCCCGTCATCCCCAACTACCCTACCATCATCCCCAACGACCCTACCGTCATCCCCAACTCGATTGGGGATCCATCTACCTCGGAATCTTCCCCGCACCACACTTCACTAATACCAAGTGCATTCGCTGCGCTCATCTGGATACCCGATCAGAGTCGGGTATGACAACAGAGAGACATACTCCGGCCACCATCCAACCCGCCATCTCAACTACCTTACCGCCATCCCCAACAACCCGACCCGTCATCCCCAACTTGATTGGGGATCCACCTACCTCAGAATCTGCCCCGCACCGCACTTCGCTACTACCAAGTGCATTCGCTACGCTCACATGAACACCCAATCGGAGTCGGGTATGACAACAGAGGGACATACTCAGGCCACCATCCAACCCGCCATCCCAACTACCCTACCGTCACACTCAACGACCAATTCGTCATCTTCAACGAGCAGTTCGTCATCTTCAACGAGCAGTTCGTCATCCCCAACTCGATTGGGGATCCACAAACCTCAAGCCTTAGGGGCACGCCCATACCGATCTTCAAAACGCACAATATCATCTTCACCCAAGTAAGAACCCGACTGAACTTCAATCAACTCAAGCGGAATAACACCAGGATTCTCCAAGGCATGAACAACACCAACCGGAATATACGTCGACTGATTCTCCGTCAACATCAACTCTTTATCACCATTAGTCACTTTTGCAATACCAGACACAACAATCCAATGTTCAGCTCGGTGATGATGCATTTGCACCGATAACTTAGCACCCGGCTTTACCGTAATACGCTTAACCTGATACCGCTCACCGTTATCAATAGAATCATAAACACCCCAAGGCCGGTAAACGTGACGGTGCTGACTCACCTCGCTACGGTCTTGCGCTTTTAATGACTCAACAATTTTCTTAACGTCTTGAACTTGATCTTTAGCCGCAACCAACACCGCATCATTCGTCTCGACAACGACAATATTATCCAAACCCACCGTCGCCACTAAACGATGCTCGGCTCTAATATAAGAGTTAGATGTATTATGACTCAGCACATCACCGCTACTTACATTGCCAGCAGCATCTTGATCACCAATCTCCCACAAAGAAGACCACGCGCCCACGTCACTCCAACCCGCCGACAAAGGCACAACCACAGCCTTATCAGTTTTTTCCATCACCGCGTAATCTATCGACTCATCAGGGCAAGTTTTAAATGCTTGCGCATCTACCCGTAAAAAATCAACATCACGGGTTTTGCCCAAATATGCCTTTTCGCAGGCAGAATAAATATCTGGCCTAAAAGCTTTTAGCTCATTCAAATACACATCAGCCGCCACTAAAAACATGCCGCTATTCCAGTAATAGCCGCCGTCATCTATATAAGATTGCGCAGTCTCTGCATCCGGCTTCTCAACAAACCGAGACACCGCGTAAGCGCCATTACCACTCTCAACGCCACGCTGAATATACCCGTAACCGGTGTGAGCCGACTCGGGCACAATCCCAAAGGTCACCACCTGACCAGACTCAGCTTGCGCCTTTGCAACCTCAACCGCAGCATGAAATGCGGCCACATCGTCAATCACATGATCCGCCGCCATCACCAAAAGCAATGGCGCAGCACCATCAGAAGAGTCCAGCGCTTCAAACGCAGCCAGCGCAATAGCCGGCGCGGTATTACGGCCAACGGGTTCTAAAATAATAGACGTTAATGCTGCACCGAACTCTTGCGCCTGCTGCGCCACCACAAAGCGATGCTCTTCATTGCAAATAACCGACGCGCTAGCGCTTAAACCCTCAACGCGAGCAAGGGTGGCTTGCAGCATGGAGTCTTCACCGGCAATAGATAAAAATTGCTTGGGGAATAACCCTCGGCTAGACGGCCATAAACGGCTGCCGCTGCCACCGGCCATAATAACTATATTCATTCAAGCACCACTACTTAATCTATTATTATGAAACGTCTATTTAACGCCAAACTGCCAATGTATTAAAACCCAAGCGTTTTTTCACAAAATAGACCGCGAGCAAATTCTGAGTCGCTACGGCAATCGCAGTGCCAATCGCAGCACCAAACACGCCAAAGTTAGCGGTCATAACCCACGCCAATATCAACGCAGTCGTACCCGATACCAACGTAATACTTCGAAGATCCCGCTCATGTCCCGTCATAATTAACAAAAAACCAACGGAACCAGTAATAACGTTAACGAATTGCCCAATTACGAGTATCCGTAATAACGACGCACCTTGCTCAAATTCGACACCAAATAATCCCATAAACAGCGTTGGAAAAAACAGCATTACGATTAAAATAGGAAATGCTATTACACTAGTAAGTACCACCGACTTTTTAGCTAAAGAAGACAATTCCCCCATTGCACCTGTTTTATATAAAGCAGAAAATCGGGGAGCGACAACGAGATTAATCGCTATAAGAACAAAGCTCGTTAGCATTGCTGTACGCTGCGCAACCGCGAGCTGTGCAACCAAATCAGGACTAAGGTAAGCGCCCGCAAAAAACTGACCAGACCACTGAACTAATTGCCCCATAACAACAACCAACCATAACGGAAGGCAGCTAGTAAATATTATACTCCAAGAAATACCTAATTTTTCTGACCTTGGCACCTTCCAATAAAACAAGACTCCGCCTGATATTGCTATTAATATACTCCCGACAGAAAAAACAAGAGCTAATTGTTGAGCCTGAAAAATTTTGAAATAATAAGCCCCCCCAACCAAGCAACAGTTAATAGCAATATTTAAAACGAAAATAGACCACGAGACGAGGCGTAAACCTTGTAAGGCATTTGCTCCAAGTGTTAACAGCGCCAAGCCCGGAATACCCAAAGATATACTTCTAAATACTGGTGCTAACGCAGGTTTAGATAACACATTATTTGCGAGATAATCTGCTAACAAATAAAAAAAGATAGCAATGGAAACACTTAAGGCTGATCCAAATAAAATCGACTTATTGTAAACTGCTAGTGCCTGTTTAGTGTCAGCAGCAATAAATCTCACTACAGTATTATCTAACCCGCCTCGAGATAATGCTGCTAACACAGCCACAATAGAATAAGTAAGGAAATAGTATCCCGACTCCTCCGCCCCCAACTGTCGTGCAATAAAAAAGGTCGCAGAAAATGCTGCTAATGCTCCAAGAATACGGACCAAGAATGCAATTCCCCCGTGCACCAATAACTCACGAGTATCGACATTAGCTATCATTCCACGAAATCGATAAAGCATCATTTCTAAGCCTAATTCAATCGTTATAACTTCGCCCACGGCCAATGCCGTAGTAGGCTATACCTTGTGCTTCTAGTATGGCGGGGTCGTATAAGTTGCGGCCATCGAATATCACGGCGTGATTTAGCGTTTCTTTTATTAGATCAAAGTCCGGGGCTTTAAAAGCGTTCCATTCAGTGCAAACCGCGAGGGCGTCGGCGCCGTTTAGGGCCGATTCTTTGGTACCCATTAGGTTTAAGTCTGATCGGGTACCGTATATGCGCTGGGTTTCGTTCATAGCTTCGGGGTCGTATGCCTGTACTATCGCGCCGGCAGCCCAGAGGTTTTCCATGAGTACTCGGCTGGATGCGTCGCGCATATCGTCGGTATTTGGTTTAAAGGACAGCCCCCACAGGGCAATGCGCTTGCCAGCCAAGTCGCCGTTAAAATAAGACTGAAGATGGTTAAATAATTTCTCTTTTTGGCGACCGTTCACCGCCTCGACAGAGCGCAGTAGTTCTGGGGTGTAGCCGACTTTTTCCGCCGTTCTGACCAATGCCTGTACGTCTTTAGGAAAACAGGAGCCGCCGTAGCCGCAGCCGGGATAGATAAAGTGGTAGCCAATGCGCGGATCTGAGCCTATGCCCAGCCGCACTTTTTCGATGTCGGCGCCGAGTTTTTCAGCCAGGTTGGCCATTTCATTCATAAAGCTAATTTTGGTTGCCAGCATGCAGTTGGCGGCGTATTTGGTCAGCTCTGCCGAGCGCACGTCCATGACAATTAATTTTTCATGGTTGCGATTAAAGGGGGCATAGAGCTCGCGCATTTTATTTTCTGCAACGGCGCTGTCGGTGCCGATCACTATACGATCTGGGCGTTGGCAGTCTGCAACCGCTGCGCCTTCTTTCAAGAATTCTGGGTTAGAGACCACGTCAAAATCTAAGCTCACGCCGCGCGCTTTTAATATTGCGGCAATGCACTCGGCGACTTTGTCTGCGGTGCCTACCGGCACGGTCGACTTATCGACGACAACCTTGGGAGTTTCCATATAGGTGGCGATGGTTTTTGCCACCGCCAAGACATATTGCAAATCCGCAGAGCCGTCTTCGTCTGGCGGGGTGCCCACCGCAATAAACTGGATTTTGCCGTGTTTTACCCCAAATTCAGCATCGGTAGTAAATTGCAGGCGGCCAGCCTCGTAATTGCGCTGTACCAATGGCGTCAAGCCTGGCTCGTAAATCGGAATAATGCCTTTCTTAAGGCTCTCGACCCGCTCGGCATTAATGTCTACGCAAACCACCTCGTGCCCAACCTCGGCCAAAACTGCCGCCTGCACAAGGCCCACATAACCAATACCAAAAACTGTTACATCCATCTAACTGACCTATAAAAAGGGCTAATTCTTAGGTGAATTCTAACACGCAAATATTAACTGGTGGAGAAAACCCGTTTAAAGCAGCATTAAACCAACACCAAATTTAATAAGGGAGTGGTCTAAAGTTTTGAGGGGCTATTCATACATAGCTTTTTGAATTAAAATTCATTTCACTAATTCCGACTTAAATCGATCAAACAACGCATTACTAACAATATTATTTTTAAACCTTGTAGAGCTTGATTTAGCTTCCGCAGACATACACAGCCACATGCACTCATCCATCTCCATCACTCGAAGCAAAATATCACCAAGCAACTTCGAATCCGACTTCGCAACTAAATATCCGGTTTTCCCATGCGACAGAACCTCCTCAAGGGCTCCATTTTTGTAAGCAATTACCGGCGTGCCAGATGCTAACGCCTCAACAACAACCAAACCAAGGCTCTCCGCCTCTCTTAAAGACGGAAATACAAACACTGTCGATTCTCGATATAGCGCTACCAAATCTCGTTGCGACACAGATAGTATATGACTAAGCTCAACGAGCTCAGCATGCCTTTTTGAAAACGATTCTACTTCAAATTTCTGAGGCCCATCGCCAACAATTATAACTCGAACCCTCCCCTTCCTCACGAGCAAGACAGCCTCGACAGCAGCCAGAAAGTCTGAAACGCCTTTCCCTGGAACCAACCTTCCCACAAATAATATAGTCGGAATTTCAGGCATACACCGATCTTCGCTATCAAAAAAGAAATCTGGCAAACCTCCCGATGGAGACACAAAAAAATCTTTTTGTGTTGGGCAAATAAATTCCTCCGCTACATTTTTGTAATATTCAGATGGGACAACAATGAAATCTGAAATTCGGCAGGCTATTTTGGATATCCATAGGCGTAATTTAGAAAATCTTCTACTAACACCCAGCTCATCAGCTATGTCGCTGCCATGAATATTGCCGACGATCTTAATACCTGGCCGGAACAATTTTAATAGAATAACCGGAACCCCAGAAAGCGAGATGTAATGGAAATAAAAAAAATCCCACCGGCCTTTAAGGCCTAAATTTAACACTCTATAAAAAAAAATGAGATAATTTAAAATAATATATCGCGACCCTCGATTTAGAGATAATACAGTTACATCTGCTCCACTTTCCTCAAGCCCTTCAGCGCAGTTTTGTACAAATGTACCAAGTGATGGCTGCGCCGCACTCGGATACATATTAGTGATGAGCAATATTTTTATTTTTTCGCTCATACCAAGAACCTACTAGTCCAACTCGGAAGATACTCGTGATCTACCATTGATAAAAAAATCTTCATATCATGATCTAATTCTCCGTATATCTTTTCACGCAAACCATCATCAAGCACTAGCTTCTCCCTGAAGTTATAAGATCGAGCCTTTTCTTTCAAAAATCTAGAAAAATCATCCCCCAATACCATTTTAGCAAATGTCTTCATACCACCAGGCCGACTAAGAATTCTTCCAATAAATTTACTCTTAGGCTCCCCTGACACATTACTTTTTTTACCTCTCAGTAAATCCATATCAAAATTAAGACAAAGAAAATCACTGATTTTCTTTGAGAATAAATTTGGCTGACTATACATCCATTCTTGATGCAAAATCAGATAATTCCCTTCTGGAACAAGCTCCTTAAAAGCCTTAAGCTGATGCCCATAGCAGCTAGCTGCCAGATAATGCCATATTGGACTCCAACCCTCACTTATTCGACGTGATTCACTACACAAGGCATCCCGAAAAGAATCCAGCGGCTCCCTTGCGTCTCGACGCATATGCTGATATGCAGAAAAAGCCCGCTCCGCCGGATCCCGAAAGAGCAAAATAAATTTCGCATCCGGAACTTCCTTTAAAATTTCAGCTATAGCCCCTCCTAAATACAAATACATAGTCGATGCATCAACACGCCACTTACAACCAACACCGTCATATAATTTGGTATATTCGTGCCTCTGATGCACAATCATACTTCTAAAAATTTCGTTATCTGCTGGACCCGAGAATTGCGGAGAGACATTCGGAAAAGCAAAATAGTGTGGCTCTTTTTCTTTCGGAACATAAAATTCACTACCCAACCGAAGGACATCAGATAATGACGTGGTGGCCGCCTTAGGAACCCCAGCAATAAACAAATTTGGAAACACCATTTTACTCACCTCCCCCAACAACACAGAACAATGTACTTATGATTTATGACGCCTGACGGAACCTAAGCACCTCTACATCATTAACTAAAATCACATCTTATCCAGAGCAATTCAAAATCTAATCGAATTCATCCTCGGAACCGATCAACTTAACGCACACCTTTAACACACTTTGCCAGCCACAACTATTTGACAACAGTAGAAATCACCTCACCAATATCTTCTCCTTGCTCAGCGCTAAAAATAAAGACATTCGAAAAATCCACATGTTTCTCTGAATAATCCGAGCCGTCTGGACAATAAATACCAAATTTAAAAAAAGGAGGTGAAACATCATTATAGCCAATAGGCACTGACTGCTTAGAGATTTCCATGGTATTAAACTTAATATAAACGTCGCCGGTTAGTAATAGTGGATTGATAACTTGACGGAGAATAATTATATTCCATTCGCCATATTTGACCTGCCCCAACCTCCATTTTGTGACCGAGCTAAATTCCCACGCACCTGGTTTACCAGGCGTTACCACCTCTTTGCTCTCACGAAAAATAAAGTATAATTCACCACTTTCGATTACCAGTGACGAAATGGGGTTTCTTGGCTTTTCCCCTAGTTTTTTATCCGGCATAGCATGATACTGCGCTATGATAGTGGGAGCTGAATCATTAACGAAATATTGCCCAAGAACTCTAAAACGAAAAGTAACCCACTGTGCAAGCTGCCTTTTATGGGGGCTATACAGAATTTCCGCCCCCTTACTAGATCTACTATCATTCATATCGCTTTTTTTCCAATTAAAACGATAATCAAAATCTGCACCTTCTACGTCTTGGCGCTGAATGATTGAATAGGAAAAAGGCTCCTCCCTCTTTTCTGTCGGCTGGCAACCCCATAGATAACAAAAATATAAGACCATGGTGAAAATAATAATTGAAAGCATTCTAACAAGCATTACGCCCACCCCTAACCAATATCCAGCTTCACTACGTCTAGCCATATTAGCTGGAGAACCATCACCTCCTACTATGATTTCTTATCGTCGACACCGAATCGCGAAGACCTATATCTATCAAACGAGAGAGAGCATAAAAAAGACAAAAAACCACAAAAACTGTAATCAGCCAGTATAAAAAAAGAGAGAACCCTCCTCTATGCCAATCAAACACTTTCGGAAAGAATCCAGACAATACAATTGCAAATGTAGGATACCTAAATATACCGAAATCAATCGCAACTAACACCGAAATTGCTGCAAGATAGTATATCAAAATACCCGCAGAACTCGCAGAAACCAGAATACCCTCACCAAATATTGTCGGTGACAGCGTAAGCTCTCTTAGGCTACCGACAACAAATTGGGTGTAATATGCTGAACCAGACAACATAATGTCAGGCTTCTCCTCCCAGAGCACTCTTGGCACCATTCTTAACAATTGATTTTCGAGCAATATCGTACCTGGGCACTGGACCACACCTCCAGCACTAGAACAATGCTCATAAATATTATAAAACGCATCAACTGGGAAAATATCGCCCTGGAGAAACAATAGTAATTGGGGTATGAACGCAAATCCTGATGAGTTTTCAGAGTAACCATATCTCATCATAGCCAAACCGCCAACTACAAATGGGAACAGACAAATTAGTGCAAGCATTGTTCTAAATTTAATTCTTCCCGTGTGGTACATAGTTAAAGTCACACATACGATTGACAACAAGAAATAAAACCGAAGCCCCACTGTAAACAAAAAAACAAGCAACCCAAAGCCGACAAAAGAAGCTGAGTAAAACCAAAATGCAGAGGTCTTTGCACTAGCCCATATTTTCCAAAAAAAATATGGCACAAAGAATGGCATAAACAAATAAAGCGCCCCTAAACCCCTTGTTTGTTCATATCGGGCCTCATAATCACCCATCGAGGATCCGAACCCCGTACTAGCTCCATACGCCAAAATCGAGATCCCGCTTGCCCAAAAAAGCAAATAAACAAACAGCCGATTCACTCTAGGCACATCATTCAGCGCCGAGTAATTAAACTGTTCAACCCTCAATTTTTTGCGAACATAATAGAACGCACACAAACAACAAGTAAACATGAACGTATATAGAGAAAACGCTTCTACATCAACGATTTTTAATTTATCCCGTACCAAAAGATTAGAATTAATAGTTATAAGTAAACTTAGAACCAAAAAAACAAGATGATAAGCCACCGCGAAAAGGAAAAAGGAAAAAGGATTTTTTTTAAATAATTTCTTTACCATGTACACTAACAAAAAGCATTGCAGTAATATTAAAGCATATTCCATCGTTCATTCCTTCAAGACCTATACCGGTGCAGGGACGCTAACCAGCCAAACCCTACGACACAAATACAGCCAAGACACAACAACCAATACAAATTTAGCCTGAACTGCACCGATTGCACTATCAACATTATCTATTTCTCTGTTCCAAGTGTGTTGGCGTACTAGCCCCAGAACTAACAAACAAATTTCACTCCGCAACTTGGAATTTCGATCATAAAAATGTGGAATTTAAATGCGTTCATACTCGCAAAAAAACGAGATCACAACACTGAACACCACTGCGCGTAAGCCCTCTATTTATCCAGACAAAAATTGGACGGTTTAACAAGCTACAAAGAACGCCCGCAAACTGTCAATAAGCATATCCCGACTGACGGAAGCATTTTCGCCTGCAGGCAACAATTCCGTCCGTCTTTTCAGCAACAGCAACATTTGCTCCTTATCTGAAACACGATAAACTCCAACAACTCCATTAACAGCATCCGCAGTTGCAAGCTGATGGTCGTTCCTGTGTTCACCCATGATGGCCAATCTAGGAAGGATAATTAGTGGCTTCTTCATTTTTTTCGCCGCCAGGATTGTACCAATCCCTGCGTGGCCAATGATTAAATCTGCCTTCTCAAAACATGCATCGTAAACTTCAGGCGTCATGGATGGGTGATATTCAACATTCTGGGGAACATAAGTTGTATTCCCTATTTGCGCCACCACTCCAAGCCCAAGCTGTTCAGCCAATTCGTCGACCATCTGAATTAATCGCGGAAATCCAAGCTGCGTGCCAACTGTTACAAATATCATAGGACAGACCCCATGTATTGAGCACCTGCGGCCTCAGCAACGTGCTCCCATTGCGACAACCACAAATCAGCATATTTCCTCGCCCTAAGGCCCGACATGGAAAAGGTCTCGGCGTTAGCGACGCTGTCTACCCAAACCGTTTTGATACCAAGTTTTTTCCCAATTGCTAGCGCTATTACACCGGGTAACGCGCCGGTAGAAATAATTACGTCTGGCCGCATCTTAATAAGCTGCCAAAAAATAGCAAACACACATAAAAGTGCTTTAATTGGCCGATCTCTGTTGCAATCGGGAATGATTGCGTACGAAGATAGCCCCTCTTCTTGGCTTGGCAGACCCGCCATTGTTGTAACAAAATGCGTTTGCTGACCTTCGAATGCCGGGCGAAGGAGCATGAGCTGCTTCCAATGTCCACCGCCGGAGGCGACTGCGAAAATTTTTTTCATTAAATACCAATCCGTAAAATAATTTATATCGGCAGTATCGAGCCACCATTTAAAACTAATATAGGATAAGAAAACACTCCCCTGAGCAAAGGAACACCACGGCACAATAAGAACCAAAACTCAGTATTAGCTTATAGATTTCAAGTTAAGTACATCCTTAGCAGGCAAAAATATTTTTGATTTCTTTGTGCAAAAAGGCTTTATTCACGAAGGTTTAGTACGCTTGCGGGGCGACAAAACCTTTAAAAACAGTGGCGCAGACAATTTTAAGATCCATCCAAACAGACCAATTTCGTATATAAAACAAATCAAACTCAATCCGCTTTTGCATTTTTTGAAGAGTATCCGTCTCACCGCGCCAGCCATTCACTTGCGCCCAACCTGTAATACCAGGCTTAACTAAATGGCGCTGCATATAGCCACTGATTTGATCGCGATATAGCTCATTATGAGCAACCGCATGGGGGCGAGGGCCAACAATACTCATTTTGCCCTGCAGTACGTTGATGAACTGGGGGAGCTCATCAAGCGAGGTTCTTCTAATAAAGGTACCAACTTTGGTAATACGGGCATCATTCTTTTGCGCCTGCACCACCACATTGCCGTTATCACAGGTGGTCATTGAACGAAATTTCCACACCATGATTTCTTCGCCGTTAATTCCGTAACGGCGTTGCTTAAAGATAACTGGACCCTTAGAAGTGAATTTTACTGCCGCCGCAATAAACAACATCGGAACTGCAATTAAACATAAAATGATTGAGCTAAGTACAACATCTTCCACACGCTTTACAACGGCATCAAAGGAATCAAAAGGGGTATCGTATACGCTTACTACGGGCAAACCGCCAATTTCACGGCTGCGTGCATTGAGCATTTTAAAGGTAAAAACATCGGGTACGATGTGAACGCAGCATGAACTATTGGCCAGAAACTCAACCAGTTCTTTTATGGTTTCTTCTTCTCGCATGGGTAGAGCAATATAAATATCATCAAACTCACCCGATCTAGCCTGCTCCTTTAAAAATTCAATATCCCCTAAGACTTGAAGCTTTTCACCGCCTAAAGGTCTACCACCTACCGTGACACGATTATCATAAAAACCCGCTATATCCATACCCATCCAAGGGCTTTGCAGAATACTTCTCGCCAACGTTAGCCCCGGTTCTTTAGCGCCAACGATAGCCACTTTGCGTGTGTTCACCCCTGTGCGGCGCATTTCTCGTAATACAATGCGCGCGGATACACGGTAAAAGCTAATGCCAACGGGGACAGCCAAGGCCCAAGCCACCATCACACCACCGCCAAAAGACTCATTTAAATCAAAAATAAACTCAAAGGTTAATAAGGTGCCCAGCACAATTAACCAAGTGGTAAAAACTGTTTTCACTTCATGGAGCAAAGACTGACCACGCCACGAAAAATACAGGCCATTTTTATGGGCAAGAATATGATAACTAAGGGAACCGACAAACGCAGCGACTTGGTAGCAAACCTCCCAGCCGTGGCCAGCTAAATTTACCAGCAAGGCCAGCAAGCCCCAGATCAGCAACACATCACTTACCTGATGCATGCCTACCAACATTGAATGGTGCTGCTTAATAAAGCCGCCTGACTGAATTGTATTACTCGCGCTTAACCGCTCGGTGCTCACAGCAACTCCCTCGCTTAGGAATGTTGTACTTCATTTTAGAAAGAGGGCAATCCTTTGACGACTTTCCTTGGTATTTCTATCAATTTGACGATTTGATCCTAGTTTAGAGACTTTATTCACAAACCATCTCTAGCCAGCCATCATATATCAGGCGCATTAAAGTTTAGTTGCAATATTGTGCTTTGCACTAAATTTGTTCTGTTACTGCATCCAAGCACGCAATTCTGCGCCATATGAGCGCAAAATCCAAGTGTCAATCCATGTAATTACTACACTTTTGCTTTTACGCGTTGGTTTTCACTCCCTTTACTTGCGCTCCGCCGCCATACTGATAATGTTACCCTGAGTAACATTTAAGCTAACTGAGCCCACACTAGGCAATAGCAAGTTGTAGGCCATTGTTTTGTTTTCCCTCACTTTTTTGTGAGTTTTTTGTATTATATAGAGGGCTGGTCGTAATGGGCTGATGGTAAAGCTCTGAGTGCGGCGGTATTTGGATCCCCGATCGAGTCGGGGATGGCATTGCTGGAGTCGGGTATCTAAGTGCGCGGAGCGAGTGCTTTATATTTCTACGCTGATTCAGAGTCTGGGGTATGTGGATCCCCGATCGAGTCGGGGATGACATTACTGGAGTCGGGGTGACATTGCAGGAGTCGAGGATGGCATTGCTGGGGTCGGGTATCTAATGTGCGCGGAGTGAGTGCTTTATATTTGTACGTTGAGTCAGAGCCCGGGGTATGTGGATCCCCGATCGAGCCGGGGATGACATTACTGGAGTCGGGGTGACATTGCAGGGGTCGGGGATGACATAGGTGGAGCCGGGGTGACATTGCAGGAGTCGAGGATGGGATTACTGGGGTCGGGTATCTAAGTGTGCGGAGCGAGTGCTTTATATTTGTACGCTGAGTCAGAGCCTGGGGTATGTGGATCCCCGATCGAGCCGGGGATGACATTGCTGCAACTGAGGATGGGGTGCTTTTGGTCATGTTTTTTGAGCAGCATTATGTTGATTGGCTTAGTTTGTGCCTTTCTGCACAAAATCAGCGCTGGCGTGAAGAAGGCAAGGTCGTTATGATTACACCCCGCGTATGGATGCGTCTTTATTTGTCAAATTTCGCTTTTAAGGGATTAGTGTGAACTGCAAAAAGAAACAGTGGGAATTTATCGATACAATAGCGAGCGGAGTATTGTCGTCGTATCGAGTATTTGACTTAGCCAATTTAATTCTTGTCTTATATAGCGCATTTGCGATTAAGACAACCAGTATCGCAGCAACGGATTTTCCTGCATGAATATTTTGAAAGCAAGCGCTTTTAGTTTTCTGATCATTAGTACATCAGCCTGCACACTTGTTCCTGGCAGCAATATGAATTCACTGAACTCGCGGTGGTTTGATGACACGCCCGAAAGCTACACCCCAGCGACACTTGATACTAGCTTTATTACCATTGACGCCACGGTTTTAAATCATTTAAATCAATCCACCCCCATTGGCGCCTCTCCCAATTTGGCGCTTCAAAAAGCCATGAGCGCTTACGAGTATCGCATTGGTCCCGGTGACGTATTGACCATTACGGTGTGGGAACACCCCGAGCTAACCATTCCCGCTGGCTCATTTAGAACTGCGGCAGAAGGCGGTAACGAGGTTAAGTCAGATGGCTCAGTGTTTTATCCCTATGCTGGCAATATTGCAGTAGCCGGCTTAACCACCAATGAAGTAAAAACACTGTTAGAAAACCGCTTAAGTTCGGTAATTAAAAAACCGCAAATAGACGTGCGTGTCGCTTCTTTTAATAGCCAAAGGGTTTACGTTACCGGCTCTGTAGCACAACCTGGCGTACTTCCCATTTCGGCTACTCCGCTAACCCTAGTTGATGCCATTGAGCAATTAGGCGGGCTAAGCAACAACGCATCCTGGGGATCGGTGACACTCACTCGTAACGGTGTAGCTAATACAGTTTCTCTACGGGCTCTGTATGAAGATGGTCGCTGGTCAGAAAATATTTTGTTACAAGACGGCGATTTAATTCATGTGCTCCGCAATGACGCCGACAAGGTGTTTGTCTTGGGTGAGGTGAACAGGCCACAAAGTCTGACCATGTCACGCAACGGAACCAGCCTGGCTGAAGCGCTAGCAGAATCCAATGGTATTAATGAAAACCGTGCCGATGGAAGAGGCGTATATGTTTTGCGCAACGCAGGCATCACTCATGACGAAGATGGCCTACCTGTTTATCACGCAACAATTTATAACTTAAATGCCGCTTCTGCTGTAGGCTTTATGTTAGCAGACAAATTCCCTTTGGAGGCCCGTGATGTGGTGTATGTGTCACCTGCACCCATTACTCGCTGGAACCGTTTTTTGAGCCAGCTGCTTCCCTCCATCATCGCCACGGATACCATTGGCGATGTTGAAAATAATTAATGTATTCAATAATGCCAACACGATTAAGCTCACCTAATCATGTTGGCATTATTAGTAATAGATAGTGAAAAAACTGCGCCTACCAGAGGGTTCGTGCGCGATTATCTTCTCAAGACTTAAAATATTTATCTGCATTCGGTACTGGATTATATGACAAGCCAAACCCCCTCGATAGACAGCAATAAGAACCCCATCCAAAGTGGCCGTCAACAACAAGATGACGAAATTGATTTACTGGCCTTGTTTGGCACCTTATGGGAATCTAAAGTGCTCATCGCCACCATCACCGCCGTGTTTATGGTGCTAGGCGTAAGTTATGCTTTGTTAGCCACTCCCGTATACAGAGCAAATGCCATCGTTCAAGTTGAAGAAAAGTCACCCAGCCTACCCGGCATGAGTGACGTCACTGAGATGTTTGGCGGTGAATCTGCCGCGGTTACCGAAATTGAACTATTAAAAAGCCGTAAAGTCATTGGCACTGCAATAGATGAACTAAACTTAGATATCATCGTTGAGCCACATTATTTCCCTATAATTGGTCACGCGATTGCGCGCCGCTTCCAAGGTGATGAGGGTGTATTTAACACACCCATAATGGGCTTTAAGAGCAAGGCTTGGGGTGGCGAGAAAATTAGCGTAACACGCTTTGCTGTACCCAGTTCTATGTTTAATGAAGAACATACTTTAATTACTGGGGAGAATGGCAGCTATACATTGGTATCACCAGAAGACGAAGTTTTACTTGAAGGGCACGCTGGAAAGACCACTAACAGCCAAGGCTATGAATTATTTGTTAGCGAACTACAAGCTCGCCCCGGCACACAATTTTCCTTAAGCAAAAAGCGCCGCCTCAGTGCCATCATCGCTTTACAGCAATTACTTGGTGCCTCTGAAAGAGGTAAAGACTCCGGCATTATTGCCATGTCATTAGAGGACACTGACCCCGCTCATGCTGAAGACATTCTCAATGTCGTTGCCGGCACTTATTTGCGCCAGAATGTAGAGCGCCAATCTGCCGAGGCAGCAAAGAGCTTAGCTTTTTTAAAAGACCAACTACCGACCATTAAGAAAGACTTGGAAGAAGCCGAACGCAAGTTTAACGAATACCAAGTACAAGCCGGCTCCGTTAACATCAGTGCAGAAGCTAATGCATTACTTGAACAGGTTGTTGATATTGAAGCTGGCCTTGCTGAATTACAATTAAAGAAAGCAGAGTTAGACCGGCTTTACACCCGCGACCACCCTGCCTACCAAGCGTGGCGTGAGCAAATGGCCGAGCAACGGGCTAGAAAGGAGCAGTTTAATGAGCGTATTAAAGGCTTACCCGAAACCCAACAAGAGTTGCTGGGTTTAAAACGTGACTTAGAAGTCGGCACCGAAATTTACACCCAAATGCTGAACAATATTCAAGAGCTGGATATTGTTCGTGCCGGCACCGTGGGCAATGTACGTATTGTTGATGATGCCGCTGTGAACGTTGAAGAGCCGGTTAAACCTAAAAAAGCGTTGATTGCCGTTATCGCAACCTTATTAGGCGGCTTTTTAGGTGTGGCTATTGTATTGGTTAGAGCCGCACTGAATCGCGGTGTCGAAAACCCTGATGACATCGAAGCCATTGGTATGCCGGTATACGCGTCTATTCCTTTATCAAACGAGCAAAGTAAACTCGACCGGGCCGTTCTGGGTAACAAAGCTAGAAGTCGCCGCCCCAAAAACCAGCACCCAACTGCATTACTTGCTCACCGCAATCCCACTGATATCACCATAGAGGCATTACGTAGTCTACGGACAAGTTTGCACTTTGCCATGCTTGAAGCCAGCAATAATATTATGATGATTTCTGGCCCCAGCCCGAACGTAGGTAAGTCTTTTATCTCTGGTAACCTTGCGGCGGTTATTGCTCAAGCGGGACAGCGCGTATTGTTAATCGATATGGATTTGCGTAAAGGCTATATGCACAAGATGTTTGATATGGGGCCTGAAGACGGTGTTTCTGACATTCTGAGTCAACGTATTAGTATTAAAGACGCTATTAAGCCCACCAAAATTGCTGAATTATCTGTAATGCCGAGGGGGACAATTCCGCCAAATCCGTCAGAGCTATTAATGAGTAAAGGCTTAACGGAGTTGTTGGAGGCTGTAAGCAGCGATTACGATTTAATTCTGGTTGATACTCCGCCCATTATGGCTGTAACCGATGCTGCGATTGTTGGCCGCCAATGTGGTGTCACAATGATTGTGGCGCGCTTTGGCCTAAACCCCATTAAGGAATTGGAAGTTACCAAGCAACGTTTTGAGCAAAATGGTATTAACGTAAAAGGTGTCGTCCTTAATGCCGTTGAACGTCGTGCGTCTGGCTATGGTTACGGCTATGGTTACGGTTACGGCTACTACCACTATGAATACAAATCGGATAAAGCGTAGCAACAACTACGCTTTATCCGCATATTGCAAGACCAAAAGTATTCGCTTCGCTCACATGGATACCCGATCGGAGTCGGGTATGACGTGGGTTTTAGGTCACATCCAACACCGTCACCTCGTCATCCACTACTAACTCCGCTGTCATCCCCAACTACCCTACCGTCATCCCCAACTTGATTGGGGATCCATAGCCCTCAGTGTCTTGCCTACTCCGCACTTCGCTAAACCGAAAGGCATTCGCTTCGCTCATCTCGATACCCGATCGGAGTCGGGTATGACGTAGATTCTTCTATGTCACCTCCAACACCAAATCGTCACCCCGACCACCCTACCGTCATCCACTACTAACTCAGCTGTCATCCCCAACTGCCCTACCGTCATCCCCAACTCGATTGGGGATCCACAACCTTCGGCGTTTTACCTACTCCGCACTTCGCTAAACCGAAAGGCATTCGCTTCGCTCATATGGATACCCGATCGGTGTCGGGTATGACGTGGATTTTTATAGGTCACCTCCAACACCCTACCGTCATCCCCAACTCGATTGGGGATCCACAGCCCTCGGAATCGTCCCTACTCCGCACTTCGCCAAACCGAAAGGCATTCGCTTCGCTCACCTGGATACCCGATCTGAGTCGGGTATGACGTGGATTCTTATAGGTCACCTCCTACTAACCCACCGTCATCCCCAACTTGATTGGGGATCCACAACCCTCGGAATTTTGCCTACTCCGCACTTCGCCAAACCGAAAGGCATTCGCTTCGCTCACCTGGATACCCGATCGGGGTCGGGTATGACGTAGCTTTTATAAGTCATCCCCAACTTGATTGGGGATCCATAGCCCTCGGAGTCTAGCCATCACACCAATAATCCAATTGCGCACCGAGCGCTTTAGTTGTAATGAGTTCATAGCATTATAATAATGACCGCTAACTTGTTACACATCACTATTTTCGCTACCATTTCTGCCCCACACACCCAGCGGTGATTTATGAAGCGTATTGTTTATCCAGGAACATTTGACCCAATCACTCGTGGTCATATTGATTTAGTGGAGCGCGCTAGCAAGTTATTTGACACGGTGGTCATTGCCGTTGCTAACAGCGAAAAAAAGCAGCCGATGTTCGCGCTCAAAGAACGCATGGATTTATGTGCCGAAGCTTTAGCGCATGTACACAATCTTGAGGTATGCAGTTTCACAGGTTTAACCGTGGAATTAGCTAGGGAACAGGATTGTACGATTATTTTGCGAGGCGTACGTACCGTCGCCGATTATGAATATGAGTTACAACTAGCGAATATGAATCGCTCACTAGCACCGGGAATTGAGACAGTGTTTCTCACCCCAGGTGAATCACTGTCTTATGTATCTTCATCGCTCCTTCGCGAAATTGCCAGTATGGGTGGTGATGTTTCCCGCTTTGTTCCTGACAATGTCAGTAAGGCTTTAAATTCCCGCTTTCCTCCGCGACAATGAGTAAACTATGGCATTAATCATCACTGATGAGTGTATAAACTGTGATGTCTGTGAACCCGAATGCCCCAACGAGGCTATTTATCAGGGCGACAGTATTTACGAAATAGATCCCAGCCGCTGCACAGAGTGTGTCGGTCATTTTGACGAACCTCAGTGCCAGCAAGTTTGCCCTGTTGATTGCATCCCTCTTGATCCTGCTCATATGGAAACAGAAGACCAGTTAATGGATAAATATGAGAAATTAACTACCTTGTCGTAAAACAATCGAATCTCGTCACCAAGGATGGTAACGCATGTATTCTCCCGCCGTGTATATTCTTGCCAACAAGCCCAATGGTACACTTTACATTGGCACCACGAGTAACCTTCAGCAGCGTGTGTGGCAGTATAAAAATAATTTAGTCGACGGTTTTTCTAAGAAATATGCTATCCATACATTGGTATATTTTGAACCATTTGACGAGATGTACCCTGCCATTTGCCGAGAGCGTCAGCTTAAGCGCTGGAATCGAGCATGGAAAATACAGCTGATTGAAAGTAGCAATCCCAAGTGGCTTGACCTTTATCCTAGTATTTTATAGTTCCCACTTGTTTGTGATTATACTGAGCTGGGGTTAACACCTAAAAACATTCGCTTCACTCACCTGGATACCCGATCGGGGTCGGGTATGACGTGGATTTTTTGGGCATCCCAACTACCCAACCATCATCCCCAGCTTGATTGGGGATCCACAACCTTCGGCGTTTTGCCTACTCCGCACTTAGCCAAACCCAAAAGCATTTGCTGCGCTCACGTGGATACCCGATCGGGGTCGGGTATGACGTGGATTTTTTGGGCATCCCCAACTACCCAACCGTCATCCCCAACTTGATTGGGGATCCACAACCCTCGGAGTTTCGACTGCTCTCCACCCTGCCAAACCCAAAAGCATTCGCTGCGCTCACATGGATACCCGATCGGGGTCGGGTATGACGTGGATTTTAAGTCATCCCCAACTTGATTGGGGATCCACAACCTTCGGAGTTTTGCCTACTCCGCACTTCGCCAAACCCAAAAGCATTCGCTACGCTCACATGGATACCCGATCAGGGTCGGGTATGACGTGGATTTTTATAGGCCATCCCCAACTACCCAAGCCGTCATCTCCAATTTGATTGGGGATCCACAAATTGCAAAACCTATTCCACTCCAAGCTTGGTTATCGCTTCACACCATTGATAATATTTGTCGCCACTCGTTTTCTTGCACTGGCATTATCGATAGACGGTTACCTTTTTTGAGCAAGATCATCTCCGCCAATGAGGGCTCAGCCTTGAGCTCTGATAAAGGAATGAGGCGTGGGAATTTGCGTTCAAATTTCACGTCGACCATAAACCAACGTGGGTTTTCTGGGCTCGCTTTAGGGTCGTAATATTTCGACTCTGGGTTTTGAGCGCTGTGATCTGGATACCCTTCTTTAACCACTGCTGCGATGCCTGCTATGCCGGGCACAGGGCACGAGGAGTGATAAAAAAACACTTTATCACCGCGTTTCATGTTATCGCGCATCATATTTCTGGCTTGATAATTCCGCACGCCATCCCAAGGTTCTGTGCCATCGGGACGGCTACACAAGTCATCTAGACTAAAGGCGTCGGGTTCTGACTTCATCAACCAATAGGCCATTGTTGTATTCCCTTAATAAACGCTACACTGATTTTTTATCTTCATTCTTCGACATCATGAAGATGAGCAACTCCGGCGGCCAAATATGAACATTGCTAAACCTTTTTCACAAGCCTGCGAAAATAATAAGCAGCCGATACTTAAACACCTCAAAACCGTATTGAAAGAATGCCACCATGTACTCGAAATCGGTAGTGGCACAGGGCAACACGCGGTGTATTTTTCTGCCAATATGCCACAGTTAATTTGGCAATGTAGTGATCGCGCTGAGAATATTGCCGGCATTTGCCAATGGCTTAACGATACCGCTCTTTCCGCGCCCTTAACCTTAGATGTACGGGATGATAATTGGCCAAACCAAAAATTTGACGCTATTTTCTCTGCCAATACCTTGCATATTATGAGCTGGGAAGAAGTGGAGTTATTCTTTCACAGAGTTAATACCCAGCTAAAAGCGACGGCGTTGTTGTGTATTTATGGGCCTTTTAAATACAAGGGCGCATTCACTTCTGAAAGCAACGCCAAGTTCGATCTCTGGTTAAAAAACAATAATGCTTTAAGTGGCATTCGCGACTTTGAGGCCATTGAAACCCTTGCCCATCAAGCTGGGTTTACTTTACAAGCTGACCACCAAATGCCGGCTAACAATCAACTGCTTATCTGGCAGCGCGGATAACATCCAGCCAAAACATGAGCCCATAAAAAACCCGGCCTAGGCCGGGTTTTCGTCTAAACTTATTGTTTAATCACTGCTTAGTAATCAAACTCATCTTCAGACATTTCATACGGCTCATACTCTTCTTCAGCCGCAGGCTCTTCCATTAGCATATCGTCTTCAAGCATGGAATCGTCATACATTGGCTCTTCAACTACGGCTTCTTCAGCCATCGCATCTTCAACCATAAGCTCTTCGTACATCATTGGCTCAGCTGCCACGTCATCGCTGCCCAATACTTTCAGCTCAACACGACGGTTTTCTGCACGTCCAGCTTTAGTATCATTGCTAGCAATTGGCTGCTCTTCACCATAACCTGTTGCCGTTAGGCGGTTGCTTTCAACACCACTGCCTACCAAGTAGCTTTTCACTGATTTGGCACGGTTTTGCGACAAGTTCATATTGTAGCTATCGCTACCTGAGCTATCAGTGTGACCTTGTAACTCTACGTTGAAGCCAGGTGAGCTAGCCAATGTTGACGCCACGTCATTCAGGATTGTTTCTGCATTCATGGTTAACTTGGCGCTATTAAGCTCAAAGTTAACACCACGCAAAATCACGGCCTGGTCTTTGGCACAGCCGTTTGACATAACGGCTTCACCAGCCATCGTATTAGGACATGCATCATCGGCATCAACAACACCGTCGTTATCACTATCAATTGGGCAACCTACAGCGTTTACTTCTGCACCAGCAGGCGTGTTTGGGCACTGATCAAGATAATCTGCAACGCCGTCGTTATCGCCATCAAGTGGGCAGCCAACGCTGTCTACTTGCACGCCACGAGGTGTACCAGGGCATTCGTCCATTTCGTCAGAAACGCCGTCACCATCAGCATCTTGTACGCCATATTGAGCGTCAAAGAAATTATAGCGAAGACCTACTAACAGGCTTTGTGCGCTGTATTCAGTTTCAATTTCAGTATCAGCTGTTGAAAAGCTAGCATCTTCAGACATGCTATAGCGGTAACCCGCGTCAAGTGCCAAACGTGGGGTAAGGTAATACGTTACACCTGCTCCCAACTGGCCAATCATGACGTCATCATCTGCTCCGCCGGCATCAAGATTAGCTTGACCCAAACCAAAACCGATATAAGGCCGCAGACGCTCTCCGGCAGAGAAGTCATACCATAAGTTACCCATCATTGAGCTGACTTCTAGTGAGCTGCCCGCACTCAACCCACCACTGTTCTCGATATCGTTCTCACCCTGACGATATTCAAATTCTAAGCGATATGGGCTTTCAAACTTATAACCAAAAGTAACACCGTAGCTAAAATCGTCGTCGTAGCTTGTTTCGAAATTGGCTGTATCCCCAGCACCACCACCAAGCAAACCACTTAACAAACCGCCAACTAATGGTAAATCGCCAACTAGAGCACCAAGACCACCCGCATTTTCTGTTGTTACTGTACCGTCTGCGTCAAATACATTGTTATAAAAAGCGTTGCCACCAATGTAGTAACCTTTTTCCTTCTCGGCTTCAGCCATAGCTACGCTCGCCGCAGATGCGAAAATCACACCGGCAGCAAGGGCAGTTTTCCATTGCTTACTCATAAACATCCCCTGAATCATTAAAGTTCTACCTTTTTTATAAAGTGTAAATTACCACGCTAGCGCGCGGCGTCATACACGATTAGCAGTATACCGAAACATAATAGCGTAAAATTGTTATTTAAAATGCGTACGATTTAACGTTTAAAAACTTGGAAATCCTAAACGCTCTGAACAGCACAGTAAAGTGGCGATTGGCAGACAATCACGATAAAACCGTCGAAAACCATCTTATTGTCGCTTTATTGGACAGAATCTACCCGAATTACCCGCAACGCGACTCTGCGGTTACGAGCCCGCCCCTCTTCACTGGAATTGTCCGCAATAGGCATAGCGTCACCATAAGCCTGAATATCAATTCGATGGGCAGCCACCCCAAGCGCCAGCAACACCGCCTTTACGGCCTTGGCCCGCATGTTAGACAGACGATAATTGAAATCAAGCGAACCGCTATTATCACTGTGCCCCTGCAGCGCTATGCGAAACTCAGGTGAGTGGATAAGCAAGTCCGCGACACGAAACAAACGCTCACGAGCCTCGGGCAGAACGTCAACACGGCCATGAGCAAAGCGAACACTTTCTAAGTTAACGGTTTGTCGAGCCGAGCAGCCATTACGCATGACTCTTTCGCCCATGGCGGTGCGCGGGCAATGATCCTCACCATTTTTAACCCCGTCATTATCGCTATCCATACAGCCGTAGTGATCTACAACGCTTTTCGGTGGGGTATTTGGGCAGCGATCGACACCATCAATGATACCGTCACCATCACTATCAGCGCAGCCATAGCGATCAACCTGTGCCCCCCTCACCGTTGCGATACACCGATCATCAGCGTCTCTAACACCGTCGTTATCTGCATCTTTAACGACTTCACTGATCCCCGCGCAAGCCGAAACCAGCAAACCCGCCAATAGCAGTAATAACAATCGACTTATTCTGTTCATCGCCCCGACCGTTTCAGCCTTTATTTACACAAAGTGTAACCAAGCGCCACTCGACTACCAATAGCGCAGAATACCTAGGTTTGCGATACCATAGGCACCCACACCATTACTCTGTTTTCAAGGCCGCTTTACCATGATCCCCGAACTCCTGTCACCTGCCGGTAGTCTTCGCAATATGCGCTATGCCTTTGCCTATGGGGCCGATGCGGTTTACGCTGGCCAACCCCGCTATAGCTTAAGGGTGCGTAATAACGAATTTAAAGACCTAGAAACCCTAGGAAACGGCATTGAAGAAGCACACCGGCAGAACAAGAAGTTCTATTTAGCCTCAAATATTTCTCCTCACAACGACAAAATTCGCAGCTACTTGCGCGACCTTGCCCCCGTTATAGAAATGAAGCCCGACGCGCTCATTATGGCAGACCCGGGGTTGATGATGTTGGTGCGTGAAAACTGGCCAGATATCCCCATTCATTTATCGGTACAGGCCAATGCGGTGAATTGGGCCTCGGTAAAGTTTTGGCACCAAAACGGCATTCAGCGCGTTATTCTTTCACGCGAACTTGCGCTGGACGAAATCGAAGAAATCCGCCAACGCGTGCCAGAAATGGAGATTGAGGTTTTTGTGCACGGCGCGCTGTGCATTGCCTATTCAGGCCGCTGCCTATTATCCGGCTATATGAATCATCGCGACCCAAATCAAGGCGCCTGCACCAACGCCTGTCGCTGGAAGTATCAAGCCCACGATGCCAAAGAAGATGAAACCGGCGACCTCGTCGCAGTGCAAACCTTTACACCTGAACCGGAGCCAGAACCTAAGCCCCAACCCATTGCCGAGCCCGTGCTATTACAGCAGGCACAACGACCCGGTGAGTTCATGCCTGCCTATGAAGACGAGCACGGCACCTATATTATGAACTCCAAAGACTTGCGCGCCGTGCAACACGTAGAACGCTTAGCCGCTATGGGGGTGCACTCATTAAAAATTGAAGGTCGAACCAAATCACATTACTACGTTGCCCGTACCGCACAGGTTTATCGGCGCGCCATTGACGATGCCACCCACGGTAAACCCTTCGATATGCATTTAATGGATGAATTGGATACCTTGGCAAATCGCGGCTACACCGAAGGTTTTTATCGCCGCCACCCTCCCAAAGAATATCAAAATTACGAAATGGGCTTAAACAACGCCCAACAACAGCAATTTGTTGGCGAAGTAGTTGATGCACACAACTCAACCATTACCGTTGATGTAAAAAATCGTTTTGAAACCGGCGACACCTTAGAACTCATGGTACCCGGCGGCAATACCAGATTCGCGCTGAAAACCTTGATCGACAAACACGGAAAATCAATTGATGCCGCACCCGGCTCTGGCCATCGCGTGCAAATTCCGCTTGATCAAGCCCTGCCCGAGTCGGCACTAAAGTATGCCCTGCTGGTCAAAGACATTCACAGCTAATCAAACAATGCTAACGGGAGCCACTATGGAACGACGAAAATTACGCGTACTGCGCGCACTCGTTAATATCAGCTTAATCAGTGTGGTATTTGGCGCTATTTTGAATTTATTAAGCGGTATTCTCGGTAATTACTATGTGCTGATCATCGGCTTTTTGGTGGCGCTGATTATCTTCTATTGCTACCGCCGAGCAGACAGTGAGGCTGCATCCAGCACAAGTTATTACCTTTGGCGGTATTTACCCACGCTGTTATTTATTAGCATGCCGATTATAACGTATTGGTATAGCCGCGACGCCCAATGGGCCTTAGCCGATATTATAAGCGGCGTTCAAATCAGCTGTAGTTTTGTATTGCCGGTGCTTTGCTTGCTTTATGTTGAGCGGGTATTAAAAAATGCCCAGCAGTAGTCTCCAATAACACAGCTTACTCAGTCTTTTTGAAGGGCAGCATCTCACTCGCTTCGCGCAGATAATTACCAATGTGAAGATGCTCCTCCTCTAAAAATCGCTGCACCGCCTGTGAAAAATCAGCATCGGCCAACCAATGATTTGAATAGGTGAGAATGGGGGTAAAACCTCGTTGAATTTTATGCTCGCCCTGCGCCCCCGGATCAAAATGCCTCAGGCCCTCACGTAAGCAATATTCAATGCCTTGATAGTAACAAGCCTCAAAATGCAAAAATTCATACTCGCGAATACAGCCCCAATAGCGCCCATACAAAGTGTGCTTATCTCGAAAGTTTAACGCTGCGGCCACCGGCTCATCATCGTGACTCGCTAGCACCATCACTAAATTTTCAGGCATGGTCGCTGCTAATTCGGTAAAAAACGCCTCAGGTAAATACCCGCCATGGCCACTGCGCTTTGCATAAGTCAGCTGATAACAATTAAAAAAGAACTGCCATTGCGCCGCACTCACCTCAGCCCCGCTTAACACCTGCAGCGTCAAACCCTGCTCAGCCACCACTCGACGTTCTTTGCGTAAACTCTTGCGCTTGCGAGAACTGAACGCCGCCAAGAAACCCTCGAAGTCACCATAATTTCGATCGTACCAATGGTATTGCGGGCCAATGCGCTGCAATAAACCCTCTTGCGCCCAAATTGTCGCCATCTCCGCCCGAGAAAATAAAATGTGCAGCGACGACGCGCCTATGTCCTTAGCATGAGCGGGTAATTTGCTCGCCAACTCAGCCATAAGCTCACCGCGATCACCCTCATCAACCAAGCACAAACGCGGGCCGGTTGCGGGTGTAAAGGGAATGGCTGACAGCAATTTGGGGTAGTACAGACGGCCATGACGCTGATAAGCATCTGCCCATGACCAATCGAATACATATTCACCGTAGCTGTGCGACTTAATATAAAGAGGCATAACCCCAATTAACAGCGCGTCACGGTAAATAACAAGATGATGCGCTTGCCAGCCCTTGTCCTCGGCAACTGCACCACTTGACTCAAGGGCGTGCAAAAATTCATAGCGCGTAAAAGGGTAATCACAACCCGCCGCCTTATTCCATGCTTCTGCGCCAACATCAGCAATGGTATTTACAAATTCTAACTGCAAATTAAGCAATACTTACGCCTCAAGTAGAAAGTGCAGCACAATGCCCACAAATATTGCCACACCCACCCAGTTATTATTTAAAAAAGCCTTAAAACAGTTATCGGTTTGCCGATACCGAATCAATTGCTGCTGATAGATAAATAAACCGCTGGCAACGATCAGCCCCGCGTAATAAATAAAGCTCATTTCAAAACGCGGACCAGCCATTAACAGCACGACTACAACACAAATTTGGAGCATGGCGGTGATGGCCCTATCGTCATCACCAAACAATATCGCCGTCGACTTTACCCCAATTTTTAGATCATCTTCTCGATCAACCATGGCGTAAAAAGTGTCGTAAGCCACTGTCCAAATTAAAACACCAATATACAAAAGCCATGCCGCGGGTGGCGGTAACTCGCCGGTTTGAGCCGTAAACGCCATGGGAATGCCCCAGGCAAAAGCGGCGCCCAGCACTACTTGGGGCAAATGGGTGTAACGTTTCATAAAGGGGTAAGTTGCCGCCAATGCCACCGCCACAAAGGCGAATAAAACCGTGAGCATATTGGTAAACAAAACCAAACCGAACGCCAACAAACATAAACTGGCAAAAAGTAGCAACGCTTCTTTCTCTGTGACTGCCCCCGTCGCGAAGGGACGCTGCTTGGTGCGGCTGACATGGGCATCTATCTTGCGATCGGCAAAATCGTTAATCACGCACCCTGCCGCTCGCATTAACACTGTTCCCAAAACAAAAATGATCAAAAGGTCAAAAGCCGGCACGCCTTCAGCCGCCAACCACAGCGCCCACAATGTGGGCCATAACACCAGATAAGTCCCTATCGGCCTATCCACTCGCATCAGAGCAAGATATTGAGGCGTTTGCTTTTTTAAATGTTGGAAAAATGCATTCATAAGACGGCCACTAAAATAGTCTGCCAAAAGTATATCAGCACCACCTATCGAGAAGGAAAACTACCAAGGCCGAAACGCAGGTAAAAATATCTCACTTACCATAATCGGATGATCGCTCAATAAAAATCGCGAGCGCCTGCCCCACAACAGCGTATTAGTCTCACCAGTGGCATCAGGCTCCGCCGTTGCTACTTGGCAAATTTGGTAAGGGTCGCGGGACATGTGCGGATCAGTGAACAGCAAGTGCCCTAAGGGACGATTATCTAAGGTACGCAAACGATCCAAACGCCCAACCAAAGACGTGGCAGGCAGAACACTGCGGGCATACACCCAGGGTTGATCATGGCAATGCAAATACACCTCTCGAATCAAACCCCAGTCGCGATCGCCCATTCCCAATAAACGACGCTCCGACAATGTTGGAATTTGCCAGCGCTGGCTCAATACCTCAACACGAAATTCGCCGTGGGACACACGCCGCAAATGTGATGTTAACGAGCCCTTGTCGAGCAGCCAGCGAGCATCTGCCGCAGGTAATGCCGACCGAGAGAATTTCTTACAATCGAGCCACTTAGGCTCTTGCGAGTAGAATCGTGGTGTTTGAAAAGCGTACAATACCAAGCTTCCAGTGTAGAGGTTCACTGAACATAGACGTTACCACACAATAATCGCGCAGCAATCAAAACTAAGGTGTGGCGGCAGAATGCGCGAATCAGGGGCGACTTGCAAGAGGTGGTATCAGCCAAATAGGCGATAACATCAATGTTTTTAATATCCTAAGCTTCACAGACAGAAGCGATTGGTTTATGAGGAATTGGCTTAATGAGTAAGTGGGAATGTATTGTTTGCGGTTGGGTTTACGACGAAAAGATAGGTGACCCAGATTCAGGAATTCCAGCAGGTACACGCTGGGAAGATATTCCTGATGATTGGCTATGCCCAGATTGCGGCGTGGGCAAAGAAGATTTTGAAATGATTGAGCAATCAGAAGAGAGCGATCTTCCCCATCACGAAGAGCCCGCTTCAGCCAGCGATAACGCTGCAATTGTGGTTATTGGCACCGGCTTGGCAGGTTACGGCCTAGTACGCGAGCTTCGCAAACACGATAAAGACACCCCTGTCATCATTATCACCGCCGATGATGGTCGCGCCTACTCTAAACCCATGTTGTCGACTGGCTTCACCAAAAACACCGACGCCGACGCACTGGCACAAAAAGACGCCGGTGGTATGGGCGAAGACCTCAACGCCAGCGTGTGGACGCTGACCAAGGTCACAGCCATCGACACCGCCGCGCAAACCATCACCATTGGCGACAAAGAAACTCAAGTTCACTACAAGAAGTTGGTATTGGCGCTGGGCGCCGATGTGATTCGTCCACCGATTCAGGGCAACGCCTTAGAATATGTGTACTCGGTCAATGACTTATTAGATTACGACGATTTCCGCACCGCAGTGGCTAAAAACAACGTTAAGAAAGTGTGCATTATTGGCGGCGGTCTAATAGGTTGCGAGTTCACCAATGACCTGATCAACGGTGGCATCGAAACGGAAACCGTAGACCCACTTGGCTACTGCCTACCTACCCTTTTACCTGAAGTTGCCGGTAAAGCAGTGCAAGCTGGGCTCGAAGCGAAAGGCGCCAAATTCCACTTTGGCCCATTGGTCACTGAAGTCAACAAAACGAATGATGGCCTAGCGGTTAGCTTAAACAACGGCGAAACCATAAACTGTGATTTAGTCTTATCTGCTGTCGGCGTTCGCCCTCAGGTCAAACTAGCACAAGACGCTGGCATTACCGTTAATCGTGGTATCGCCACCAACCGGTTATTAGAAACCAGCGCCCCCAATGTTTACGCAATGGGTGACTGTGCCGAGGTTGCAGGCCACGTACTCGTTTACGTTGCACCGCTAATGGCCCAAGCGCGCGCACTGGCCAAAACCCTCAGTGGTGAGGCGACCGAAGTTAGCTATCCAGCGATGCCCGTCACCATTAAAACCCCAGCCTGCCCTGTCACCGTTAGCCCTCCACCGCGTGACGCCCAAGGTAACTGGGAGATCGAACAAGACGGTCTCAATGTTGTAGCCCGTTTTGTTGGTAACGACGGCACATTGCTAGGCTTTGCCCTCACAGGCGAAGGCACCAAGCAAAAGATGGCACTGCAAAAACAACTGCCAGCTATTATGCCTTAGAACCGCTATGAGCCTGCGTCGGCAGGCCTAAGCACAGCAAGGGTGGAGTGAAAACTCCACCCTTTTTTATATCCAGAAACACTGGCTATCACGCAGATTCCACCTGCACGTATACAAACCCGCTACAGATTGCTAATATTCGCGCGCCCCGATAATTCGTTATCGAGGGTTCTCAGGGCGGGGTGTAAGTCCCCACCGGCGGTAATCATGCCAAGGCATGTAGCCCGCGGGCGCTCATCAGCAATTATCATTAACAATATTGTTTATGAGGACAGCAGATCTGGTGTGATTCCAGAGCCGACGGTTACAGTCCGGTTATGAGAAAAGATCGTTACTTGCCACAGCCCGCTTAGCGTCCACCACTAAGCCATTGCTAGGTTTGTCAGCTCTTCTTTGCCCTGCCGTATTCACTTGGGACAAGAACATGACAACGACAGACACATCACCAAAACAAACCGTCGCTTTTATTCAAGCCTGCTGGCACCGCGACATCGTCGACCGCTGCAAAGACTCGTTTCTAAGCGAGATAGCTTCTCGCAGCGACCTGAATGTAGAGTGCTTTGAAGTGCCCGGCGCCTTCGAAATTCCGCTACACGCCAAACTGCTAGCCCAAACCGGTAAATACGCTGCCATTGTAGGCGCAGGACTCGTCACTAATAGCGGCATCTACAAGCATGAGTATGTAGCCCAAGCGGTGGTTTCCGGCCTAATGCAAGTCCAACTCGAAACCAGCACACCGATGTTCTCAGTGGTGCTCACCCCGCATAATTTTCATAACAGCGAAGAACACACTAGCTTCTTCCGTGAGCATTTTGTGGTAAAGGGTGCAGAGGCCGCATCTGCGTGCATTGGCACACTAGAGAGCTTGGCCAAACTATAAAACACTAAAAACCGCAGCTACATAACAACAATAGCTATGATAATCTGCGGTTTTTAAGCGGTGTCCGTTACCGGCCACCCTAATACCAACGGAGAAATATGATGGGCTTCTACGATAATAAAATATTGCCAATCATCATCGATAAAGCCTGCTCGATGACATCAATTATGGGCTTGCGCGAAAAAATCGTCCCCCTCGCAAAAGGCAAAGTGCTGGAAGTCGGTATGGGCAGCGGTATCAATCTCGCACTTTATAATCCCGACAATATCGACTTTGTTTGGGGCTTGGAGCCGTCATTGGGTATGCGCAAAAAAGCCCAACGCAATCTCGACAAATCACCCGTCGAAGTAAAATGGCTAGACCTGCCCGGCGAACAAATACCTCTAGACGACAACAGTGTTGATACCGTATTGCTGACCTATACCCTATGCACCATCCCCGACTGGCAGCGCGCACTAGAACAAATGCGCCGCGTCCTTAAACCCGATGGCAAATTACTATTCTGCGAACACGGTCTAGCAGAAGAAATAACCGTGCAAAACTGGCAAAACCGGATAACTCCCGCGTGGAAAAAAATCGCCGGTGGTTGTCACCTCAACCGGCCCATAGCTGAATCTATTGCCAGCTGCGGTTTTACCATTAACACCTTGGAAACCTGCTACGCACCCGGCGTTCCCAAAATTGCAGGTTATATGTACTACGGAGAAGCAGTTATCAGCTAGCAAATCTTCACCACCTGCAAGTCATTGATCCCCTTGGCCAAAGGGGATCGATTAAAAACAACTTTACAATCAAATATCCCACCACCATTGACTGGTCATTACTGCTCTAGCACGCTAGAGTAAGGCAACATTAACGACCATCTATCAAGCCGTATTTAAACCCAAGAGCTATTGTCACTATGCGAAATATCCCTCTGCACTGGCAAATTATTGCCGCCATCTTATTAGCGGTTGCAGCAGGAATTTTGGGGGGCGCAGACGCCAGCATCGGCGGTTTATCATTCATCGCGGTTTACGCTTTTTTAGGCACCATGTTTCTCAACGCCTTAAAAATGCTCATCGTTCCCTTGGTCATGTCATCCATTATCAGCGGGATGGCAGGTATGGGCGGCGACCGGCTTGAAAAACTCGGCGGTAAAACCCTGCTGTTTTATGCCTGCAGCAGTTTAATTGCAATTTTAATCGGATTATTGGTTGTCAATATTATTGCCCCCGGCAGTGGCGACAATCAGGCACTAGCCGCCACCATCAGCAGTAGCGACCCAGCCTTGAGCGACACCTTGGCCAAGGTAGAAGGTCGCGGTATGAGTGATGTCGTACAAGTTTTTGTACGTATGGTGCCAACCAATATTGTAGCCGCCGCCGCCAACGGCGAAATGTTAGGCCTTATATTTTTTAGTTTATTATTTGGCTTTTTTCTCGCTCGCAGCAAATCTGAGCACGCCACAACCGTGATGCACTTTTGGCAGGGTGTTATGAGCATCATGACTGAAATCACCATGTGGGTAATGAAGTTTGCTCCCCTTGGTGTATTTGGCCTAGTGGCTAAAACCGTCGCCGTTACCGGCTTCGCCGCCTTTAAACCCATGCTGTTGTTTTTTGTTACTGCCACCCTCGCCCTGCTCATTCACGCATTTATTGCGCTGCCGCTGGTGCTGAGATACATCGGTGGCGTCAGCCCCAAAAAGCACTTTGCCGCCATGACACCCGCCTTGCTTACCGCATTTTCCACGGCCTCAAGCTCGGCAACGCTGCCGCTGACACTAAAGAGTGTTCAAGAAGAATCAGGGGTATCAAAACAAGTGAGTGGCTTTGTGTTGCCTTTGGGTGCCACTGTGAATATGGACGGCACCGCGCTCTATGAATGTGTCGCTGCCATGTTTATTGCACAGGTTTACGGCTTAGAATTGAGTATTGTTCAGCAATTTACAATTGTGATGATTGCCCTGCTCACCTCGATTGGCGTAGCCGGTATTCCCGCCGCGAGCTTGGTTGCCATCTCAGTCATATTGGGCGCAATCGGCCTTCCACTTGAAGGCATCGGGCTCTTATTAGTTACCGACCGAATACTCGATATGATGCGCACCGCCGTAAACGTATTTAGCGACTCCTGCGCCACGGTGGTCATTGCCCGCAGCGAGGGTGAGGAAACCCGTATTGCAATAAACAGTACTAAAACAGACACATAAAGCGCGCTTAAACCTTTATACGATAAATCCCTGGTCAATAATTAAACTCGTCGCGCAGGGATTCGCTAAACCCAAGCGCCATATTTCATTGCCAGAGCCCTTTCACACACTAAAAACGATGTAACATTTTTTATGACAAGCCCTCATCAAGGCCCGCTACAGGGCATACGTATTTTAGAGCTTGGCCAACTTATTGCTGGCCCTTTCACCACCACCATGTTGGCTTATTTTGGTGCCGAGGTTATCAAGGTTGAGCCACCCGGCATCGGCGACCCCATTCGTCGCTGGCGCAGCATGAAGGGCGACACCTCGCTGTGGTGGTATAGCATTGGCCGCAACAAAAAATCGGTGACCATTGACCTTCGTCATCCCGATGGCCAAGACTTGGTGCGAGAGTTAGCTACGCAATGCGATGTTTTAGTAGAAAATTTCCGTCCCGGCGTAATGGAAGGCTGGCGGCTTGGACCAGACGACTTAAAAGCCACAAACCCAGACCTAGTTTACACCCGTATCTCAGGCTACGGCCAAACAGGCCCCTATGCCGAGAAGCCCGGCTTTGCCTCAGTATGCGAGGGCATCAGCGGGTTTCGTCACTTAAATGGCTTCCCCGGCGAAGCTCCAGTGCGCCCTAATTTAAGCCTTGGCGACAGCATTGCCTCCTTACACGCCATTATTGGCATATTAATGGCCCTTAACGCCCGCGAGCGGGGCCTTCATCAAGGCCAGGTTGTTGACGTTGCCCTTTATGAAACCATGTTCAATATGCTGGAGTCAGTGGTGCCCGAATATGCTGAGGAAGGTATTATTCGTGAAGCGTCTGGCACCACACTAACCGGCATTGTTCCCACCAATACCTATCGCTGCCTCGACGATAAATTTGTCATTATTGGTGGCAATGGCGACTCTATATTTAAACGCCTCATGATTGAAATTGGCCGTGATGATTTTGCCAACAATCCCGCCATGGCAGACAATGCCGGACGAGTAGTACACCAACAGATAATAGATAACGCCATTGCCCAGTGGTGCCAACAACACCCAATACTGCACGTCATCGAAAAGCTAGAAGCGGTGAGAGTGCCTGCTGGCCCCATTTACAATGCCGAAGACATGGCCAATGATCCTCACTTTCAAGCACGGGGATTATTTGAAAAAGTTGCCGTTAACGATAAGGAAAGCGTTACCATTCCCGGTATGTCACCCAAATTAACCGGTACTCCCGGCAGCAACCAGTGGGCTGGCCCAGCGCTTGGAGAGCACACCCACAGCGTATTAAGTGATCTTTTAGGCCTTGCACCGGAGGTATTAGAAACCCTCAAAAACAACGCCGTGATCTAAAGGCTTAAAATTTAAGCCTAGCTGTTGCCGTTTAAACGCTAACTCAGTGCGCTTCTGTTATATTCACATTGTCAGCATTAGCCCAGAGGCCGCACTATGCACATTGATAAAGCCAAAAAACGTATCGCCAAGCAGGTTAAAAAAGGCTTCAGCGGCTACCCCTCCGTCACCTTAGCGTATTTTGGTGCCACGCCAGAAAGCGCGCAGGAACTAGTCATTTCCTTTACGCTTGAAGAAGGCGCAGAAGTACAGATACAAAAATTCAGCTGTGAAAACGACGCCAGAGAAGACGAGACCATTCAATCCACTATTGTAAAGATTATTGAACGCGCCAATGTGAATACCGTTATAGAAATTGAAGGTGTTTCAAGCTTTAAGTAATCAATACCATTGGAGCCCAATCAAACCCAAGGAATTCGGTGCTCTCCGGTCATTATCCACAGAGAATAAAGACAAAGTGCCAACATTCCTTCATACTACTAACTGCAATGCCTTTCAGGCCCCCTCCTTACGACGAAAACTGATTGGTTAACAAACGGGAATTTAGCCCGTAAAAATCAGCATACGCCACATTAAACTGCGCTCTCCAACTTTAATGCAGAGCAGCACTAACATTATCAACTTAGGCGCCATTAGCGAAAAAATATAACGCTGAGGCGACACCGACTTTGCAAGGATACCGATTCGACATGCAAGATAAAATCGCTATTATTTTAGAATATTTAAATGAGAATAAAACACGCTGTAGTAACAATGCGGCAGCTGAAGCGCTAGGAATAACTGCACCTGCGCTAAAGAAATTACTGGGAACGCGCCGGCCAGAGACGTCATGGTTAGTTAATTATGGCACTGGTGAACCCGCGGGTTTCAGCTCGGAAGAAAAACACCCAGACCTGTACCGCACCAAGCGCATTATAAAATCAGCTGAAGTGCTGACGCGGAACCTCGATTTATAAATAATAAGTAGTACGCTGTGTCAGTATTCACCGCCGTTGACGAACTAATAGCGGTCTCTACCGACAAATAAGAACTTATTGACGATCCGCAGCCTGCATTATCAACCAACTCCGAGCAAGAATATGATGCTTAAGTTTGTGATTTACTCTGCCCTGTCCTTTGTCATTTCATTGGTACACGCCTCTGACATGAAGATGGCTGATAACTGCACAATGAGCGGTTCACAAGCCGATATGACAGAATGCGCAGCGCAGCAGCACCACAAACAAAAGGTAATACTCAATAATGCCTTTGAGGAAGTGCTTGCCATCGCGAAATCTAAAAACCAAGGATTTGGTCCACAGATCGACAACATTCAATCGTCTCAAAATGCTTGGGAACAGTATGCTGAACAGGACTGCCAACTACTTATGACATGGGGTGGTAGCATTGCCAGTATGCAATACCATCTGTGTATGACTGAACACTACAAGCAGCGCCAAAAAAGTATTCAGGCCTATATTTGCCACCCAGCTTTAGGCCCCTGTACACAATAAACTAGAAAGGTCTGCTACCTTTGAGCACACCTTGTTGAGTGCTCGCCAAACCGATTATGCAACAGACAGCATAAATTTTAATTGTGTGCCTGCAATCTCCACCAAATCACCGCTATTTAACTGGCGCGGCTGCAAACCAATCTCAACCCCGTTTAGCTTTGGAGTACGGCCATCTTTACCTTCAATATGCTCTAAATAATAATCCTGCTGGCGACGGCTAATGGCTGCCACCTGAAAGCCCGCTTTACCCAGCTTGGTTAGGGGTTTACTCAGCGTCATTTCACGACCCGCCGAACCACCATTTTGAACCTGTAATTTGGCAATCATGGCCACTGGTGCAGGTTCGGCCGCTTTACTAGTTGGCCGCATAGCAATGGTCTTTTCTACTTCAGCTTCACCCTGGCTCTGCATTTCACCGTGATAGGTTAATGAGTGCTTGCCAATCGTAATGTAATCGCCATTGCGCAAGGGATGACGAGACACCGCCGTACCATTCACAAAGGTGCCATTGGTACTATCCAGATCCACCAAAAAGCTGTCTTTGAGTACCGTTTCAATCACGGCATGACGACCACTTACGGCCAAATTTTCGATGCAAATATCATTATCAGGCGCACGACCAACAGACACCCGCGGTTTATCCAGCGGAAAATCCTCAAGTACTCTACCCTGAAAACTGAGAACCAGCTTAGCCATAATCCCTATCCGTCATTGACCTGAAGTCACTACAAAGTGAAGTGCAGAAGCCTATCGCTGCAAACTAACTGCGGTATCACACTAATCAAACCAGTCCAGTTCCTCTTCTGAGGTGCTTTCCTGCCCAGCTACAACCTTGTCGACACGCACTACAATAATCGAAATATTATCATTGCCACCGGAATTATTCGCCATTTTCAATAATTGTGTCGCAGCGCGCTCTGGCGCCATGTCATTTGCGGCCAAAACGTCGGCAATATCGCTGTCTTCCACCATCCCCGTTAAACCATCTGAACACAGCACGTACAGATCGCCTTCACGCAGCAGCGCTTCCATTAGGTCTACTTCTACAATATCCGCCAGACCTAAAGCGCGAGTTATCACATTCTTATTGCGAGAATTACGCGCTTCATCCTCTGAGTACACCTTACGATCGACCATTTCTTGAACCAAGGTGTGATCCGTCGTCAATTGATCTAAAAAACCTTCGCGAAAACGATACAACCTAGAATCACCCACATGGGCCACTGCTAAGCGCGCTCCAACAAAACTAGCCGACACAAGGGTAGTACCCATACCTTTGCGGGCACTGTTTTGCTGTGCGTTTTCGTAAATAACGGTGTTTGCTGCGTAAACGGCATTACGCAAGGCTAAGGTTTGCGGGGAAAACTCTGATAGTTCTGCAACGGTTTCATCGCTTTCACTGTCTTCTTCCAAAAACTGCGTAAACCCTTCTATTGCCAAGGCGCTAGCGACTTCACCCGCGTTATGGCCGCCCATGCCATCAGCCACCAATACATACCCCTGCTCGCTTGCTAAATGGATAGCATCTTCATTATGACTGCGCACTTGGCCAATATCAGTCACACCAAAGGCCCGAATTATTGTTTTTTCTTCCATGGTATTACGCTTGTTTAGGGTTGAAGCTTGAGTATAGTCACCGGCTTTTAATGTGGTCAATGTTGAAGGCTGCAATAAATAGCAGCGACAAGAACCAAAATTGCACCAAATATCAATATCCTAAGTCTAGCATGAGCGGGTAACGGCACGGCTAGCGTGCTTATATGGCGACTCCATCATAGAAATTCGTACTGGCTAGCTGATGGTAAAATCATGCTCGGCTAGTATCTGTTAAACCTCGACTCAGGGTTGGTATTGGCAGATTGTCAAATTGAACTTGGGTAGGGTTATTCTGCAATCTCAACGTCGACCTCAAACCTCGGAAGTCATTTAGCTGGGCCTAGTTTTATTTCATATCTGCTGACAAGGAATTAACGCTCATTGGGATTGGGATTCGCATTTGAATGACAATATGGGTCGCCTGTTGTCTTCGAACACTCTGTAGTTTTTAGACCATCGTAGACCGCTTGTCCTATTTTCTGAGAAGAGCATCCAGCAAATGCAAATATTGCTAAAACACACACTATCATTTTTTTGTAATAACTCACATCTCTCCCCTAAAAATATACCGTCTAAATAGCGAGTTTAAAAAGTTGGCTATATTACCGAGGATTGAAGTTAGCCAAGCTTTTTAATCTTGTTGATTTACTTGTTAGCTTTTGATCACGCGATTACTTCAAGGCCTTTTTTTTCAGCTAGAGATAACATTTTCAATGCTGCACCTCTCGGTTTACTCTCACCTTGTTCCCATTTTTTGACTAATTTATCACTGACATTAAAATAACGAGCAAATACTGGCTGGGAAAGGTTGTTTTTTTGCCTAAGGGTACGCACTTGCTCCGGTGTGAACTCATGAATAGTTGTTAAACACAGAGCATCAAACTTTCGCATCGTGGTTTTGTTAATTGCACCTGATTTTTGCAAACCTTTTGCTGTTTTGTGTACTGCTTTTAAAATGTCACTCATAATTCACCCACCTTAATGAGCTCGCCACCATCTATTAATTGGTTAAGCTCATCCAAACCAAATTCTAAAAACTCTTTTGCTAACTCTTTTAGAGCTAGTTTCTCTTTTGCATTGATATTAGCTCTATCATTTTTAGCAAACGCATATAGGAAAAAATACTTACCCCCTATAACAGCACCGACTATAGTACGGTACCCTCCGCTTTTTCCTTTGTTGCCTGACGCAATACGCTTTTTGTAAACATTGCCACCTAATTCAGCATCAAAAAGTCCGTTACTCATTTCCTTACAAGCATTAATAAGATCATTGTCTGATAGCGCTTCTTTTTTCGTTAAAGAAGCAAAAACTTTGGTCTTATAGATCAAAGTATACTCCAATGGGGTATGTTTTTAAAATGTGAGCAGATTGACATAAACGATAAGAAACAGAAAGCTAACAGTTGTCATGAAGACTGCGGCCTAATATCATTTTGGCTCTCGGCTACTGATATCCAATCTAGATTGGAATCTAAAAACTCAGAATATCAAAGAGTTATGGATATACACATTGGAAAAGACCGCCGATATTAGCAAGACTAGCTCCTTACTCTTTTATTCATTCCCTTGCCTTGATCATAAACCCGTCTCAATATAAATCAACAACTTAGGTGACTGCATGCTGGGTTAAAGAGCCCGCTTCTTCTAGCCAAGCGCTTCACTAACGTGAATGCGGATTAGGTCTTGGGCAAGGTATCGATCTCTATGTCAGCCCCTATAATATTATCTACGCTTGCGAAGCAGTATTTTTCCTCCTGTAAGTATTGACTTTAATAGGTGGCAATGCGGCAATCGTCTAACTATCTTCAGATTCGATTAATTATGATTTTACTATTCATTTATATCGCCATTGCCTTGGGCGTGTCGTTTTTATGTTCTGTTCTAGAAGCGGTGCTATTAAGCGTTACACCGTCATATATTGCCGCAGAGCAGGAGCGGGGGCATCGCAACGGCCAATTGTGGGGTGACTATAAAACTGACGTTGACCGCCCTTTGGCGGCGATTTTAAGCCTGAATACCATTGCCCATACGGTGGGTGCCGCCGGTGCCGGTGCTCAGGCCACGGCTTTATTTGGTGAAGCCTATTTTGGCCTTATTTCTGCCATCTTGACCCTGTTGATTTTGGTGATTTCCGAAATCATTCCCAAAACCCTTGGCGCGCTATTTTGGCGGCAATTGGCTCCGCCCTGTGCCGTTGTGTTGAAATTCGTGATGTGGTCGATGTATCCCTTGGTGATCATGGCTCAGGGCATTACGTCTTTGCTGTCGCGGGGAGCATCATCACACTCAATCAGCCGTGAGGAGTTTGTCGCTCTAGCCGAAGTTGCCGTCAGCGAAGGTATTTTAGATCAGGAAGAATCCAGCGCCGTTGCCAGCCTTATTCGCTTTCGCGCCCTGCAGGCCAAAGATGTAATGACACCCCGCTTGGTTATTTTTAGTCTCGCGGAGGACGCGCAGGTTAGCGAGGTAGTGGAGGGCAACGATGCCATTCGATTCTCACGAATTCCCGTTTACGCCGACGACAAAGACAATATCACCGGTTATATCCGCAAAGACGAGCTTATGTTGGCCATGGCGCGCAGTCCCAATGCGCCCCTGAGTAGTTTACGTCGGGATTTCTTAGTGGTGCCAGATTCACAACCTACCTCTGAGCTACTTAAAAAGATGACTGAAATGCGCTTACAAATTTCACTCGTCGTTAATGAGTATGGCAGTGTAATGGGCTTGGTGACGATGGAAGATTTAATCGAAACCATGCTGGGCATGGAGATTGTGGATGAGACCGACCCCACCGTCGATATGCAAGTATTAGCTCGGGAATTATGGGCAAAACGAGCTCGCCGACTTGGGGTATTTGACGATGAAAAAATCAGTGCCGCTACGTCTTGGCAGGCGTCTCAAACAGACCAATAGCTAACTCAATAGCTAAAGGTCAGCGGCTCTGTTTCTTGATTCTTAAGGGTTACTGGCAGACGAAACTCATTGGGCATTTTCTTTACGGTGTATTGCTGACCTCGGGTCTGATGCACATAGCTAAAATAGTCATTGTCCAATCCGTCGATGCGATAGGCGTCATAGTGGTCTGCCACAGTAGGGTCCGCCGGTTTCATGCCGTTAAGCGTGACCCAGCCTCGAAAAATGCGGAAGTAAATATCGCCAGACACACCCCAAAAACCAACTTCAGATTGTGACCTCGCACTACCGTCAGCAGAAACAAAACGGAAATCAACTCGGTATGTGCCATCTGCAGATCGCTCGGTGAGCCACTCTTTCTGACCACCGTCTTTCAGTTTACGAACACCGTACCATTTACCAAGCAACATCTGCCGCGATTCGCTGCTCGGTATGCTAATTATCTCATCATCTTCTTGATCAAGCTGTAAATTTTCTTCTATTGGCATCACATCTAAATTGTTTGCCGATGGTGCCGGCTTTACCGGTTTATAGGGAGAGCAGGCGACCAATAACATCGACAATAAAGCATAAGCAAGCACGTGTTTCATGTAGTAAATCATTCCTAATGCAGCCTTCACAGGCTAGTCTTTTCTCTTTTTTACTTTTGCGCGTTACGCTTTATCCAGAACCAACAAATGTTGATGAGCGGGAAAATACAACGCCGTGGTGATGGGGCATTCTACCCCAGTTGCATGTAAAGCTTGCTGATAAATACGCATTTTTGTGTGATATCGACCAGCTTGCTCGTCCAAAAAGCGTTGCAGATTCCCCTTGGCCTTGGCGGTCTTATAATCGACAATCCAACAATGGCCTTGATCTATAAACACGCGATCCAAAATCAGCGTCTGCCATTGCCCACCAATCATTCTGCGTATGGTCTGCTCACTGGCTTGCCACTGATAACTATCTAGAATCCACTGTCCGTGGCGACAAGCCAGCGTATTGCTCACCAGCTCCATCACCCTTGCCACGCTCAATTCCAGCGCCGGTTCGGGGTGGCAATGATGCCTTAATCGCTGAGTAATACCCGCTTGCAAGCGCGCATTGTTTGCCAGCCATTGATCGCGGTCGTTCCGCCGCCCCAAACGCTCCATCAGCTCGTGAAAAACAATCCCCACCGCCCGTTCTTCAATATTATCTTCGAGTACCGCATTTTCTGTTTGACGCTGAGCACGCTGCAAAGGTGACTCAGCCGGCTCTGGTGGCTGCCACACTGGATTGCAAGCCACACTAAAGTCTCGTAATCGCGGAGCCGTGGGCACCCGTAACGGCGCAGTATCATCATCGGTCTCAATGGGCTCGGCGCGCTCAAATGCATCACCAACGCTGGCCCACAAACGATGTAAAATACTGCCTGAGGTCGCGGCCACATCCCCTTTGCTATTAATTTGCGCCTTGCCAAATATATGTAACTCGCGCTTTGCACGGGTGAGCGCCACGTAGATTAAGCGATCCACTTCTTCGTCCAAGGCCTGCGCTTGACGCTCACTCATGTAGTTGTACAGTTTTTCAGCGCCAGGATCTCGTCCTGAACGCTGAGGCTTGGGGGCAAAAATCATATGGCCACGCAAGCGCTGCCACGCCAATAAATCGCGATCGGCATTCCGGCCAGCCGCACCGGTCCCCGGCAGTATCACCACATCGAATTCAAGACCTTTAGATTTATGAATCGTCATAAGCTCGATATGGCTGCTGGGCGGCGTAGCATAAAGTCGCTCTATGGCTCGCTCTAATACGCGCACATCTTCTAATAAGCCCGCCGGTGCATATTCATCAAGTAAACCCAAAACCCTATCTATATCGCTTTGCTGGTGCGACTCAATACACACTGGGCCACCCAGCAAATACCATGCACTGCGCAAGGCCCAACGAAGGTCTCGGCTTTGCGGACAACTTTCTATCCAGTTAATCGTGTCTCTAAGGTGAGCTAGTGCTTGCTGACCTTCTGTGCTCAGCGATAGCGAGCTATCGGTATTCATAATGGCATCACGGAGTAGGCCGCCCGCTTGCCTTAATACCAACAGGTCATCCCAGCTCATGCCAACAAACGGCGCTCGCAATACCCGCGCCCACGCTACATTATCTGCCTCATGCCACAGGGCGCGGAGCAGTCCCATAAAATCCATTACCGCAGGCGTGGCTGTTAGGCTGTCTATATCTTGGCCAGAGAAGGTCAGTCCCGCCGCCTTCAATGCCGGTACGATATGTTTTAAATGTCCCCGATTGCGCACTAATATAGCCACCGATGACGTTTTACCCGTGTTTATACCAGCGGCCTGTTGCTGCTGAATAAGCTCTACAATAGCGCGCGCTTCTGCCTGCCCTGCACTGAGCTTGGCATCTACTTTTTGGCCGAGTAGTTGAGGGTGAATATGGACTTTTCCGGGGTTTTCTCGCTGTGGCAAAGCGGGCTCATAATAGCGGCCGCGATCTGTAAATAAGATTTTAAAACCGTCATTAACCCAATTAACAAGGTCGGGAGATGACCTAAAATTTGCCTTTAACTGCAATGGCATTAGCGATTTTCCAGCAAAATTACCTCGCTGTTGCAGCTCATCAAATAAACTCACTAAACTACCGCGAAACGCATAAATCGACTGCTGTACGTCACCGCAAAAGAACACACTGCGACCATCGTCGTCTTCCCAGCCCTGGCATAAAGCTTCTAGTAACTCTATTTGGCTAACCGAGGTATCTTGCATTTCATCGACCAGAATATGCTGTACTCGATCTTCTACCAATAGCGCCTCGCCGACTATTTCGCCGTGTTCAGCACCGAGCGCAGTAATGGCTCGCTGGGCAATCTCGCCAAAATCAACGCCGCCTTTGTGTTCAAAACTTAGCCTTAAATGCGCCAACAAATAGGCGAGGGCGATACGAAAGTGACCGACTAACTCGCGGCTCGTCTCTGGAAAATACGGCGGTGGCAGACTGGCAATACAGGCAAGATGCGCGGATGCCTCTTCAAACAAACCGTCGTCTTCTAAACCCTTAAGCCATGCTTTGGCCTCTGCATTACCTGCTTGGCCCGACTTTAAGCCAGCATGATTTAATGACCGCGGTTTATATAATTCTCCTTTGCCACTGAGCATGGCCTGAGCGAGGGTTTGCACCAGATCAAACTCAGCAATCGTAAGTTCCTTGCTGCTGCGTAAATCTGCAGCCCACGCGTGATCTTCATTACTGGCCGACGAAAGAGTAAATCCGGCAATCAACTGGTCAATATTCAAATCCTGTAACGCTGACCACGCCGGCTCAAATGACGACGCCACTTCGGTTATCAAGGCTTCTTCCATTGCATCAAGGTCGCCACTGATAACATCGCGAAGCCACTGATCACGCTTTGCCAGCAAAGCCGACAATAACGGTAGCAAGGTCTCTATTCGATTACTGCCATAGGCCAATAATTTTTGTAGTGCGGTGGCGAGAGCAGGGGGGCAATGTGGCTCATCCAATTGCCTGAACAAACTGAGAATGGCCTCGCGGTACAAGGCATCAGCATCAGTCACCGGCACTGCCGCGCCAAGCCCAGACAACAAGGGGAGGCGGCGCACCAAGCTGCCACAAAAGCTGTCAAAGGTCGTGATTCTTAGGCGAGCACTATTGTTTAACAAATGCCAATGATTAGCTCTGTCTTTTGCCAAGACCTTAAACACTGCCTCGCGAATATCATGCTCAAAACCACTGTCTGCTGGCTCTAAAGCCTCGCCCTCAGCAACACCCTGTAACGCCGCTGCACCAGCTTGCAGGGCCGATATCACCCGCTCTTTTATTTCACCCGCAGCCTTATTGGTGAAGGTAATGGCAACAACCGTTTCAGGCTGCTCTACCGCCAGCAAGCAATGTAAATATCGCAGTAACAAGACACCGGTTTTACCTGAGCCGGCAGGTGCACGCACCAATACTGAGTGGCGAGGGTTGACCGCTAGTTCGCGCTGATCTTGATCGGGTGGACGAGAAAACTGACTCATTCTGCTTCCTCCTCTATTCCCACATCTCGTAGTAAGGGCAGTAAAAAAGTGCTAAAACCGCGACTGTGATTCTTGCTGAAATCGTGCTCGATATTTCCTGCCAAAATGCCCATTGCCATAGTTTCTAATGCTGTGGACCAGGCCTCTAATTCGGCCTGCCATTTTTCCGGACTGTCGACATCGCTAGCGTGTGCTTTTTTTGCCACCACGCTGTTAGCCCAGTTACTGCGCATATGAATTTTCAAATCGTCAGGACTTTTTAATTGCGCCAACATGACACCGTCTAAGGCTTTAGATTGGCCATCGCTTGCCAGCACGTATATCGGTAGCTGAGGTTCACTTAAGTTATCAACACTCAGTGCGCGACCGTCGATAGTGCCGGTTTTATAATCAATGACTAAATGCTTACCAGCAATATTATCGATGCGGTCCATGCGAAGCCTCAGTGGAATACCCTTGATTTCGCTTTCTATTAATTGCTCCGTAGATATCACCTCAAAGTCTTGCACGCGTTGACGCTCGTTCTTATCCATCCACGCACAAACTAAGCTGATCACCCGCTCTTTTTCTATATTCAGTAGCGACTCACCATACCTGGCCACACTCAGTTCGGGGTTTTCTAAAGCGCGTTCGCAGCTTGCTCTAACCAAGGCTTCTAACTGCAAGTCGCTGAGTGCATCTAATGCCTGCTTGGCTTGCAGTGTCTTCCAGACATGCTCCATGGTGTCGTGAACCAAAATACCCTGCACACGATGATCGAGACCTTCTGCTGCCTCAGGAAACTCCCGTAAATTTAAGCGGTATTTTAAAAAAGCAAAAAATGGACTGCTGGCATATTCTTTAAATAAACCGGTGCCACCGCGTACCGATGCGCGCTGGCTAGAATCAACCGGCCGCACATGGTCAGTTGCAGGCCACAGCACTGCGCCGTGTGTCACAAATTGATTTTGCGCAGTCAGTGGTTGATCGTTTTGATAATCGGGTAACAGAGTACAGGGACCGAGGGGGCTACCTGCCTCATTTTCTCGACTGTGGCTTATATGTACCTGAGGAGCTGAGCTCAGCAAGCGCGATAAAACTTCTTGGTCACGCTGCAAACACAGCCCCGGATCACTGTTTGGGTATTTTGCCTGCCGTTGTAACTCTAGGGGTAAAAAAGGTGATGGCTCTACCCGTCGCGGCAAGGCGTTATCATCCAAACCCATTATCCAGGTGGCATCAAATTGCAGGCCAATGGCATCGTCATATTCCATGATCCGAATGGGGCAGGCCCAGTCACGGCTTACCGAAAAACGCTTGGTACTGAGAATATGCTGTAACCACGAAAGTGCGGTGTCGTGACTGACCTCGCCAAGCTGTCGATCAAGCGCACGAAATACATCCATTGCCTGACTAAAGCCACGACGACACTGTTCAACTACGACGTCATCATCACTGGTATTTGGCCAACCTGAATTCAGTAACAATTGATCAAAGAAACGCACCCACGACGATGGTAATTGACGTGCCGGCATGCTCTTGAGGATTGCCTCCAAATCATGCAATACATCACTGACGGTGGGATCTTGTTGCTCAAGTTTCCGCGCCAGCGATATAGCATTGCGAAGTGTGGTTTCTGGGCTCAAATATTCTCGCCAACGAATATCTAATGTTGCTCTTACACTGCGTGATTCAGGCCACCCTCGGACAAAACGAGAGCGCAAAATCCGACTTAATTGCTCCAAGGGCAGGGCGCGAGCACTCAGTGAAATTAAATCCCAAGCCGATTTTATCAATGGATAAGACATTAAGGTTTCGCTGGACTCAAAAACCCAAGGCTCACGTGCCGAAAAATCAGCGGAGGGAAAAAGTCCACTGGGATAAAATTGCCGCTGTAAAACATTTGTCAACGCGGCTCGGTAACGATTCATATCTGGCACCAGAATCGCGACCAAGGCACCATCAAGTGCTTTTCCATCAACATTGCCACGCTTAAAAATAGTTAGCAACCACGCCACTACGGCCTCGCACTCTTGGCTCATTTGTTGTGTAGAGCAAAATTTTGGCAGCGGTGGTGAAGGCCTTGATTCTGACAAAGTCACCAAATTTGTTTGTTCAGCGCAGGATTGAATAAACGTGCTAACTGATGGGCTAAGTGTTATATCTTCACTTAAAACAAGTTGATCCGGTAAATCTAAGATTGCGTCTTGCAATAAATTACACAATTGATCAGGCAACTGTTGCCCGCTTAACGCAGACTGTTCATCCAGCTTATCCTGCATGGTCTGACGCCAGTGGTAAAACGCCTGATATTCCGCTGAGAATCGATAGTAGTCCTCATCACTACTTAATTGATATTGCGCATGTAACTGGAATGCATCTACAAACTGCCGAGTGATCGCCATGCTATTAAGACAGTCTTGCGGATAAAACTCGCTTTTCTCAATAATATCTCTAGCCAACGCCAATAACTGAATAGGGCGTAAAACTTGTTTGGCGGGAAAAGTCCCATCCCACAGCTCCGCCAGCCATTGATCAACCGGCATTACCGTCACTGTTTCTATAAACGCTTGATCATGGCTGCCACGCAAACGCGCAATACGATCTCGACACTGACGCGCGCTGGCATCACTGGGCATTAAAACAATGCTGTGACCATCGCACGCTAGTAATTCCTGTAATTCCATTAACGCAGCCACTCCCTTATTGTTAACAATTCATTTTATCGCACAAATGTCGTTGGCTTTTCTATTTCATAGAGGGCATCACTGATATCTGCCAACTTCTCTTCCATCAAGAGCTTTGCATCATGTAAACCACGGTTATAGAAGTACGCACCGACTTCTTCGGAGAAAAAATCGGTTAAAAATTCAGCGTCAAATTTCCCGAGTTCTTGATGTAGCTCATCTTCAAAGTAACGTTGAACTTTAGCAATAATGATTTCTTTCTCGTGCTTAGAAAATTCAATAATAGCCATTTTTTCTCCGTGAATTTCTTCTCCGTGAATATTTTATTGTCTAGCTCACTCTGGCAGCACGTACCGCCAAAGCATGTTGCGCCGCCCATACAGCCGTTGCAAAACATGCCGTTAATAAATACCCTCCAGTGGGCGCTTCCCAATCTAACATTTCGCCGACACAATAGGTGTTAGCGACTCGCTTTAACATGAACTTATCATCTACGGCAGAAAAACTAATCCCGCCATCCGTGCTGATTGCTTCGTCTATTGGACGGGCACTGGTAAAGGTTTGCGGCAAGCATTTTATTAACGCGGGAATACCGTCAATATCGGCCATCTGCTGCTTACTTGTCAGTGCTTTAAACAGCGCCAGTTTTGCTCCGCTTAAACCACATTGCTTGCGCAGCACATTGGCCAAAGAGTCTTTTGGTCGCCGCTTAGCCAACACCTTTTGCAGCGCAGCTAAAGACCGATTAGGATCTAAATCCCAATACACGGTGCAATGACCATACTGTTCTATGGCATCACGTATGGGCGCAGATATCGCATACACCGGCCCACCCTCTATTCCATAAAATGAAATAACAGCGTCACCACGCTGACGCCATTCCTGACCCTTGGCATCTTGTACCGAAATCGCAATCGATTTTATCGGCGCGCCACTATATGCCTGCGTTAAATCCATTGGCCAAGGGTAATTAAACCCACAGTTACTAGGACGAAAGTCCTTACATTCAATGTTATTTTCTTTAAATTTAGCCAACCAGTGGCCATCGGAACCCAGTGCAGACCAACTGCCGCCACCCAGCGCAAAAAATAGCATCTCGGCCTTTACCGTTAAGACGTCGGTGGGACTCTGTATGACAATATCGCCCTTTTCATTCCAGCCCATCCAGCGATGCCGACTGTGGATGCGTACACCGTTTTCCCGCAAGCGGCTGAGCCAACGACGCAACAGCGGTGCCGCTTTTTTCTCTATGGGAAACACTCGCCCCGAGCTGCCAACAAAGGTTTCAACACCTAAATCTGCCGCCCAAGCTCGTAACGCTGTTGCATTAAAACCCTCTAAGGCCGGACGCAAAACCTCAGCTTTCTCGTCATAACGGCTCACAAAATCTGACCAATCTTCGTTGTGAGTAAGGTTTAAACCGCCTATGCCGGCCCGTAAAAATTTGCGGCCGACAGTGGGCTTGGCGTCGTAGAGGTCGACAATCACACCCGCATTACTTAACTGCTCCGCCACCATTAAGCCTGCGGGGCCACCCCCGATAACAACGGCCGTAAGATGAAGAGGGGAGGCAGACATAGGGACAAGCTCAGCATTATTCAATGCTGTAGATTGTACCGTAATCCGTCCAGCATTGAGACGGACACCAAGGAGTCATATAAGGTTTTTTATTGTTGAGATAGCAACACCGCTTGGCAATAAGCGCTGCTTACAATTCTACTTTATCAATGCGAGCAGGGCTGGCTGTCGACGACGAACGCCACAGTATCCTAGAAATCGACAGACCGAAGTAAGCGCCACTATTTTTGCGGAAAAGGGGACTGTCGTTAAACACGGCATCATGCAGATCATAATACCCAAGGGATGCGGTCACCCGCCAATTGCGATCAAGCTTGGCGGCAATGAAACCACGGATACCAACACTGTTATAGCCTCGCTCGGCCTGATACGCCGAACGTGTTGCAGTCGCAAATTGCGGTGCCACTCCATAAAAATAATCGTGGTAACTACTGTTGCCGTAGCGTAACTGCAAGGTGCTACCGGCCAAATAGCGCTCACCATAATGCTTGCGCCAGCGAAGCTCTGGATTAAACAGCCAGCCTTCGTAATCCATGGCAGGGAAATCATCTGCTGCTAACAAGGCGCGTAAATTGAGGCGAAACTGGATTTTATGGTCGGGTTTATCAAGAAACTTCAATCGCAAGGAAGGCCCCAGCTCCAGACTAATGTCGAGATCATCCATGCCCTCGCGAGCACGATTGTCTTCGCTATTAACGGGCAAACTGCCACCGGCAGATATATCAAGATCCCAGCGACTACCTTGAAACAGCAAACCTCGCAAACCATCTCGGCCAGCTTTTATGCGCGCCCCGCGGTAGATAATATAAGGGAAGGGCAGAGTGTAACTTTGACTTTGATCGGCACCGGGATAATCTGGTAAATGAATTGTCGCCAATCCTGCGCCAAGCTCCCATTTCGGTAACCGCTCCTGCTCATTTGCATTGACGCTAACCGAGATCAATAGCAGCAAACATGCTCTAAAAACCGTCATGGCTTTCTTTATCCTTAATTGCATCTCACGCGTCATCCACTAAGCCTACATCTCTGCGACTTTCTCTTTAAACGTTTGCGGCACTTCCACTACGGACTTCGTATTGTAATCAAAAAACAACATAGTATTACGCAATCGGGCCGTCTCTAAGTTTTTGCTTTCATTAAATATGCGAAATACCAGCTCGAAACTTTTATGAGCAAAGTTGGTAGCGACGACGTCAATACGCAATGTATCGGCATAATCCGTCTCATTAATATAGGATATTTCTGAATGCGCCATAATCAATCCGGCCTCTTCAAAAGCCGTGGCATGCTCATACCCTAAGGCAATAATGTATCGCAGCTGTGCCTCAATCGCGATGGCGGGAATTCGATCAGCCGCTAGATGATTTGCAACGTTAACATCCGAATACAAAACTGTATAAGTGGTGCTAAAGGGAAAACGTTCAGGTATCTCAATGAATTTTCTTGGCATGAATGCTCACTTACATCGTTGGGGCGATTACATTAAACGGCAGGATCAGTCGCAGTTTACCACTTTATTCAAGGCCATTAGAAAATTATTAAGATGACAGTAGACGTCGCAACTTCACTCACAATGCCTTACTTATCCGTTTTACGCCGCTGATAGTCGTCATACGATTCTCCGTATTCATCGACGCAGGCCTGATACTGTGCCGGCAATAACTTTTCACATTCTTGTAAGCGGTTGGCATGGCTAGCCTCATAAATCTGCCGCTGACTACAAGCTACGGTTATGAATGCCAAAAGTAAGATCAGCAGCGCGTGTAAGCGTTTATGTGCAAACTCAGGGCTGCTTATCAAACTGCGCCACTCCCTCAGGAATCTGAAACCAATCCTGCTTCTGGCTAACCCAAATATGAGCTTGTGGTTGCAGCACACGGGTATCGCTTAAATTAGCGGCTTTTAACTTTAATTCGTCGGGCTGATCTGGGTTAAAGTGATATATACGATTTCCACAGCGTGGACAGAACTTTGCGTAGCTTTTATTACCACTCTCTGCCATGCGGTTCCACTGCAATAATTCACCCTCAAACCGCACTGAATCCGCAGAGACAAACGCCGTTAAACTAAAGGCACTAGTGGAGAGCTTTTGGCATTCTTTGCAGTGACAAGCTAATACTTTTTTGGGGGGAGACAATAATTCATAGCGCACATTACCGCACTGACATGACCCCGAAATTGGGTACTGTATATCTGCCATACTCACTCCAGATGCTGTATCTGTAATTGGCTCAATATAGTAAGCCTATGGCTTGTCTAGTTCAATCGCCAACGGCCGAGCTGTACTCAGGAATTGCTACTCTTCAAGGTAAGGCATCAATTAAGTTAAACACTGCTCAACTACACACAAACCAGCAGAGCGGAGACTCATACTTTCATGGCCGCGTATCGCTTACGTTTTTTGCTGTCATACATAGCAAGGTCTGCATCAGCTAATAACTTCTCTACCGTGGTGTGTCGATCTGAATTAAATTCAGCTATTCCAAAATCAAAACGCAGGGCATGCGACCATTTCTCTTGCTGCCCCAGTTCTTCAACGGCGGTATTAAATTGCATAACAGCGAGGGTTGCCTCTGCCACGGATGCATCAATTAACAAAACTGCAAACTGATTCTTGGCAAGCCGTGCAACAAGGGCGGACTGATCCAAACGACTATTTAAATATTCGCCAAACTTTAGCAACATACGTTTTTGTTCAGCACTTTCTTCCTCGGCGTCACCCTCTTCGCCACGGTCTAACTCAATAAACACCAGTGAAACTGGGGTCGCGCTTCGAGAGCACAACGCGAGCCCTTTCTCAGCCAAGGCAAGAAAACTATGGCGATTGCTAAGGTTTGTCACTGCGTCAATGATATTCAATTCTGGCTGATTGATTTCGCGCTCAATCACTAAGGCCAAATCCCGCAAAGCCTCTAAGTCATTGTCATTTAACTCCCGTGGACGACGGTCAATGAGACACAGTGTGCCCAAAGCCATGCCGCTTTCTGTGTGCAAAGGACAACCTGCATAAAAACGGATATGCGGGTCACCGGTCACCAAGGGGTTATCATAAAATCGGGTGTCACTAAGTGCATCTTGGGTCGTCAAAATATTACGACTTAAAATAGTATGACCGCAAAATGATATTGCGCGTGAAGTCTCACGGACATCTAAGCCTTGGGCTGACTTAAACCACTGCCGGTCTTGGTCAATCAGGCTAACTAGCGCAATGGGGACATCAAATAGCTGGCTGGCAAATCGGGTAATGCGTTCAAATCGTTCTTCAAACGGCGTATCCAAAATATTCAGCGCCTGTAGCGATGCCAAGCGCTTATCTTCGCAATCTGGCGTCTTGGGAGTATCCACGGCCACACCTCAATATTAGTGAGCTATCGACACCCCTATTGGCACCAGACACAACTAATGTTTACATTTTTACAATGGATATTGTAGCTACGGTTTGGATAAGGTCCGATACGGGCTTATCCGTATGCAATGAGATAAATAGGGGCTATGACATAGGGCAGCAGCAATAAGATTACTTGGCAAAAAACGGTATTTTCTGACCACTCTCACACTCTACCAGCGCCGATTGGTCTTTGAGGTTTACGCCCGTCAAACCCATGTCTAAGGCGCGAACAATTAGGTATAAGGCCGTGTCGCAAGCTTGCTGATAACTCAGTCCTCCCGCTCTAATATTTGAAATACAATTTCGATTGGCATCACTACATCCTCGGTATGGCCCATAGCTTATATACACGCCAAGGCTGTCTGGCGAGCTAAGCCCCGGCCGCTCCCCAATCAACATAATCACCAGTTTCGCCTTTAAGGCCTCGCCAATATCATCCCCCAGTGCAACTCTCGCTTGGCTAGCAAGCGATAAGGGTGCGAGTGAAAGTGACTGCGCGTTTAAGGAGGGAATGAGTAAACGTAAAAATGGCATTGCATGCGCTTGTACGGCCGCTGATGACAGGCCATCTGCGACAACGATAGCAATATCGACGCTGTCATTTTGTAAATGACGCAAATCTTGCCACAGAGATTCGGGTAAGCGCCGGCCAAGGTCTGGCCGCTGTAGGTATTGGCCGCGGTCAGCGGCTTCACTTTGTAATACAATGGGCGCGGTCATATCCGGAAACACGTGTCGATACTGCGATATAAATTTGGGGATATTCAAAGCCAAATGCACGGCATCTCGCGCCCGAGCATGATCTAGCTGGAATTGTAAATTCGCCATCGTCGGCATCGACACGCCACTTCGCCCTTGAGCAATTCGCGCCGAGGTATAACGTCGTAAATCCCGCCACACATCTTTTCCAAGCTTATCACCACTGTTCTCGGTCATCCTTGCTCCTAAAAACTCAGCGCCTCAACAAACTTTGGCGGTAACGCCCCACCAGTTAGCAAGTCCCCACTATCATCCATAATCTTTGAGCTGCGCAGCCATGCTAAAAACTCAGGTGCCGGTGGCAAATCAAATAAACGGCGAATATACAAAGCATCATGGAATGAGCTAGTTTGATAATTCAACATAATATCGTCACCACCGGGAATACCCATGATAAAACTCCCTCCCGCAGCAGCAAACTGGGTTAGTAGCATGTCCATATCATCTTGGTCAGCTTCGGCATGATTGGTGTAGCAAATATCGCAGCCCATGGGCAGGCCCAGCAATTTGCCACAGAAGTGATCTTCCAATCCGGCCCTAATAATCTGTTTACCGTTGTATAGATATTCAGGGCCAATAAAGCCCACTACCGTATTAACCAGCAAGGGCGAAAACGCACGCGCCACTGCGTAAGCTCTCGCCTCTAAGGTTTGCTGATCAACACCATGATGAGCATTCGCAGATAGCGCACTCCCCTGGCCCGTTTCAAAATACATGACGTTATTGCCAACCGTGCCGCGCTGTAATGAGTGGGCAGCGGATTGCGCCTCAGCAAGAACCGACAGATTTATGCCAAAACTGCTATTTGCCTGCTCAGTGCCGGCAATAGATTGGAACACCAAATCAACGGGCGCGCCCTGATTGATTAATTCTAGCGTGGTAGTCACGTGGGTTAACACGCAAGATTGGCTTGGTATCGCAAAGCGAGTGATAACATCATCCAACAAATACAATAATCGCGATACTGTCTGGGTATTGTCTGATGCTGGATTAATTCCGATAACCGCATCACCACTGGCGTATAACAAACCATCGATAATACTGGCGGCTATTCCCGCGGCATCATCGCTAGGGTGGTTGGGTTGGAGGCGGGTCGAAAAATGACCCTTAAGTCCAAGGGTGTTTCTAAATCGGGTAATCACCTCACATTTCTTTGCGACCAAAATCAGGTCTTGAACCCGCATTAATTTGCTCACCGCCGCCACCATTTCTGGCGTTAAGCCCGGCGCTAAGTCTGTTAGTACACGAGTACTTGCCGCGTCTGACAATAACCAATCTCTAAAACCACCCACGGTAAGATGCGCTACCGGCTGAAAAGCTTGGCGGCAGTGACGATCAACAATGAGCCGCGACACTTCATCTGCTTCATAAGGAATAACAAGTTCATTAAGAAAATGTACGAGGGGAACATCGGCCAAAGCAAACTGGGCCGCGACACGCTCCTCGTGGCTACTGGCAGCAATACCGGCTAGGTGATCACCCGAGCGCGCAGGAGTCGCTTTTGCAAGCAACATGCTTAGATCGGTAAAAACATAACGCTGGTGGCCTAAATTAGCGCTAAACGGCATTAATCACCTTCAGTTGTGACAAAAGCATAATAGCTTTGAAACTACCAAGCTTTGTAGTGATGTGCAAAAGGAAATAGCGCGCGACGAGTGTGATATCTAAGCAACTAAATCCCTAGGTTTTAGCTAGAAACACACTTTCTTTTACTCCGAGCTATCAATCACATTACAATATCCGGCATCATAAAAGTTACAGACCTAAAACCATGCTGACATTTCTTCCCCCCTGGTTACGTGGCAGCCTTATTATGCTGCTCATCGTTTGCTCTACATTGACGCTTGTGCCGTTTCTTATGCTGGCCGCGCTGCTCAAATTGCTGATTCCCCTTACCAGCACCCGCCGCTGGTTTACTATCGTGTCGATAGAAATCGCAAATTTATGGGTGGGCTTTAATAACCTGCTACTGCAGGTGGTAAACAATATTGATTGGGATATTAAAGGGGCCGACGGACTAGACCCTAAGGACTGGTATTTTGTGACCTGCAACCATCAGTCTTGGGCGGACATCTTAGTCGTTCAAAAGGTCTTATTCCGAAAGATCCCAATGCTTAAATTCTTTCTTAAACAACAACTTATCTGGGTTCCTGTTATTGGTCTAGCCTGGTGGGCGCTAGATTTCCCATTTATGAAGCGCTATTCAGCAGCCGAAATTGCTAAAAACCCCGCGCTTAAAGGCAAGGATTTAGAAACCACACGTAAAGCATGTGAAAAGTTTAAATACACGCCCGTGACCGTGTTTAACTTTTTAGAAGGTACTCGCTTTACGCCCCAGAAACATGCCCAGCAACAATCACCTTACCAATACTTACTCAAGCCAAAAGCTGGCGGCGCTGCCTTTGTATTAGGTGCGATGGGCGATCAGCTGCACACCTTGTTAAATATCACGATTCACTATCCAAGTAACGATCACAGCTTTTGGCATTTTTTAACCGGCCGAGTCAACAAGGTGATTGTGCGCATCGACAAACAAACTATCGCACCGCCGTTCTTAAATCGTGACTATTTAAACGATCAAGAATTTAGGGGTAACTTTCAACAGTGGGTCTCTGAACTGTGGGAACAAAAAGACGATCAATTAAAACAACTGCACAAAGAAACCGACCCAGTTTAGAACGCTACAACACCTAAACAAAGTTGATATTTAGGCTGGTGAAGATTCACCACCAGCCTAATTTTTATTCCGCAAGCGCATAAATTATCCGCCTCGCTATTTTCGATTTAAGCGCTAGCATTACACACCCTAGCGCCTTACCATTTACCGTCAGAACATCAGCAAGCTCACCCTTTTTTGGATACCGATGTCAGACCTCCACTATTATCAATACCTACTGATTGGCCTAATTTTTATCTGGAGTGGCTTTGTTCGCTCAGGTCTCGGCTTTGGCGGCGCGGTCTTATCACTGCCATTTTTATTATTGGTTCATAACCAGCCCCTGGTGTTTCTGCCCTTAATCTCAGTACAGTTACTATTCTTTTCCTCCATCACTTTGATGCTCAATAACCGCAAATCAGAGGCGGCAAAAAGAAGCCACAAAAGCACGGTGGACTGGCCTTATCTCAGATATATGTTGGCCATTATGATAGTGCCAAAATTGCTGGGCGTATTTGGCCTCATTACCATGCCTGCCAATGTGCTCAGCATGATTATTTTTATTGTGGTATCGGTTTACGCGATTACCTATATTGCCAACAAACCGTTTAGAAGTAATAACAAATTTGTGGACGCGGTATTTTTAATGGCCGGTGGTTATATCAGTGGTACATCCCTAATTGGCGCGCCATTAATCATTGCGGTTGCCGCCCAGCATATTGCCCGCGAACGACTCCGCGATACGTTATTCGCCCTATGGTTTATTTTAGTAAGCATAAAACTTGCGGCATTTATCTATGCAGGCGTTAACTTGCAGCTCGCTCATCATTTATGGCTTTTACCCTGCGCCGCTATAGGCCATTTTATCGGCCTGCGTTTCCACGAAAAAATGCTAAAAGCTGAAACCCCTATTTTCTTCAGGGTGCTGGGGCTGACCCTGTTGACCATTAGTGCTCTGGGATTATGGAAGGCATTAGAAGGTTGAATTACTGGTAACGCTGCCCGTCATACTCCAGCCAACCGCCAATATGACGACCCGCAGGATCATGGTGTGTCCAGTGGAGTATGCCGCCCAAATTATTCCACTCGTATTCACCGTAAAATCCGACTCTATCTCCGGTTTGTAAGCCCTTTAACCGTGGCGCTAAATCAATATTATGAGCGACTAATAAGGTCTGCCCAGACGCTAGCTTAAGGATGAACTTCTGGTGCCGGCTACCTTTGGTATCATCAGCTAACACCTTTACAACACGCCCATTGCCTGCAACTTGAATATTACTTAGTTTATCTTGGTATGCCCTTGCCAATAATCCCGACTGAGCAATTGAACCTTTAGTTTCCGCAACAACAGGTGTTAGCCCGTTCCCATTAATATGTTTAGTGTTGTATTGATAGGTTTGATATAACGCCACCACAATCAGAATGACAAAAATTATCCATTTCAAAACTGACACCTCATTGGCAATACCTGTCTCGATTAATGAAACAACATTAGCAGAATTCCGTTACGTACTTTACTTTTCTGTAGTACCTCTATCACAATGACGCTTGATATTCAGTGGGAATAAACCACGGAGAACATAATGGGACTTAAAAACACAGCCAATACTTATGGCTCAATCGCAAAGTGCTTACACTGGCTGACGGCTGCACTTTTTTTAGGTTCTTACATCAGTGTCTATTATTTACACTGGTTCACCGAAGCCAGAACCCCAGAAAGCTTTAACGTTCTGCAAATTCATTTATCTATTGGGGTTTCCATTGCAGTTGTTGTCTTGCTGCGTATTTTATGGCGTATTTCAAACTCCACACCGTCTTTAGAGCCTGGTACTAAACTGGAACATCTAGCGGCGCATGCCGGTCATTATGCTTTATATGCCATTATGATAATCATGCCGATTACTGGCTATATGGGGACTGGAGCAAATGTAAATTTTTTCTTCTTATTTGAAATCCCAAAATTTGAAAACACGCTTATTTTCGACTTACTCGTCAATAATGGATTGGGCATGACCTTTAAGGAGTTCGAAAAACCAATGGACTTCCTTCACAAAGATGTCCTTGGTGCTTGGGTAGTTTGGCTACTTATCTTAGGTCATGCACTCGCTGCGCTTTATCATCATTTTGTTAAAAAAGACCAAACCCTGCACAAAATGACAATTGGTAAATAATGATCACTAAAGATGCGCTAAATTAACTACATTCCAGAAAAAATTTTCTCTATTTATTTTATGTTACTTTATGCGCATCAACTTTACTGACAAATAATTTGGCTAGGCAATACACCAAAACGCCCGCAACGATGCCGGGTAGTCCTTCGTAAACCATATTGTGCAGGTCAAAATAACGCCATGCTAAAGCCGTGCAAATACCCACAGTGCTCATTGCTATCGCGACATTCTGACTTGGACGCCCACCAAAAATAAGTACAATCAGCATAGGTACAAAGGCGCTCGCCAAGCCTGACCACGCCATGACCACCATGGCAAAAACACTTTGCGCACTGAGTAAAGCCCAAGCCAAAGCAAGTATGCACACCATTAAGGTCGAGGCTTTTATCAATAAAGGCCGTTCGATATTGTGAGGTAGAAGATCATGGGTAAATGCCGCTGACGAACTTAGGATTAATGAGTCAGCTGTAGACAATGTAGCAGCAAAAATACCCGCTAAGATTAAGCCTACTAGCACAGGAGGTAACAAAGTTTGTGCCATGGTTGGCAATGCCAACTCAGCGTCAAAACTTCCTACTTCTGGTAAGTATAGTCGTGACAATAAACCCACTGTGGTCGCCATTAAATAAAAGGCGGTAAACCAAAGGTAATACCACGCTCTGGCCCGATTCATTTCATCACCGCTGCTAAGCGTCATAAATCGAACCATAACATGAGGCTGACCAACCACCGATAATCCGGCAAACAACCAGCCTAAGGCAAATAGAAATGCGCCGGGCACACCCGGAAAAGCAAGATCTTCTGGAAACCAATCCATATAATTTGGAACGTCTTGTAAAGCGTTAACGGTGGCGTTTACACCGCCCAAATTGGCAACGGCTACCCACATAAGCAGCCCCATAGCGGTAATCATCACAATTGATTGCGCTGCATCAGTCCAGATTGATGCACGAATACCACCGGCTAAACAATACACCGCCACCAACACAGCACCCGATACCGCGCCGGCCCAAGTGGGCCAATCAAATAATACGTGTAAGGCTTTGCTGCCAGCAAGCAGTTGAGCAGCCGCATAAGAAGTAAGAAGCAATAAACAAATTACCGCGGCTAGCCGTTGATAGCCGGGTAAGATACTGCCGTTCCAATTTGATAACACACCCAGATAGCTCACTTCGCCACTTTTTTCCGTCATGCCGCGTAATTTACGATGCACGAAATGAGAGGCAATATAGTCGCCGAATATCCAGCCCACCATCACCCAAAATGCAGACAAGCCCACGGTGTAGGTGTAACCAATCACACCAATAAACATATACCCGCTATTATTGGTCGCGACCGCTGACAAACCTACCAACCATGGCTTAACGGTATTGCTGGCTAAATAATAATCTTTACTTTGGTGGGTATTAAACAATACCGATGAAAGACCAATAAGCACGAAGACACCAAGAAAGGCGGCAAAACTCCAAGCTGTAATCATAATCAATTCCGTGATGCTTACTGGTTAAGTGGCGGTAGTGATTGTCTATGAATTTACCGTCGCTGGAGCCAGTAGTTCAATGAGTAAAGGGTGCTCTCGTAATTCCGATAGGGCTGGGTCTCGGTGTAACTCGTCACGATAGGATTCAGACTGTTCGACAGCCTTGGCAAAATATCGCGCGGCGTCGTCGAGATTTCCCTGACAGGTATGCGCACACGATAATTGATAAAAGGCATGCGCATTAGCATCATCTAATGACAGTGCGTGATGACATAAATTAATGGCCCACTGGGGCTCATTTTGATCTAGGGCCGCATCTGCCTTATAGGTAATAGCTTCGATATCATCTTTACGTAGAGTGAGAATTTGATCGTAAATGGCAATTTTTCCTGCAGGACTAGATTCCTGGCTAGCCCGCAACCACAGAGAGTGGATCTCTTGGGTTAAGGTGATTTCTTCGCGGTTTGATTCGATATGCGCGGTTTCTTGTTTTAATTGTTTTTCTATTGTGCGCAGTCTTTTTTCATATTCTTCAATTAATTCTGCGACTTGCTCATTGGCGACCTTATGGACTTTATCTTTAATGTCGCGAATAGAATTCCAACCAATTAACACTAAAGCTGAACTCACCGCCGCAATAAGATAGAAAAAATAGGTCACCGTGTTGGTTGCATAAGACACGGCTTTATCTGCTGCGCCCAGCTCGCGATCAACAATCTCTGCCGCCATCTCGCGGTGTCCCCGCTCCATGTCTATGCGTAAATTGCGGATTTCATCCAGCATATAACGTTCGATAAAAGGCGAGTAAAGTGCCTCGTCTAAATTATCAATTGCCGCGTCTACGGCTGCGCTATCTGGGCTTGACGTAGGCTCCGCTGATACCATCAGCGGAGCCCATAAAGCCATCAAGAGCGTTAACGTTACGCGACGCATATTGCCTCACCGTGGTCATATACTTCTACAAGACAACGGTGCAAGCTGGCTACGCCTTTTTCGTAATCATCTTCGTTGACAACAAACTGCATATCAACCTGGCGCATAGATTGGTGCATTGCCAAGACGCTGATATTTGCCGATGCTAAAGCCGATACAGTTTTAGCCAGCATACCTGGGACCTGCATATCACTGCCAATTGCAGAGATAATCGCCACTTTTCTGGTACTGACTTCCGCGCTGGGAAACAGCTCCTTCACGGCACTGACTATCCGCTTGACCGTCTTTAAGTTAACACCGAGATAATTGGTTATGGTATTGGCATTGATATCTTTGGTAATCACAATACCTTTAAAACGCTCAATGGCTGCCAATATTTTTTGCTCGTATTGCCATAGCGAACCCACCATGTCCTGATCAAATACTTCTAAAGCGTAAACTTGTTTACGCCCAGCAATAATTTCTACACAAGGTTTCTCACTGCGGTAATCGCAATCGATAAGCGTACCGGCATGATTTGGCTCAAAGGTATTTTTTACCCGCAAAGCAATATTCTGCTGACGCAAACCTTTTGCAGCGCGAGGGTGAATCGCTTCCATTCCCAAATTGGCCAATTGGTCAGCCACATCATAATTTGTACGACCGATGGGCACGACTTTCTCTGCGCCAACAAGCCGCGGATCAGCACTGCTTAAGTGGTATTCTTTATGAATAACTGCCTCGTGTGCACCACTGATTACCGCCATACGGCTAAAAGTCATCTCACTATAACCGCGATCAAAACTTGCCATTAGGCCTTCCTGGCAATGAGCATATCCGGTCACGATGGGCAATGTTGTGGTGAGGTCGATTCCGGCTAAAGCCTCTTTAATATGTTCATCTAAGGGTAATGCTTCGTCAGCACGCCAGCCAGATAAATCAACATAGCAAGCATTTACGCCATCACGCTTTAACAGTGTTGCGGTATTCCAAGCACTGTGGGCTTCACCGATACTTGCTAACATTTCCCTAACGGTTAACAAGTGATCTTCTAAACCAAAGTGGCCGTGTTGGCACAAGCGATGAAGGTTATCCATGCAGCGCTCGGCTTCAAAAAGACGACTTTCTATATATTTATTCGCTTCTGCTAACTGCTCAGCATCTGGAAACAATTCAGCATTTATTTCTTTAAGGGTATTACCCACTTTACTTAAAGCGTCACGCCAAAGTGTCTCGGCTCCGTCGTCGGCAAACAAGGCGTAAACACCGGGGTGGCTGTTTCGCTTATTTTCTAATAATAAATCGGTTACACCACCGTAGGCAGATACCACAAAGATACGACCATAGATGTCGCCATTTTCACCACCCTCAAGAATGATGTTATCTCTTACGGCCTCGTAGTTGCTCATTGAGGTACCGCCAATTTTTTCTACACTGTGTGTCATTTTTCTCTCCGTTGAATAACTGAAATTCGCTTTCGGTCGTCAGCAGATTAATCAACAGGGTACACGCCATTTTCGTCATGTACTTCTTTGCCACTCAACGGTGGATTAAACACACACGCCATTTGCATATCTTCGCTGCCGCCGCGCAACAAGTGTTTGTCGTGCTTATCGAGAAGATAAATAGTGCCAGCTTCTAGCTTGTATATTTTTCCATCGTTTACGGTTTCTATTTCGCCATTACCAGAAATACAGTAAACCGATTCTAAATGGTTTTGGTAATGTATTGGCGTTTCTGTATTAGCAAAAATGGTGGTGATATTGAACGAAAAACCCATATTGTCGTTCTTTAATATCATCCTTACACTTTGCCATGTATCGGTAGCCACACAGCGTTCAGAATTTTCACAATCCTTTAAGGTTCTAACAATCATTTGACCTTCCTTCGTAAATATTTTGTCTGCCTGCTCGCAAAAACAGTATCAGTAATAAGCCGCTCTTCCACAGATTTCTACCTGTAGAAGAAGCGCTAATTTTAATCAATTAAGAGGCTTTTTTTTCGAGTGCCTTATCAAGCACTTCGGCAATGGCGTCGGTCATAATATCTAAACCGCGCACCAATTCGCCTTTATCTATGGTAAGAGGGCAGAAGACTTTAACAACCTGATCGCGATTACCGCAAGTTTCAATAATTAAGCCGCGATCAAAGCAAGCGCGGCCAATTTCAGAGGCGGTCTCGCCATCGGCACATGCCAAGCCCTGCATCATGCCACGCCCCTTGGGCTGCATTTGAGTAACACCGTAACGATCGGATATCTTTTTAAAGCGATGGCTAACAATTGCCGACTTTTCAACAATATCTTCAGCAAATTTATCGTCTTTCCAGTAATGACGGATTGCCGCCGCTGCGGTCACAAAAGCGTGGTTATTACCACGGAATGTACCGTTATGTTCACCTGGCTCCCACACATCCAAATCTGGACGCAACAACACAATAGCGAAGGGTAGGCCAAAACCACTCAGTGATTTAGACATGGTTATAATGTCTGGCTTGATACCACTTGCCTCAAAGCTAAAGAAAGTACCAGTACGGCCACAGCCAGCTTGAATATCATCAATAATGAGAAGGATATCGTGCTTGCGGCAGAGTTTTTCTAAACCACGAAGCCAATCATTATTGGCAACATTTAAACCGCCTTCACCTTGAACAGGTTCAACAATCATCGCCGCAGGTAGATCCACACCCGATGAAGGGTCTGACAATAATTTATCCATCATTTTCAAACTATCAGCATCACGGCCGTAGTAACCGCAATAAGGCATACGATTAACATCGCCCAGTGCCACACCGGCACCACCACGGTGGTGGCTATTACCCGTTGCTGCAACAGCACCCAAGGTCACACCGTGGAAGCCATTTGTGAAAGAAACTATTGACGTACGCCCTGTTACTTTACGGGCCAATTTAAGCGCAGCTTCTACCGCGTTGGTACCGGTAGGGCCAGTAAACTGGAAGGTGTATTCCATATCACGCGGCGCTAAAATGTGCTCGTTAAAGGCCTGCAAGAAATCACCCTTTGCCGACGTATGCATATCTAAACCGTGGGTAATTCCGTCACGCATAATATAGTCAACCAGTGCCTGCTTTAGCACAGGATTGTTATGGCCGTAATTTAGCGTGCCAGCCCCAGCAAGAAAGTCGATATATTGTTTACCATTAGTGTCGTATAAATGCTCGCCTTGTGCTTTATCAAAAGTCACTGGAAACGATCGAGCATAAGATTGTACTTCTGATTCTAACCTGTCGAAGATTGTCATAATAATTACTCCTCCTAGTATTCTTTACTAAGTTAAATTTGTTACTGCAGCATCTATTTCTATGCCGAAAACGGCCCTATACGAAGCAGTGCTTCACTGTCATGCTGACCGCCAAAGTGGGCTTCTTTCTCAAACCAAATACTGTGATTTAATTCTGTCTCTAGATCGCGGGCAAAGCTGCGGAATAACGCCCATGACGCGTCATTATCTGGAGTGATAGTCGTCTCCAAAAAACTCACACCCTCACAGGCTGGGCGCTTAATGATTTCCATCAGCATTTTTTTTGCTAGACCGCGACCACGCTGAGATTTGTCGACAACAACTTGCCAGACAAATACGGTGTCAGGTTTTTCTGGTATACGGTGAGCAGATATAAAGCCAACTAAGTGGCCGTCTTCCTCTACTGCAACCGAGGTGGCAGCAAAATGCGTGCACTGCAATAAATTGCAGTAAACAGAATTAGTGTCTAGTGGGGGACTGGCCGCCACTAATTGATTTAGGGCATAGCCATCTTCCGCCGTTGGCTGGCGAAAACGAAGCGTGGCAGCGTTGGCTTGCATCGCGCTATTTGATTTCAACACAATTTATTTGTGTTCATACTAATTTAATAAGCAAATAATATATAAAGCACCGCTTAATATCGCTTTATATCGTATTTAATCACTAAATTGTGAACTCAACCTCCCGAATAATTACTTAGTGTACGAAGTATTATAAGCTATTTAATTGTATAAGTTCAAGCTAAGCTATTGACAACACCCTAGTTTATCATGTGCAAAATTCACGCTAAGTCGCTACCATTGGGCCGCTTATGGAATTGAAGAAATTTAAAATGAACAGAATTGACGAAGTATTGATCTCGCTACGCCGAGTTACTCGCGCCATCGATTTACACTCAAAACATCTAATGAAGACCGCAGGGCTGACTGCACCACAGATGTTAATTTTACAAACCTTACGCGATCAAGGTGACGCTATTATTAGTGATGTCGCCAATCAAGTGAGCCTCAGCCAAGCCACCGTTACCAGTATTTTAGACCGCTTAGAAAAACGTGGTTTGGTAATGCGAGAACGCTCCAGACAAGACAAGCGCAAGGTTTTTGCTTGCCTTACCGATACCGGTAACAACTTAATTCGCAATGCGCCCATGCCTTTGCAGGATTATTTCATTCGCCAGTTCAGTGATTTACAAGAATGGGAACAGACCCAAATTATTAGCGCGCTGCAGCGTGTTGCACACATGATGGATGCTCAACATATCGATGCAGCTCCGCTGTTGGATGTTGGTGCAATTGACCGCCAAAGTGAGGAAGAGGGCCGCACCTTTGGGTTTAATAACAACGAGAAATAACAACGAGAAATAACACCCAGCGTCACACAATCGCCACATTTAATTGCTAGGTTTGTTGTAGTTATGCGCCCATTGAATCAATCACTAGGAATAGCGAATGGCGTGCCCTATCTGCCAGAGTACCAAATCTTCCTTGGCTGGCAGCAAACATGGACACAAACTCTACCGATGCGCCGACTGCAGCCTGCTCTATGTTTCCCCCGCGCCTGTCGACGGCGAACTGATTCACTATTATCAGGATTATCACAAGACCTCGCAGTACATCCGCAAGATCAAGTCAAAGCAGCGACGCGCTAAAAAACGCATCTGGTCTTTACAGCGTTTAACATTAGGAAAAAAATTTATCGATGTCGGCTGCAATGAAGGCTATGCCGTTGCAGCCGCTCGCAGCCTGGGACTGGAGGCCTGTGGTATAGATGTGAACGAAGCCAGTATAGGCTTGGCCCATCAGCAATATCCCATGGGAGATTTCAGAGCCACTAACGCGCAAGCCCTCGCCACCACCGATGAGCGCTTTGATATTATTTATTGCAGTGACGTTATAGAGCAGCTTTCTGATCCTCACTCCTTTATTGCCGCGCTTTATACACTTCTCAACAAAGGCGGCGTGCTGTTTTTAACCACCCCCGATATCGGCCACTTTTCAGTACAAAAAAACTTACTCGACTGGACTGCAGTCCGTCCACCCGAGCACTTGTTATATTTCTCCAAAGCGCCTCTACAACAATTGTTAGAAATGCATCAATTTAATCAAATAAGCTTTCGGCCTAACTTAAAACCCACCCTTAAGCTTATTGCTCGTAAATAAACTCCGCCGCCAAATTACCGAGACAGGGCAATATCCTCACGAGTACACTTTCAACTCCATCAGACTGGTTATGGGAAAAAACGTATATGTGGTGCTTTAAATTTCATTTGCGACCTCTAGGCATAGGCATACTGCTCAGCTGCCTTACAGCCTGCGGCCCCAGCCCTGATGGCACTGCTACAGCACACAATGACCGCGCCACCTCGCCACGAAGCCGAATGCCCGCAGACCCAGGACTAAAATCCCTGTATATCCAAAGCTGCTATAGCTGCCACAGTAGCGGCGTCGCCAGCGCGCCACGAAGTGGCAATACTGAAGACTGGGCACCCCGCATCAACAAGGGCATGGACGTGCTGCTGCGTAATACCCTTAATGGAATCGGTAGTATGCCGCCAAAAGGAATGTGCCACGGCTGCAGTGATAATGATCTAGCTCGTCTTATATTATTCCTCGCTGGAGAGAGTGAGTAATCGCTAACATTACAACGCTAGCGATTGTATAGCGCATGCCTGACGGCGTATAAAATTAACAGCGATTCACTTGTCGCCACACTGATCTACCACTAAGCTCAATGCGTAGTACTGACGTGATTAAACAAACCAAGAAGCGAGCCACGCTATGAACACATCGCCAACCATCCGCATTGGTATTAGCGCCTGCTTACTTGGCGACCCAGTTCGTTTCGACGGTGGCCACAAAAACCTGCCATTTGCGACTGACGAATTATCGCGACACTTTGATTTTGTCAAAATTTGCCCAGAACAAGCTATTGGTATGGGTGTGCCTAGACCTACAATTCGACTAGTCGGCGACCCAGACACACCTCGCTTAATAGGCAGCACGGATACCAGCATAGACGTTACCGATAAAATGACCGCCTTTGCCCGTAATACAACTCCCTCCCTCGATCACATAAGCGGCTATATTCTTTGTGCGAAATCGCCAAGCTGTGGCATGGAGCGAGTGCCAGTGTACGCAGAAAATGGTAATGGCCTTGGTAAAGTGGGCGTGGGCTTATTTGCCAAGCAATTAATGACTGCGCTACCACTATTGCCCGTTGAAGAAAATGGCCGTCTAAACGACGTCCATTTACGTGAAAATTTTGTCCTTCGCGTGGTTGCCTACTCACGTTGGCAAGCAATGATGAAAGAGGGGATTACAGCAAAACGACTGCAAGATTATCATCGTCGCCACAAGTTTTTACTTTTAGCGCACAACCAACCTATTTATCGTGAGCTCGGCCCCATTGTTGCCGAATCGGGGGATATCAATGACATTGCTGACCGCTATATTGATCAATTTATGTTAGCCCTGCGGCAGCCCGCCAGCATTAAAAATCACACCAACACCTTGATGCATATTCAGGGCTTTTTCAAAGATCATCTTGATCCAGAAGACAAGCAGCAACTCACTGAAGTGATTCGCGATTACGCAGCGGGTTTATTACCGCTCTTGGTCCCACTGGAAATGCTGAGCCTTTTTTTAAAGAAATACCAAGTCGAATACCTGCTAGATCAATATTACTTTACCCCATACCCGCGGGATTTAAAGCTCAGAATTGGGCTGTAAAATGACAGCGCTGGTTTGGTTTCGCAACGACTTACGCAGTTTAGACCACCCTGCGCTGACCGCCGCATGTGGTAAACATGATCAGGTTCGCGCCATTTATATACTTTGCCCACAGCAGTTAGATCACCATGGCATTGCGCCCATTCGTCGCCATTTTTTACGCAGCGCACTTGACGCACTGAGCCAACAACTTGCCGACCTTGGTATTCCGCTAGATATTATCGATAGCGGACATTTTAAAGACGTACCTGACACGCTTGATCTCTATTGCAGAGAACACAGCATCACCGCGCTTCACGCCCACAAAGAATGGTTAGTCGATGAAATTCAGCGGGACAACGCCTGCGCGGAACGTATCAACATACCATTCTATTTGATAGACGACAGCTTACTTAGCCCTGATCGCATAACCAAGGCAGACGGCCAACCCTACAAAGTTTTTACGCCATTCTCTCGCCTTTGCCGTAAAGAGCTCGCCGCCGCCTTTCCACGCGTCATTCCTAGCCCGCCAGCAAAAACCAGAGCAACGCCGATAAAACCCGTTAAATGCCCACGCTTTGGTCCCGAAAAAGACTCGTCGGCATGGCCATCAAACCAAGAAGACACCCTAACGCAACTTCGCCAGTTTTGCGCTGAACGCGCAAATGACTATCAGAAACACCGCGATTTCCCTGCACTTGACGGTACCTCTCGGCTTTCTGCCGTTTTAGCGCATGGCATTATTAGCCCTCGGCAGTGCCTAGCTCGGCTGCAGATGGAATGCGGTGATGAAATATGGGATGCTAAAAGTGATGCTGGAACGTGGTTTAACGAATTATTGTGGCGAGAGTTTTACCGTCACGTGGCCTACCATTTCCCTAGAGTAGTAATGGGCCGCGCCTTTCAGGTGAATACCGAAGCGATAGCTTGGCCCAATGACCCAGACTTATTTCAAGCCTGGTGTGAAGGGCGAACTGGTTACCCCATTGTCGATGCGGCCATGCGCCAACTCACCGAAACTGGCTGGATGCATAATCGCTTGCGGATGATAAGCGCATCGTTTCTATGCAAAGACCTCCACATAGACTGGCGCTGGGGCGAACGCTATTTTTTAGAGAATTTAATCGACGCTGACTTTGCATCAAACAACGGTGGATGGCAGTGGGCGGCCTCTACTGGCACCGATGCCGCACCGTATTTCCGCATTTTTAACCCCACCACTCAGGGCCTACGATTTGACCCCGACGGAGACTTTATTTTGCGCTTTATTCCAGAACTAAAGGGCCTTACTGGCAAACAACTACACCAGCCCCCTGAACACGGTGATTATCCCACTCCGATAATTGATCATAAAGAAAGGCGAAATATTACCCTCGCACTTTTTCAAGAAATCAGAGACTAAGTCCACTCGAACATATTTAATGCCCCAGCAAGCCATGCTTGCACTGGCTAAAACGACTTAGCGTAATCTATTCTATACGCGTAGCCGGAGGCATAATAAAATGATTAAGGAGAAACTGTGCGATTTATTTTCTTTACCCTACTGCTAACCAACACTCTTATCTTTTCAACAAATGCCAGCGCCAATGAAGGCGACCACCAAATTTTTGGCTTAAGCGAGTATGTCTATATTGAAGAGCTGGATGTTCGCTATAAAGCCAAAATTGATACCGGTGCGGAAAGCGCCTCAATCAATGCGATTAATACCCAGGTTGAAAAGGGTAAAGGGGATCAAGACGATATCGTTCATTTTGACTTGGTATTGCCTGACGACACACTCAAATCGGTAAGCCTACCCCTGAGTAAACATATTCGTATTAAACGCCGCGCATCTGATTACGACGAAGATGAAAAAGACTATAGTCGTCGCCCTGTGCTTGAACTTACACTGTGTATTGGTGGTCGCTCTCACAAAGTGGAAGCTAATTTAGCCGATCGCAGGCAGTTTTCAAAACCAATGCTGGTTGGCTCAGAACCACTTACCGCATTTAACGCCTTAGTGGACCCCAGCAAGAGATACCTACAAAACAAAACACTGTGCCCAAAACAAGATAACCCCGAGGAGCAAGAAGGATGAAGGGCGTAAAACTGCATGTCAGGGTTCTGGCACTGGCACTATTACTAATTGGTGCTGGCAGTACCGCATGGCAGATTTTTGTTCTCAATATTCCCATTTCTTCAGAAACCACGGAGCCAGTTTGGGTTATTGATACCAAACTGAGCTTCCAAGCCCGTAATAACAGCCCAGTAAAAGTACAAATGTACCTACCGCCCGAATGGAGTAAATTCATCACCTTGAATGAAAGCTTCATTTCTAAAAATTATGGCGTGAATACTGATGTTATAGGAGATAACCGCCAAGCTGTTTGGTCAGCTAGGCGCACAGAGGGCGATCAACAACTTTATTACCGGCTAATGCTCACCCAGCGCAGCAACTCACGCTTTTCAGAATCGGAACCCGGCCCACAATTTAGCGAGAGCCCCGAGCTCATCGGCGTAGAAAAAGTCGCCGTGGAAGCTCTGTTAAAGCCAATTCGCGAACATTCTGCTGACATCGAAACCTTTATTCGCGAAGCCATCAAACTTATCAATGAACCTAGTAATGACAATGCCCGCTTGCTGCTAGGTAATAACTACACCCAGGACAACAAATCTCGCGTTCTGGAGCTTTTACTCTCCTCTGCGCACATTCCCGTTGAGCGCGTGCACACACTGCGCTTGGTGAGTAGTGTGGCGCAGGTGCCTGAATTATGGATGCGCAGTTACAACGGTAAGCGCTGGCTATACTTTAACCCTGAGACCGGCGCCCTAGGCTTACCCGATGATCGCGTTGTTTGGTGGACTGGCAACGAGCTAATGGCCACGGTTGAAGGCGGCCGCCACCTCAAGGTTGAAGTCACTGCCAATCAAAGAACCATGAATTCTATTATGCTTGCCCAATCGATTGCTGAGCGTAAAGAAAACAAGTTCTGGGCCTTGTCTCTATACGATTTACCTTTGCAGTCACAGCAGACCTTCGAGATCATTCTCATGATCCCCATCGGCGTGATGCTCATTTTGCTGCTTCGCAATGTGATTGGCTTAGAAACTCTGGGCACGTTTACACCCGTGTTGATTGGCCTTGCCTTTAGAGAAACCCAAGTGTTCTGGGGCGTTATTTTATTTACGGTCATTACCGCACTCGGCCTGTCCCTGCGCTCCTATCTTGAGCATCTCCATTTACAGCTGTTGTCACGATTATCTGTGGTGCTGACCTTTGTGGTGATTATCATGGCTTTAATTAGTGTACTCGGCCACAGATTAGGACTTGATCGCGGCTTGTCCATCGCACTATTCCCTATGGTTATTTTAACAATGTCGATAGAACGAATGTCTATTGTATGGGAAGAGCGTGGCGGTATTCATGCTGGTAAAGTTGGCATTGGAACATTGGTGGCAGCAACCCTGTCACACCTAATGATGACCTATGAGCCGTGGACATATTTCGTCTTTACCTTCCCCGGCATGCTACTCATTTTTATGTCGCTTATGCTGGCTCTGGGCCATTATCGCGGCTACCGCCTAACCGAATTATTCCGCTTTAACGCCATGATTAAAGGCAAGTAATATGTCCTTATTCAGCACTTGGAAGGATCTGCGCAAGCAAGGCGTAATGGGCATTAATCAACGCAATGCAGACTATGTATTGCGTTACAACCAGCGCCATCTTTATCCCTTGGTTGATGACAAAATCAAAACCAAAGAACGTGCCGAACAAGCGGGGATTCACGTTCCCCCCATGTATGGTGTCATTGACTCTGATAAACAAATTAGCCAATTAGCAGAGATTGTTGATGGCCATCGAGATTTTGTTATTAAACCTGCACAGGGTGCAGGAGGCGACGGCATTATTGTCATTGTTGACCAATTTGAGGGCTACTATCGAACTGCATCTGGGCGTTTGTTAAGCCGTGAAGATCTTGAATTCCACCTCTCCGGTATTTTATCGGGCATTTACTCTCTAGGTGGTCATCGCGACCGCGCACTCATCGAGTTTCGGGTCACCCCTGACCCTATCTTCAGTGCTATCAGTTATGAGGGCGTGCCGGACATTCGTATTATTGTGCTCAAAGGCTACCCACTACTGGCCATGCTGCGTCTACCCACACGCCAATCTGGCGGTAAAGCCAATTTACATCAAGGCGCAATCGGTGTTGGTGTCGATTTAGCCACCGGAATCACCCTAGATGGTACATGGCTGAACAAACTAATTAACAGCCACCCAGATACCACCAACCCCGTCCGCGGCGTGCAGCTGCCTTACTGGAACGGGTTTATGTCACTGGCTACGCGTTGCTATGAATTAACGGGCTTGGGCTATTTAGGCGTTGACATGGTCCTAGACAAAGACAAAGGGCCATTGATGCTAGAATTAAATGCGCGACCAGGGCTAAACATTCAAATTGCCAACAACGCTGGGCTCGCTGCGCGCTGTGCAACTGTCGAAGCAGAAATTGAACGACTTGCATTGAAAGGGATTCACAAACCGTCACCTGACAAGCGCTTAGCGTTTTGTCAGCGAGAGTTTTCTCAAACTTCAGCAAATCTCAGTAGTGAAACATTTACCGCTGCGGAAGAGAGTCAAACTGCTGTCGATAAACATTGACCACATACAAACAGGCCCGCATAACACGATGCGGGCCTGTTTAGGTAAGGTCAAAAAAACAGGAAAGAAATGGCAGCAAACAAAATGAAACCGCTGCTGCCTAAAAAGACCTTATTTTGATGCACGCTCTATCGCAATTAGCTCTTCAGCAACTTGCAACATCTCTCTTCTACCACCCGCTGAACGGCCAGTGATACGGTATTTGCCATTGACGATCAGCTCAGGCGTTCCCGCAATGCCATAAGCACGCGCACGCGCATCAGCTTGTTTGACTTGACTATTAACGCCAAAAGAATCGAATGTTTTCCGGAAAGTGGCTTCATCGATACCGGTATGCTCAACAAATAAACTCGCCAAGGCATCCGCATCGCGCAACATATTGCGATCTAAGTTAATCGCTTTAAAAATAGGTTCATGGACCTTATCTAAAACACCTAGGGCAAGTGCGGTGTAATATGCTTTCGCATGCACAACCATAAGGTCGTTCCACATTGCCGGAGAGCGGTGAAACTCAACATCTGCAGCTGTATTTCGCTGCCAAACTTCTAACATGGGATCAAAATTATAGCAGTGGCTGCAGCCATACCAAAAGACTTCAACCACTTCTATTTTATCAGGGTTGCTAGTCCGTACCGGCTGAGCAATACGAATGAAACCTTCACCGTCTTTTGCATCTGTCACTGGAGGTGTCTGAACTGAGCTCGCAGCTGGTTGAGCCGTTTTTGCTGCAGTAGGCTCAGCGCCATCACTGCAAGCAGACATTAATATTAAAAAGCTGAACACACTGATCAGCGACAACATTTTCTTAAACATGAAGACTCCTCATTTAAACACCCGTTTTCACCCGCACTTATCACCGAGCACAGGGTATGAATAATTCGTTATAAGCGGAATGAGACCATACTAAAGCACAATAATTCCGATCTATCACTCTTTACTATACGGCAACTTTTCATCTATCGCCGCTATAAATAAATAGAGCCAAAGAAGTTTACGGAAATAAAAAAGGCGGCCAAAGCCGCCTTTTTGAACTCAGCCTGCCTTCTTTACTTATGTAGGCCTTGAATAAAGCTAGCAACAGCTTCTATTTCTGAGTCACTCATTTTAAAAGCAATTGAGCGCATAGTTTGAGCTTCGCCATCATTTGCTCGACCTTCGCGGCCATCTGCCGCCGCACGGAACGCGTTTAGCTGGGCGATCGTGTAGTCAGCATGCTGACCCGCCAAAGCTGGGAAGCCTGCCGCCGCCATGCCATGCCCAGTAGGAGAGTGGCAAGCTGCACATGCAGGTATGTTACGATCAGCAATACCACCACGATAAATTGCCGCGCCTTTCTCTACCAGTGCAGGATCTGCTTGGCCTGTATTCGCGGTTTTACTGGCATAAAATGCAGCGATATCGGCAATATCTTGATCAGACAAATGATCTGTTTGACCCGCCATCATAGGAACAGGACGTGCTCCAGATTTAATATCGTGTATTTGCTTGGCTAAATAGCGCTCACCTTGACCCGCTAACGATGGGAAGGTTGGAGCGGAGCTATTACCATCAGCACCATGACAAGCCGCACATGCAGCCGTTTTTGATTTTCCGGCTGCCGCATCACCCTCTAAAGCCACGGCTGAGCCCGCAAACATGAGTGAGGCAATCATTACTAGTAGTGGTTTATTCATTATTACATGCTCTTTAATCAAGATAAGTCTATTGCTGTCGGCCTAAGATTGCGGCGTTGCCATATATTCAATCAAGGCTTTAAATTCATCTGCACTACAGTCAAAGCAAAGGCCTTTTGGTGGCATAGTGCTAAAGCCTTCATCAGCGTGCTTTACCAGTGTCTCCATACCTTTTTCCAACCGTGGCGCCCAGTCTGCAGCAACACCAGTTTTTGGTGCCCCATTTACACCAAAACCGTGGCAGGCATAGCAGGATGCCTTGTAACGATCTACAATCGTCTGCTCGGCAGCGCCGGCTGACACGCTAGACAACAAAAATAGTACAACCAAAGGCCATTTATGCATGTTCTACGTCTCCGAGTTTAAGCGATCTATACTACAAATTGGTTAGTGAGAGTCTATCAAATGCTTAAAGTAAGCCCGCACAAAAACTGCGGCATTATACACAACTAGTCAGCGATCGGGCCAATTATTGACCCAATCCGTCACTGCAAGAGCAATTTTTCGGACATACTATGGATTCCAGCCCCACATTAAACTACCGCCGCGCCAGCTATTTAAAAAGCTCTCCTGGCCTTATGCATTGCCCTGATGATTCTGGGGCTGAGGTTGCATTTGCCGGTCGCTCGAATGCCGGTAAATCCAGCGCCATAAACCGACTCACAGAAAACAAAAAACTGGCAAAAACCAGTAAAACGCCTGGGCGAACCCAGTTATTAAACTTTTTCGTTCTCGATGATACCGGCCGCCAACGACTTGTCGACTTACCCGGCTACGGCTTTGCCAAGGTCCCCCTCGCTGTCAAAAATGAATGGCAGCGCAACCTTGAAGCCTATTTACAGAAACGTGAATCTCTGCGTGGCATGGTACTGATGATGGATATCCGTCACCCGCTGACTGACTTCGACCAGCAAATGGTAAGTTGGGCAACAAAAAGCGCTATGCCCTTACACATTTTGCTCACCAAATCGGACAAGCTCAAACGTGGGCCAGCATCAGCAACCTTACTTTCGGTACGCAAAAACCTTGCCGACTATGGGGATTTAATTAGTGTGCAATTATTTTCCGCGCAGAATGGCGACGGCCTGCAAGCATTGCGCTCAAAATTAGACCAATGGCTAGATGTTCTGAGCGAGGAAAATGCCGAATACACCGAGACAATCGCACCAGAAAATGACATTAAGGAGTAAAAGACGCAAAAAAGCCCGGCGCGCTGAACTCGCCGGGCAATCCTACTCCTCAAGGAGTTAGGGGGAGACAAGTCTCCTAACGCGGGGCTATTCTCAAATACGCTTAAGAGCAATAGCCTACTAAAAAGTAGACGCTGATTTACCATTGCGCAAGTTAATGCGCCTCATCCCAGTTTGCGCCTGTCCCCATCCCCACCTCTAATGGCACAGCCAATTTTGCTGCCGCCATCATCAATTTACTAAGCTCAGCCTTTACTTCGTCTAGGGCTGCCGGGGCAACTTCTAAAACCAGTTCATCATGAACCTGCATAATCAATTTGGCATCAATCCCACTATCGGATAAGTACTGATCCACAGATATCATGGCGCGTTTAATTATATCTGCCGCTGTCCCCTGCATAGGGGCATTTATTGCCGTGCGCTCAGCGGCCTGCCTACGCATACCATTACTGGCGTTGATTTCAGGAAGATATAACCGCCGACCAAACAAGGTTTCGACAAAACCTTTTTCTGCCGCTAGCACTCTTGTTTCATCCATATAACGAAGCACGCCAGGATAGCGCTCAAAATAAAGATCTATATACTCCTGCGCCTCTTTACGACCAATATGTAACTGTCGCGCCAAGCCGAATGCCGACATGCCATAAATCAAACCAAAATTTATCGCCTTGGCGTTTCGCCGCTGCTCATCACTCACCTCATCAACAGCGACACCAAATACTTCTGCCGCAGTTGCTCGGTGAATATCTTCGCCTCGCGCAAATGCGTCTATCAAGCCCTGATCTTCTGACAGATGGGCCATAATTCTCAGCTCAATTTGCGAGTAATCTGCAGCCAAAATAACGTAGCCAGATGGGGCAATAAATGCCTGACGTATCCGCCGGCCCTCTGCACTGCGAATAGGGATATTTTGCAAATTTGGATCAGACGAAGACAAACGCCCAGTCGCGGCAACAGCTTGGTGATAAGAGGTGTGAATACGACCCGTCTTGGGATCTATTAAGAGCGGCAATTTGTCGGTGTAGGTAGACTTCAACTTAGCCATACCCCGATGCTCCAAAATCACTTTTGGCAGCGGATAATCATGAGCCAACTCCACCAACACCTCTTCGGCAGTTGACGGCGCTCCTTTGGGGGTTTTCTTTATTACAGGAATATTCAAACGCTCAAAAAGAATTTCTCCTAGCTGCTTAGGCGAGGCTAAATTGAACTCGCCGCCCGCTAAGTCGTAGGCTTCCTTCTCTAAGGCCTGCATTTTCAACCCCAGCTCATGGCTTTGGCTGCCAAGCAACTCACGGCTTACCAGCGCGCCATTACGTTCAATGCGAGATAACACTGACACTAAGGGTAATTCAATGTCTCGGTACACGGACATCAGAGATGGGCTCGCTTTTAATTTTGCGGCCATAACATGGTGCAAACACAATGTGACATCTGCATCTTCTGCCGCATAGGGTGCCGCTTCTTCTAAGGCAATCTGGTTGAAAGTAAGCTGCTTTGCGCCTTTTCCCGCAATATCTTCAAAATGTATTGTGCTGCGGTCTAGGTATTTTAAAGCCAAGGTATCCATATCATGCCGGCTGCCAACAGAATCCAAGACGTAGGATTCAAGCATGGTGTCTTCGGCTATACCACGCAGAGTAATGCCATGATTAGCGAGGACATTTGCATCGTATTTTAAATTCTGGCCAAGTTTGAGTTTGTTATGGTCTTCGAGTATTGGCTTCAATGCTGCCAGTACGTCGTTCTCAGCTAGCTGATCAGGTGCATCCAAGTAATCATGGCCAAAGGGTAAGTAGGCCGCTTCACCCATATTGACAGCAAAAGACACCCCAACCACCCGCGCCTGCATGTAGTTTAAGCTAGTCGTTTCCGTATCAAACGCAAATAGTGGGGCATTGTTCAGTTTATCTAACCAATGAGTAAACTGAGATTGAGTAAGGATTAGCTGATAATCAGGTGTTCCTGTAAACGCGGGAACGGCATCAAGGGCATCATCTGACGGCACATCTGAAGCCTTTGATTCATTTATTAATTCTGTACGCTCATCTCTACTTAATTCTTGCACCCAGGTTTTAAACTCAAACTCTGTAAATAAACTGAGTAACCGAGTCTTATCAGGACTATTAGGCAATAATTCTGGCACTGACACATCGAGGGGAACATCACACTTTATGGTTGCCAATGTATAGGAAAGAAAAGCTTGTTCGCGCTGATCTGTTAGCTTTTTGGCCACACCCTTTGCGCCACGCATGGCCAAATCAGGTACTTTATCTAGATTTTGATATATATCCTCCAAACCTCCCAAGGCCTGCAGCAGAGCGAGCGCCGTTTTTTCGCCGACGCCAGCCACCCCCGGTATATTGTCTACTTTGTCGCCCATTAACGCTAAAAAATCGATAATCAGCTCCGGAGGGATACCAAACTTAGTATTTACCCCCGCCACATCCATTACCGTATCGGTCATTGTGTTAACAAGAGTTACATGCTCATTCACTAACTGCGCCATATCTTTATCGCCAGTAGAGACCAACACCGGCCTCTCACCACTCGCTTGGGCCGCCAAGGTTCCAATAACATCATCTGCCTCAACCCCCTCTATCACTAATCGCGGCAAACCCATTGCATCCACAATGGCATTGATGGGCTCAATTTGGCTACGTAAATCATCCGGCATAGGGGGGCGCTGCGCTTTATATTGCGGATACATATCATCCCGAAACGTTTTGCCCTTGGCATCAAACACAACGGCGATAGGGCTATCGGGGTAATCTTTCTGTAAACGTCGCAACATATTAATAACCCCTTTGATAGCACCGGTAGGTTGGCCTTTAGATGTATTCAGCGGGGGTAAAGCGTGAAACGCACGATACAGATAAGAGGAGCCATCAACGAGAACTAGAGGTTTTATTGCTGTCATAGGAGTGAATTTGCGCTTTGTTTAGTGAAAGGCGGAAGTGTACCACGAGCCGACCAAGCAACATCAGCCTCTCAAAAAACGGCGAATGTTACCTTTTTTCACATCCATGACACATCGAGACCTAGGTAATTTGCCACATTAACGGAAAATTAACAAAAATTAAGCGGACTCCTTTCGATTTTGTGTTACCTTATGTAACACGAGGTAACCAATTATCTCGTAACAGGCCAAACATGCCTATATTGAGAGGAGAACTCACATGAACAAAACTATCAGCGCAATCCTTATCCTGGTTGCCAGCACCATCGCCACTGCCGCAGAACCCAATGTTGCAGCCGATGAGCCAATGGTCTTAGCTTACAACGAGATCAAAAACGACACCCGCCAAGAACTGGCTACTGAGTACACAAGCCAGTACTCAGCCGAGCGCTTCTTGGAAAAAAATCTAGATATTGTTGCTGCCAGCCTAAACACTGAGCTAGACAATCAGATTAGTCGCGTAATGACGCCACGCATCGACAAATAAGCGTTTAGCTCTTATATGAGTCGCTGCCGACTATGGCTGATCAAAACAGGCGAGAAACGCCTGCCCGAGCTGACGGTATAAACCCAAAAAACCGTCAGCACCTGCATTTGCGCTCGGAACAGCACGACTAGCACCCAGCGGGTCAATTTCTATCACCGGAATATCTATACCTGCCACTAAGGCATTTAACATTGCCGGAGCATATTGCGGCTCACGGAACACGCAGGCAAATTCTCCTGACTGTAATCGCTCACGCAGCTGGACTATATGTCGCGCTCCAGGTAATCGATCAGAGCCAGATACCACCATCTCTCCTGCAGGCAAACCGTAGTGTTGCTCAAATCGGCTAAAGCCGTCATGCAACAATAGATACGCTTGGTGCTTATGTCGCGCTATCTCTTCTTTTAGCTCTTTATCATACTGGCGAAACTCTGTACTAAAACGCGCTGCATTTGCATGAAAATACGCCCCGCGTGAAGGTATTCGATCTGACAATATACGTGCGACACGGCGTGCAATACTCTGCACCTCATCCGCATCCATCCAAACATGAGGGTCTTGATCACTGCCTAAAGCAGGGTAGAGCACAACCGCATGCTCTTGCTTACGCAGTAACTTAGCCAAATAGGTTTCAAGCATCGGGCCCACCCAAAGCACAACATCGGCAGAGTGAACTCGTTTTGCATCGGAGGGGCGTAATTGAAAATCGTGAGGCGATATCGTTGCAGGTGCCAACAACTCAGCGCTAATCGCCTCTCCGCCAATATCGCTAACGATCAAGTGCAGGGGCATAATACTAGATAATACAATTGGCTTGTCACTGTCAGCCCATGCTGAATTACCGAGCATGCAAGCTGCCAATACCCACCAAACTAATACTCTCAACTAATCTTCCCCATTGTTTAATACTGCCCCAATGCAATACTATATCATTTTATTTTCACGCAAATTAGAACTAGATGCGTATTATTGCTGAACAACACAATCATCAGCTCTGTGTCGACGACGTCATAAGCCAAGCAAATAGAACTTGTCGGCACCACCAAGCTAAGTTTACCCGCATTCGCAAACACGTTTTAAAATGCGTATGGACAAGCCGCCAACCTATCGGAGCGTATAGCATTTTTGAAATACTTAAGAAAACGTGTGCCCGACTAACCACACCGCCTACGCTCTATCGCGCCCAATACATTTTAATTAAAAATGGCTTGATACACTGCACCCCTTCTTTAAATACATTTGTCGGCTGCTATTGGCCTTGCCAAAAGGTAGGCGGTAATGACTGACCCCCTATTAACTTTAGATAAAATTTCTCTAAAGCACCTGCACCAAAGCCTGCTTATTGATGTCAGCCTTAGCCTTAAACCGCGCCAAATAATGACTATCATTGGCCCTAATGGTGCTGGCAAAAGCACATTAATAAAGATCGCCCTTGGTTTAACTAAGCCCGATCAAGGTACCGTGTTTAGACAGCCCGGCATTAATATTGGTTATATGCCGCAACGGCTGACTCTGAACCCATTAATGCCTTTGAGTGTAGAACGATTTTTGGCAATGACCCGACGTGGCGCAAAGCAAATAGAGGCTGCGCTTGAGCGCACTGGGGTTAATCACTTACGTAAACGCCCACTAAATGATATTTCTGGAGGTGAGACACAGCGTGTATTACTAAGTCGCGCACTGCTCAGCAACCCCAATTTACTGGTGTTAGACGAACCCGCACAGGGTGTGGATATTAACGGTCAAACTGAGCTCTATGAGCTTATTAATAATTTACGCGACACACTCGGCTGTGCGGTTCTTATGGTGTCTCATGACTTGCACTGGGTAATGGCCCAAACCGACACCGTAATCTGCCTTAATCAGCATATATGCTGTCACGGCCACCCTGAGCATGTCAGTAACGACCCTGCCTATTTATCACTATTCGGCCGGCGCCACGCGGAAGCTATCGCACTTTACCAACACGACCACGACCATCAACACGACATCCATGGTGACGTGATCTGTGAGCACCACCATGATTGATATTCTTCTTTATGCTTTAATTGCCGGCTTGCTTGTTGCTGCCTTGTGCGGCCCCCTCGGTGCACTAGTGACTTGGCAGCGCATGGCCTATTACGGTGACACCCTTGCACACTCAGCGCTGCTTGGGCTAGCACTGGGGCTCGCCTTGCAGCTAAATTTACAATACAGCGTCCTTTTCACCTGCTTACTTATTGGCTTCGTCCTGTTTGTCTTACAGTGGTGGAGAGATATTGCACTAGATAGCCTGCTGGGCATCTTGTCGCATAGCAGCCTTGCACTCGGCTTAGTATTAATTTCGTTCCTAGATAATATGCAATTAGATTTAAACGCTTTTTTGTTTGGCGATTTACTCGCAATTGAAAAAGAGGATCTAATCAGTCTTGGAGGAATCTGTTTCTTGGTATTCGCTTTACTGTGCCGCTACTGGCATGCATTAGTTGCCGTTACCGCCCACGCCGAGCTTGCCGAAGTCGAAGGTTTACCTGTAAAACGCCTGCGCTTACTGCTCATGCTAATGGTTGCAGCAACCGTGGCTGTAGCAATGAAAATAGTGGGTGTATTGCTCATTACAGCGATGCTTATCATTCCTGCATCAGCAGCAGGCCGCTTTGCCCGCAGCCCAGAACAGGCCGCAATATTAGCAATAATCTGCGGCGCTATCGCGGTAATAGCAGGGCTTGCCGGTGCATGGTACTGGGACACCCCTGCTGGCCCTAGCATTGTTCTTGGCGCAGGCGGCTTGTTTGTACTTGGGCAACTAGCACCTAGCTATCGACGCAAATAACGGCAAGCCAACAATAAAACGTACTCACACCATTTCAATTTCGTATTATTCGGGCTTTATTTGCCCGCCTCAGCACATTGCCTCAAAGAGCAGGGGCGGGGTCAACTCAATAATATTCGCGAATAGATAAAAATGTTCTTTTCATTTTACTGATTTCCAAGGGCGCTTTAAAAAATCCAACCGAATGGCCCTGTGGGTTTATCAGTGCAATATTTGCACTATGCTCTACCAAGTAATTACTGCCTCCACCGGGAACCTTGGTGAATGGTATATTTAATGATGTAGCAAAACGGTGAACTTCCAAGAAATCGCCTGTAACACCCCTAAATGCTGGGTGGAAGAAATCCAAGTAGCTATGTAATTGTTCCGGTGTATCTCTAGCGGGATCAACGCTTGCCAACCAAATTTGAGTATCAGCTTGCACCTCTGGCTCTAACTCTTGGTAAAACGCTTTTAACTGCGCAAGGGTAGTGGGGCACACATCTGGGCAATACGTAAATCCAAAAAAGACCAAACTCCACTGACCTTGAAATGTCACTGGGGTAACACGCTCGCTACGGTCATCTTCCAAGGTGAAATTAGGTAGCATCCTTGGATTTTCGTATAAATACGCGCCTTGTGATTTCAGCTCTTCACTGGTCATCGGTCGGGCGCGAGTAGACGCATAAAAAAATCCGGCAACGAAAATAATCGCTACTGAAACAACCGCCAATACTGTTAATCTAATACCGCGCTCGCGCTTTACAGCGCCGCTTTCCTGCGTCTCTTCAGTCATTAATAATCAACCTCAAATATTGTCATGGCCGGCAATAAATAATGATCTAACAGCATGATCATAAACAGTGCCATTAGATACACAATAGAGTATTTAAACGTTGCCATTGGCGCTTTTGGATCATTGCCTCTCATCAGCACAATTGCCCAGTACAAAAAGCCAATGCCAAGACACACTGCCCCCAACAGATATAAAGACCCACTCATGCCAGTGGCAAATGGTAATAAGGTAACCACGAATAACAACACTGTATATAACAGAGTGTGTAATTTGGTGTAACCAATACCGTGGGTCACCGGCAGCATTGGAATTTCAACTTTAGCGTAATCATCACGGCGATGAATTGCCAGCGCCCAAAAATGCGGTGGTGTCCAAATAAAAATAATTAACACCAGCAATAGAGCATGACCATCAATTTGATTAGTAACCGCCGTCCACCCCAGCAATGGCGGGGCAGCACCTGCAATACCACCAATCACAATATTTTGTGGTGTAGCCCGCTTCAAAAACAGTGTGTACACCACCGCGTAACCCAATAGTGATGCCAAGGTTAACCATGCAGTTAATGGGTTCACTTTAATCAGCAAAATGGCCATTCCCAAGCCGCCAATGACCGCTGCAAAAATTGCTGCATCACGGGTTTTCACTCGACCCTGAGCAATTGGCCGATTATGCGTTCGCGCCATAACCAAATCTATTCGGCTATCAACAAGATGGTTCACTGCCGCTGCAGCTCCAGCACATAAGCCTATACCTAGGTTACCAAAAACCAATGCCTCCCATGGCACCATTCCAGGTACCGACATAAACATGCCAATCACTGAGGTTAGCAACATCAAAAGCACTACATTGGGCTTACACAGCTCGTAATAATCTCGCCAGTTTGCGGACTCAGCCTGTGACTGCGTCATACTCGAATTCCCCCGCGGTTTACCACCGCTGTATATACCAAATATGTGGTGGTTACCTGCGTAAGCAACAACAATGCACCGACTAGGTTGTGCGCTACGGCAACATCAATCGGGAAACGAAACACAACATTACTGATGCCCAAGCTAATTTGGACTGCTAGGACTACCAAAATGCCATATGACAATTTTTTTGCTGCAGGTAAGCTCAGTTGCAGCAACTTTATAGACAAAAATATTAAATACGCGGCTGTGATGATCGCACCAAGTCGATGACTAAAGTGAATTGCCACTCTAGCAGCATTGTCCATGGTACCGCCTAGGTAATTTGGCCCTATATGCTGGGTAATATTAAATCCATCAGCAAAATTCATTGGCGGTAGCCAAGCACCCTGACATGTCGGAAAATCTGGGCACGCAATATCCGCATAGTTTGATGTAGTCCACCCCCCCAATGCTATTTGAGCAATCACTATAATCAAGCCAATAACTGCAAAGGGTTTTATTGATAACAATTTTCTCTCATCAATTGCGGGTATGTGCCAGTGATGATTATTCAGCCGCAATGTGAGTAACCACAACATACTTAGCGTTGTGAAGCCACCCAGTAAGTGTGCGGTAACAACCTGCGGCCACAGCTTTAACGTGACCGTCCACATGCCGAACATGCCTTGTAAAATGATAAAAGCGAGTAGAAAAACCGGTAGCTTCACCGGTTGATTAGCTTCTTTGCTGCGAAGCGAAACAACTAGAATCGCAATAGTGAATAAACCCAGGCTAGATGCCAAATAGCGGTGAATCATTTCAGGCCATGTTTTGTCATGTTCCACTGGCGCATCTGGGTAGGCTTCATTAGCACGCGCCACGTCGTGATCATCACTGGGCCAGAGCACATGGCCGTAGCATGTTGGCCAATCTGGACACCCTAAGCCAGCATCAGCCAACCTAGTAAACACCCCCATGCCTAAAACAATAACTGCCACCAAGCAGGCAACAAATGTTAGGCGAAAGCCTGATTTTCGCTGCACAGGATTATTAAATAATGCCATTGTCTAATTCCGTGTTTGCTATTTGTACTAAGCCGATTATTTAATCAAGCGCCCCATATCTTTAAGGACGTCCTTGCCTAAAGTTGTCAGCGTTGGTAGCTCGGTATCACCTGCGCGGTAATACATCATCACCCAGCCCTTTGGATCAACCACATAAAATGCCTGTGGATCAAACGGGTCTATTTCCAAATTCTGTAACTTACCTAAAAACTCATTGCCATTTACATGTAATACCGTGGTATCACTGTGTTCACTCTCTAAGAAATCACGAAGATTTGCAGACAACGGGCCGTCTACTGCCAGATACACTAACTCCACCCGTCCAACTTTTTTTCCAAGTGCGGTGTGAGTTTGACGTGTTAAATAGAGCATACGCTCGCAGGCATCGGTACATTCCCGGCCACCAACTACCATATACACCCAGCGTGAATCGGCGCGGTCAAAGAGAAACTCACCGCCATCAAGGCGCTGTGGGTGAAGATCGCCTAGCTGCATCGGCGGGTTAATTAACGTACCCCGGTTAACAGTACGGAAATTGACAATATTTTCTTTCGCTAAATAGTACACCGCACTCGACAATAAAATTACCGCAATTGGAATGCCCAGTATCAAACCAAGAAGTCGTTTACTACGCTTAGGATCTGCCATTTTTGTCATTGTCCATTGTTCTCTGTGTCTTTACGGTGTTGATACCACTGCACCAAATTTGAATTGCGCAATATAAAGATAATGCCAAGTGCTAAAGCCATTCCAAACCACTGCACTGCATAGCCTGTATGTTTGGCGGGCGTAACATTAACCACCATTCGCTTAATTTGCAAAGCACCAGGACTATTGCTATCTAATCGCAAGCTAGTTGTTAATAAACTAGGGAACTCTTGATTCGCCGCATCAATATCCAACCATTGCTGACGCCGAGGCCAGTCACTTAACTGCTGCTCCTCACCTAAACTAAAATTCTTTTCCACACTGCGATATAGCTCACCAGTAACTTTAACAACGCCACTTGGGGTGTTTATGGCTGGCAAGGTACGGCGAGACGCGTCACCCTCAACCCAACCTCGATCAACCAACAGTTCTCGGCCGTTGTTTAGTTTAAAAACGGCCATTATCTCATATCCGAACCGCCCCTGATTAATTCTATTATCCAATAACCAATAACGGCTTTCATCAAACTCACCCAGCGCATAGACAGGTCGGTAGTTAGGATAATTTGTGAGTTCGGCAATATTCACTGCCGGCAGCAGGCGTCGTTCCTCAAAATCGGAAAGTAAGTCGCGTTTTTCATCGGCGCGCTCTAGCTGCCAACAGCCAAGGCTCACTAACACGGGCAGCATCAAGGTAATAGCTAAGGCTGACTTCCAATCCAACTGCCATTGCAACCTATTTTGCTTGCTAGCCATTTATGAAACCCTATTGTGTATACTGCGGCAAACAATTCTGGAGGTTCAGCAGTATGTGGTTAAAGATTGTCATAGTTGTGCTATTTATCGCACTTGTTATCAGCCTCTTTAGTGGCCTGTTCTTTTTAATGCAAGATCGCGGTACAACAATGCGGACGTGGCAATCTTTAAAGGTTCGCCTCATCCTTGCGACATGCTTGATGGGCTTTCTATTCTATGGCTTTTTTACTGGCGAGCTCGGCTCTAAAGCGCCATGGGACCAACGCTATTTAGATTCAAATGAAGCCAGCCAATCTAAACCCTAGACTCCCAATATGCAATTTGGCCGGTAACACCCACTTACCTTAGTAAGCAAATGTACCGGCCAAATTTACTGAGCTAGTACGAGTCGTCGTTCGCGTTTACAGAATGTAAACGAACAAGAACAAGAATACCCAAACCACATCAACAAAGTGCCAATACCATGAAGACGCTTCAAAACCAAATTGGTCTTCCGCTGAGAAGTGACCCTTTGTTTTTGAACGTAACCACTGAACCAACAACATGAACGTACCCATAGCAACGTGGAAGCCATGGAAACCCGTCAACATGAAGAATGTTGTTCCGTAAACACCACTGTTTAAGCGAATACCATATTCAAACAGTGCTTCATGGTATTCCATGTACTGTAAGTACAAGAAGATGCATCCCAGTGCCACAGTGATGAACAGCCATAAGTTAAACTTCTTACGATCATTCTGCTTAATACCCATATGGGCAATATGACAAGTAAAGCTAGATGCCAGCAGAATCACGGTGTTGTACAAAGGTAACCAATGACCAATATTGGCAAAACCTGGAAATGACAAGCTATGCTCGGCACCTACAAATTCACCATTGTTTGCTAAATGCCCAGCTGCAGCCTGTGCTTGTACACCACCAATTGCATCTTGAGGCGTTTCTAGCAGCGGCCAAGTGTATTCAAAACCAGGCCAAAGTAGGGTGTTCATTACCCCATCGCCTTCACCAGCTAACCATGGACCAGCAAGGTTGCGGATATAGAAAAGGGCACCAAAGAATGCGCCAAAGAACATTACTTCAGAAAATATAAACCACTGCATGCCAATCACGTATGACTGCTTTAGCTGTGCGCTATTCATACCAGCGCGGTTTTCACGAATAGTCGTGCTAAACCACACAAATAAGGTTGCGGCTAACCACGCTAAACCAGCAAACAAAATAAAGCCGGAGTTTGTATCTTCACCAGCGCGATAGCTGGCGTCATTTATAAAGCTGGCAGCACCGTAGACGATAGCTGTCATACCTATCGACGCACTAACAGCTAATTTACTACTGTCTGGCACGTAATAAGTTTCATGCCCTGTATTACTTTGACCCGCCATTGTTAAATCTCCATTTTCTCGGGAGAGAAAAATCTCTTTTCTATTTCGATGATGCCGCAACAGAATCCTGTTTGGCCGCCATCTCGGTTACGTCAAAAATTGTGTACGACAAGGTAATTACATGGATATCTTTGGGTAAATCACGATCAATAATAAATTGTAGCGCTAAATCGGCATTGCTTCCCGCCGCCAAAGGCTGCTGATTGAAGCAAAAACACTCCGTTTTATGAAAGTACTCGGCTGCACGGGACGGAACAATGCTGGGAATAGCCTGCGACACCATAAACTTATTCTGCGTATTCTTTGCGTAATAAGTCACTTGATTTGATTCACCAGGGTGAACCTCAATTTGACTGGTGTTAGGCGAAAACTCCCAAGGCATCATTTCATTGTTTTGTGCAACAAACTGTACTTTTACTATACGGTCTGTATCAATTTGGCTGTCTACAACCGTGTACTGCTGACCGGTTTTACCGTTAATGCCCAACGCCTCGCATAAAGCATCGTAAAGCGGGGGCATTACCCACATAGCGAAGGCAAACATAATAACCACCAAGCCCAGCAGCTTTACGCTGAGCATTTTGATGTTTTTGTCTACCTGCGTCGTCATAATTACACCCAGCCCTTACTTAATTTCTGGCGGAGTCGTAAAGGTGTGGTATGGCGCAGGCGAAGGCACTGTCCACTCCAGCGTCGTGCCACCTTCCCAAACTTTATCTTCAGTAACAGGCTTGCCATGTGTAATTGTTCTAACAATGTTGAACAAGAACAGTAGCTGGCTTGTACCGTAAATAAAGGCACCAATAGATGACATCATATTGAAGTCAGCAAACATCAGGTTGTAGTCAGGAATACGGCGCGGCATACCTGCCAGACCCACAAAGTGCTGCGGGAAGAAGGTCAGGTTAAAGCCAATGAACGAGATCCAGAAATGGGCTTTACCCATGGTCTCGTTGTACATTTTGCCCGTCCACTTTGGAATCCAGTAATACACCGCAGCCGACAGGGCGAATATCGCACCAGCAACCATTGTGTAGTGGAAGTGAGCCACAACAAAGTAGCTATCGTGGTATTGGAAATCAGCTGGCGCAATAGCCAACATCAGACCAGAGAAACCACCGATCGTGAACAAAAATACTTTAGCAATTGCAAACAACATGGGCGTTTCAAGGGTAATAGACCCTTTAAACATCGTCGTTATCCAGTTGAATACTTTTGCAGCCGTTGGCACCGCAATCAACATCGTGGCATACATAAAGAACAGTTCGCCAGCAATCGGCATACCTACCGTATACATATGGTGAGCCCATACAATAAACGATAAGAAAGCGATCGATGATGTTGCATAAACCATTGAATCATAACCGAACAAGGGCTTACGCGAGAACGTTGGAATGATCTCTGACACAACACCAAATGCAGGCAAAATGATAATGTAAACTTCAGGGTGACCAAAGAACCAGAACACGTGCTGGAACAATACGGGATCACCACCACCTGCCGCACTAAAGAAGCTGGTGCCAAAGTGAATATCCATTAACATCATGGTAACTGCACCGGCTAATACCGGCATAACCGCCACTAGCAAGAACGCCGTAATCAACCAAGTCCATACAAACATTGGCATTTTCATGTAAGTCATGCCTGGCGCGCGCATGTTCACAATAGTGGCAATGATGTTGATCGAGCCCATGATCGACGATATACCCATGGCGTGAACCGCAAATATAAAGAAGGTCACGCTTGGAGGCGCGTATGTCGTAGACAACGGCGCGTAGAACGTCCAACCAAAGTTAGGACCACCGCCTTCCATAAGAAGGGTAGACGCCAACAATAAAAACGTTGGTGGCAAAATCCAAAATGACCAGTTGTTCATACGTGGCAATGCCATATCTGGTGCACCGATCATCATCGGTATCATCCAGTTAGCCAAGCCAACAAAAGCCGGCATGATGGCACCAAACACCATGACCAAGCCATGCATGGTCGTCATTTGGTTGAAAAACTCGGGCTGCACAATTTGCAAGCCGGGCTGGAACAATTCAGCGCGAATGATCATGGCGAACGAGCCGCCTAATAAGAACATCGCAAAGCTGAACCACAAATACATCGTACCGATGTCTTTGTGGTTGGTGGTAAATAACCACCGACTGAAACCTTTAGCAGGTCCGTGATGAGCACCCATGGTGTAATCCCCCTACTGACCTTTCTTGAAGTTGTAAATATCAACTGGCTGCAACATGTCACCCATGTTGTTACCGAAGGCATTGCGCTGATATGTAATAACAGCGGCAAGATCTACCTCGTTTAGCTGACTACCAAATGCCGGCATTGCAGTGCCTGGTACACCATTGACGATGCGGTCTGTATGCTCTCTTATAGCGCCAGTCGCTATAGCACTGCCAGCAATTGCTTTACCGACACCGCCTTCACCATTTGCACCATGACAAGCAGAACATGCACTTGTGTAAACTGACTTACCGCGCTCTACCAACTCATCAAGAGAAAAGTCTTTTGCCATCAATTCTTTAATTTCAGCAGCGGCGGCTTCTTTTTCGCCTAACCACGCTTCATATTCAGACTCTTCAACGACGTTAACCACAATGGGCATAAAGCCATGATTGCGGCCACACAGCTCAGCACACTGACCACGAAAAACACCGGTTTCAGTCGCTTTAGTCCATGCTTCGTTGATAAAACCAGGAATTGCATCACGCTTAACCGCTAACGCAGGCACCCACCAAGCGTGCAATACGTCATTGGCGGTAACTAAAAAGCGCACTTTTTTGTTTACCGGGATAACAACTGGCTCATCAACTTCCAACAAGTAATTTGAACCCTTGTCTTCGGTATTCGCAATTTCCGCACCATCAGTCAACAAGTTAGAGAAGAAACTAACATTATCACCGTCTGGATTGATGTATTCGTATTTCCATTTCCACTGATAACCGGTAATTAAGATATCTAAATCAGCATCGTCGGTATCGTAGATTTCAATCAAGGTTTTGGTGGCTGGAACAGCCATAAACAACAAGATTAAAAAAGGAACTATGGTCCAAGCAATTTCCATTCGCGTATTTTCGTGGAAAGTTGCTGGCTCCTGATGACGCTCTTTACGGTATGCAAATACCGAGTAAAACATCACGCCAAAAACTACTATGCCTGTTACGACACAAATGTAGAAAACCCACATATGCAAGTCGTAAATTTGATGACCAACCTCGGTAATACCAGGGGTCATATTGGTTTGCCAACGCTCGGCCTGCTCGGCCCATGCGCCAGTACTAAACAGGCTTAGCAGCATTAGCACAGGACTAAGCGCCAGCTTGAGAAGCCGTTTCGCTTGTAAATACATCTCCCGTGTCTCCATGTACAGTTAATAAAGACCCCTCAGACCACACAAAGAGAACGGTGTACAAGTTTTCTATCTATTGAGGGAACACAATCGTTAAATTGAACTCTCACAACAGACACAAACAAATCTAAGTGCAGAATTTCTGGGAAATCTGTATTCAGATTCATTCGTAATTTGTACATCGCAAACTCATTGACGCTACTTTGGGTGCGACAAAACGCCGCAATTATAAACCTGATAAATGCACCAGCGCTACTCCGGTTCTCCTGAATGCACTATGACTTTTAGGGTATTTTCACCTGATTTGCTAAAAACCTACCAATTAAAGGGTTAATCTAGTCATCAAACCACTAGATATAGGATAAAATCTATTTTCGCACTAACGCAAATATCAATTTTTTATTCGCCCTAATTCTGTGCATACCCCATAACAAAACGCGACACGCTTTAATCATGAGCTCTTCACAGCAAATTAACCGTCGCATTCGCAACATTGCATGGCCGATGATCCTTGCGAACCTATCGGTTCCACTCTTGGGCATTGTCGATACCGCCATTCTCGGCCATCTTGACGACAGCCGCTACTTAAGCGCTGTCGCCATTAGCACCAGCTTACTTGCCTTCCTATATTGGGGGTTTGGCTTTCTGAGAATGGGCACCACTGGCGCCAGCGCCCAAACCCATAACCACCAGGAAAGCGCGGGCTTATTAATAAAAGCCCTTTTACTTAGCAGCATTATCGCTATTTTGATATTCATCATCGGTAGAAGCTTTAGCCACATCGGCCTTGGTTTAATGAATACCACTGAGAACCTACTCCCTATAGCGCAACGCTACTTACATATCCGCCTGTATAGCGCCCCCGCCGTATTAGGTACTTATGTTGTTATAGGCTGGCTTATCGGACAGCAGCAAACTCGTTGGCCGCTGATCATCGCAGTAGCCAGCAATCTTCTAAATATCGCGCTGGATTATGTTTTGATAATCAAATTCAACCAACTCAGCAATGGCGCAGCCGCCGCAAGCGCAATCAGTGAGTACTTTGGATTTGCGCTGGCTCTGTGGGCGGTACGCACCCCCTTAAAACACACGCTAGCAACGGGTTTAAAGATAAGCTGGGCGCAAGGCCCCAAACTTAAGCAGCTCCTTACCACCAACTTCCATCTGTTTATTAGAACAGCCGCACTGCTATCCAGCCTTGCTTTTTTTACCGCCCAAAGTGCGGCTCTTGGACAAAACCAACTTGCCGCCAACGCCATTTTGCTGCAATTAATGATGATCAGCGCTTACGGCCTTGATGGCTTTGCCCACGCGGCAGAAGCATTGGTTGGTGAAGCCTATAAGAATAACAACCAAGCACTGCTCATTAAGCTTTGCCTAGCCTGCGCTAAATTCTGTGCCGTTGCCGCTTTTAGCGCCAGCGTCATTCTCATTCTTTTTAAATCTGCCATTATTGAAATGATGACCGATTTACCCGCAGTGGCTCTTCTCATAAACAATGATTATTACTGGTTAGCATGGCTGCCACTGCTGTGTGCACCAAGCTACCTTCTAGACGGTATTTATATTGGCACACTCAAAACCAAAACCATGCAATGGTGCATGCTCTTCTCAGTTGCTGTGATTTACCTACCCCTATGGGCACTTACGCAACACCTTGGCAATAGTGGTCTTTGGCTTGCATTTACGGCATTCAATATAGCTCGTGGACTCAGCCTCGCAGCGTGCTTTAAATACAGTATCTTAAAAAAAGTGCCAACTTCCGTAAACTAGACTTCGCTACCCACCGTAACACCCTCTATAAATTGTAAATTCTCCGAAGATTAGTGATCTAGTCGACCTTATTTACACACTTTTTACGATTATGATTGATAAACACACAACCATGGGTAACAATATTTGGGTATTTAAGTATCAAGCCACCACCCAAGCCCCCTTCGTCATCATTTCATCGTCATTTTTTAAAGAGGTATGACTAATGAAAAAGTCTGTATTTTTACTCGCTAGCCTTATGCTATGCCTAATTAGCGGCACAGTCTTTGCCGAATGCGCAGCTCGCGCCGTTTACCGTGCCCCAGAAATTCCTAAATTAAATGAAACTAGCTTTGAACAAGTCGTCAAACTAGGGCAAGACGTGCGTGATTACATGGATGATGCTGACCGTAGACTAGAAAAGTGCGGCAATAAAGCCTCGCCACTGAGCCACAATCTCGCTATTGGTCGCATGGAAAGAGTCGCTAAAGCATACAATGAATTGGCTGTGTTCTATAACCAGACAAACCTAGCTGCAAATTAAAAATATCCCCTCAGAATATTATTCTGAGGGGAGCCTTATTCATCATAGCGTTAGCATTTCGTCATTTTGCCTAAGGCTGAAATAGACTACACCTCTGAAAGCCCACTCATTAAACCCTACTGCTCACACCTGTTGGGCGGCGGCTTTTATCAATTGCTCACAACGTAAAGTGGCTGCACCGGCTAAATCACGATCCGGCAAGATCAGAAACAAATCTGCGTACCGCGCTCCACCTTCCACCATCGGCAACGGAGTGAGCTCACCACTTGCTAATTCCCGACGTATACTTGGCTCTGGCAACCAAGCAAAACCTAGTCCGCGAACTACCGCCTTTATTGACATATCCATACGGCTTACCGTTAAGCGCTGAGTAGCTTCCAACCAACCTGAATCGCGCTGACGGCGAACACCAGAATCCCTTACCACAAGCTGACGGAAAGGCCGCAAGTCGTGATAATCAAGCTCACGGCCTAACTGATGTAAAGCATGATCTCGATGGGCAACCGCAACAAAAGTCACCCGCATTAAATGGTCGCCCAAAAAACCTGGCGGTACGATTCCTGTTATCGCCACATCACAACGGCGCTCTAACAAAGCCTCTTCTGCTCCGCTCAACACCGTCTCTACATATTCCATTCGAGTGTCTGGACAGCTCTCACTCAAATCCGCCAAACAGTTCAGCATAATTTCACTCGGAAATAAGGTATCGCTCACTATTCTCAACTGCGGCTCCCAACCTGCTGCAACAGACTTAGCGGATTTTTCCAAACGTAAAGCCTCATCAATCAAGCCGCGCCCTCGGCGGTACAACATCTGCCCTACCTCTGTCAGTTCGGACTTACGACCTTGAATCGCAAACACCTTAACGCCTAACTGCTCTTCCATTTTTTGAATGGTATAGGTCACCGCTGATTGACTCTTATGCAATACCTCGGCGGCTCGAGCGTAACTACCTTCATCCACAACGGCTAAAAAACAGTGCCACTGCTCTAGATTTGTCCTAGGTCCCGACATAATCATCAACTTTTCTGATTGAATATAGCAATAATTTGCGCTTTTTAAGCAGTTTTATCAATGATTGAATAAGCAACAACTTAAATACATCAATGTAAGGAAGGACACATGACCAATATCCTACACATCAATAGCAGCCTTTTCGGTAATGACGGTAAATCAAGCCAAATGGCTAATGAGTTTGTTCAGGCTCTGCGCAACAAGCTCGAAGAATCAGCTCTTATATCTCGCGACCTCAATGCCAAGCCCTTACCCCACTTGGATGGCGAACGCTTCACTGCGTTTACCACTCCAGCAGAACAGCGCAGCGATGAGCAAAAGCACATTGTTGCGGAGTCAGACCAGCTTATTAAGGAGCTCCGTGACGCAGACATCCTAGTTCTAGGTATCCCCCTCTACAATCTTGGCGTGCCATCTACTTTCAAAGCCTATATTGATCATATAGCCCGCGCCGGTGAAACGTTTCGCTACACCGCCAATGGTCCAGAAGGGCTGCTAAACAACAAAAAGGTATACGTATTTGCTGCTAGAGGAGGCCAGTATCAAGATACTCCATTGGATACGCAAACACCTTATCTTCGGCACATATTTGGCTTAATGGGGCTTCAGGATATCGAATTTATCTACGCTGAAGGCTTAAATATGGGGCCAGATATTGCCGACGCATCACTTGCAAATGCACGGAAACAATTGGCTAGCAAGGCAGCCTAGCGAATATTAACGGTTAACGGCCAGCTAAGGAGTTTGACGATGAAAACCCGCACAGTCACTCGTATTATTTCAGCACAGCCAACATCAGATGGAGCAGGGGTAAAACTAAAGCGTAGCTTAGGCCAGTCTAATGCCGCTAGGCACGATCCCTTTCTAATGCTAGATGAGTTCTTTTCGGACGAACCCGCTGACTATTTAGCGGGGTTTCCGTCTCATCCACACCGTGGCTTTGAAACAGTAACTTACATGCTTGAAGGGCATATGCTTCACCAAGACCACCTAGGTAATCAAGGCCACCTCAAAGACGGTGGTGTGCAGTGGATGACCGCTGGGCGAGGCATCATTCACTCTGAAATGCCGCAGCAAAACCATGGAAGAATGCGGGGCTTCCAATTGTGGATTAATTTACCTTCAGCAGAAAAAATGCAAGCTGCCTCTTACCAAGATATAACTGCTGATAAAATACCGCGCTTAAGCCTCGATAGTAGTAGCGAAGCCATACTCATCGCCGGGCACACTGTTATTAACCACTTATCAGCAACCGGTTTTATCAATGGTATTGACGGGAAGGCCCTGAGCACAGATCCAATTTATATAGACTTACGGCTGGCACCTGAAAAAAACGCAGAGGTCTCATTACCCCCAGATCATCATGCCGTTATCTATGTTTATGAGGGTGAAGTTACGATAGAGGGCACATCTATCACCAAATCTTGCAGCGCAATACTTGATGGTGGCGACACATTAAATATCAATACCCACTCTGGGGCCGGAATTCTTATTTTAGCTGGCCGTCCTATCGGAGAACCCATTGTTCAATATGGGCCATTTGTTATGACGACCAATGATGAAATTGAACAAGCATTAAGGGACTACCGTGATGGTGTACTCGTCTCCGCAAAGTGAATTGTCTTTATTTATGAGTTTACCAATAGGCTAGACCTCTGACAGCGATAGAAAACTATGTGTTTACGCTGTTGATTCTTGCGCGATATAGTAAGGCATCGACTCTATTTGGAGAGTAGCTTATGACAACCACAATGCTTGTACGCGAGGTAATGACCTCGCCATCACCGTTTGTAAAACAAGGAAGCGACCTAGGTGAGGTCGTCAAAACGCTGTTGGAACACGGTGTTTTTGGTCTACCTGTTATTAATGATCAACATAACTTAGTGGGCTTTGTATCTGAACAAGATTGCATCCACACGGTATTAGTCAGTAGCTATCACTGTGAGGGCTCACCCATTGTCGACGAAGTGATGAGTCGAGAAGTGTTATCTGTAGAAGCAGACATGTCTATTATCGACCTTGCTCAAAAAATGGGGAAGAACAAACCAAAATCCTACCCTGTTACTGAAGATGGCCAACTTATTGGCCTAGTTACTCGCAGCGCTATTCTTGAATCGCTATGGGAGAACCGGGCTAGCTGTGATTTACCCAATAGCAAAACTTAGACTTTTCGCATCGCAGCCAAAAACCTTGGCGCGATGCGTTTCTTCATAACGCTATAAGGAGTATGGCGTGAAAAACACCCATGTATTGATCGCTCTTTTTACACTTTGTGCCTGCCTGCTCGCCACTGCTACACAAGCAAAAACAATGAAAGATATTCCTTACGGAGAGGCCAAAGCGCAAAAATTAGATGTGTATCTACCCACAAAAGCACACGATAGCCCAATCATGTTTATGGTTCATGGTGGCGCATGGCGTATAGGCGACAAAGCAAACAGCAACACTGTCGACGCTAAAGTAGCACGGTGGGTAAAGCGCGGCTGGACTTTTGTATCTATTAACTACCGGATGCTGCCAGATACTCCCCCATATCAACAAGCCGAGGATGTTGCCAAGGCACTAGCACACGTTAAAACCCATAGCGCAGAATGGGGCGCAGACAATAAAAACATTGTCGTAATTGGACACTCAGCTGGTGCGCACTTGCTGTCTTTACTGTTAACAGACCCCAACTTATCTACACCCAACTCACTTAATGGCGTTCGTGGCGGTATTCTCCTAGACAGTGCCGCGCTAGATGTTCATAAAATTATGACCAACAAGCACCCTCGATTCTATAATCGAGTTTTTGGTGACGATCCAAATTACTGGCGTAAAAATTCTGCAATTGAACACCTCCACCAAGGGGTAAAACCATTATTATTAGTGTGCTCTACGCAACGCGATGATAGCTGTCCACAGGCAGAAACCTTTGTTCAAAAAGCAGACCAGCTCAAGGTCCAAACCACATTGTTAAAAGTCGATTTGTCACACAGGCAAATAAATGCCTCACTAGGTACTCAAACTACCTACACTGAGAACGTAGAACATTTTATCCGTGGCTTGGCTCCTAGCTTGCATTCCGTTCTACCGCCAAAAAATTAAATTATAGAGAACACAATGAACGGAATACTCAATATTATTATTCTCACCGCTGCTGCTGGTGTGTGTATTCCTTTCGGTGCCATCGTTGCCAATCACACCAGAATTCAACAACAATGGCTTGATAAGGAGTTTCGCCATTCCGTTATTGCCCTTGGTGCTGGCATTTTACTTGGCGCGGTTGCCATCGTCTTAGTTCCGGATGCGCTGGAACATCTAGACCACTCCCCCTGGGCTATCGCGCTACTATTATCCGGCGGGATTACTTTCTATTTCCTAGAAAAATATTTAGATATTCACCGCCGCGCTGCACCACAACTCACGGGGATGTTGCTAGATTATGTACCCGAATCACTCGCACTCGGAGGGCTCGCCGCCAGTGGCGCAGACTCGACCCTGCTGTTAGCCGTACTCATTGGCCTGCAAAACATACCAGAAGGTTTCAACACTTATAAAGAACTGACCGACGCGGGCCGGTCTTCCCGAAAAGTATATTTGCTGATGTTTGCGCTGGTACCACTTGGACCTATATTTGGTATTGCCGGTTATACCGCTCTGGGGGATAAGCATGACATACTGGGTGGTATCATGCTGATTGCCAGCGGTGGTATTTTGTATCTCATATTTCAAGATATCGCGCCGCAAATACCAATTCGTAAACACCGTGGCCCACCACTGGGAGCCGTCATTGGTTTTGCTATCGCAATGCTTGGCACCGTTTTAACCCAGTATTAAACTGAGGCCTTGTGCTCATGGAGTACAAAATTTGACCACACAAAATAACTCTTTTGGATTGATATGCGTATTTTACTAACATTGTTAATTCTAAGCTTACTCAGCGCATGCGGAAGCTCTTCCTACGATCAATCTAGAGAATGGCGCCTACAAGAGTGTGAAAAAATCCTTGACGACCTAGATCGGGGTAACTGTAAGAAAAACACTCCACATTACCAATAGCACCCCAGCTAGCCACAATCGACTAAACTTAGTGATTAATGCCCACTCCCAATCAATGTTTACAGTGATCAAATAGTGCTAAGCTCTAACACATAAATCATAACTTTTAGCCTGCATAAACCATTCATTGAATAGGGGAGACCCATGACACAGAGTACTTACGACATTATTGTTTTTGGTGCCAGCAGCTTTGTTGGCGAAATTCTGTGCCAATACTTAAGCAAAAACCGAGAAGAACCCGCTCTACGGTGGGCAATTGCAGGCCGGTCTGCCGCCAAACTAGAGGCGGTAAAAGCCAAACTCAATAAATCTGATTTAGATATTATTGTTGCAGATGCCTCCGATGAAAATGCATTGCGTTCACTGTGTGCAAAAACCCGCGTAGTCACGACCACCGTTGGCCCTTATGCCCTTTACGGCGAGCCCTTGGTAAAAATCTGTGCTGAGACCGGCACCGATTATTGCGATCTTACTGGTGAGGTTCAGTGGATTAGGAAAATGGTTGAGCGATACGATGGCGCCGCCAAAGCATCTGGAGCACGCATTGTAAATTGCTGCGGTTTCGACTCCATCCCCTCTGATTTAGGTGTCTATTACACCCAAGAACAAAGTAAGGCCAATTTCAACGAAACCTGTAGCGAAGTTAGTATGCGTGTAAAAGCTGTCAAAGGCGGTTTATCAGGTGGTACCTTTGCCAGTTTAATGAATGTGATGAAAGAAGCCTCTAACGATGCAGCGCTTCGCAAGGAAATGGCCGACCCGTATTCACTTTGTGTGGACGAATCCAGTAAGACTCGACAAGTAAATACCGGCTTAGCGCAATTTGATACGCTTTCTGGTAGCTGGACAACGCCGTTTATTATGGCGGCGATCAACACTCGAATTGTGCAACGCTCCAACTCATTATTAAAAGAAAGTTATTCAAAACCCTTTTTATATGATGAAGCCATGATGGTCGGAAAAGGGTTTAGCGGCAGATTACGAGCAGGGGCAGTTGGCGGCGGGCTAGCAGGCTTCATGCTGACCGCTAGCATCAAGCCAGGACGCTGGGTACTTTCCCGCGTCCTGCCGTCCCCAGGAGAAGGACCCAGCCCACAAGAACAGGAAAATGGCTTTTACGACTTACTCTTTTACGGGAAAACGGCCTCTGGCAAAAAAATACAATGCCGCGTTACCGGTGATCGCGACCCAGGATATGGCTCTACCGCTAAGATGCTTGGCCAAGCCAGTATTTGCCTCGCCCGCGATATCGACAAGGAAGACGTTGCGGGTGGTCTACTTACCCCAGCTAGCTGCTTTGGCAATAAACTAATAGAACGCTTAAAAATGTATTCTGGCTTAACCTTTAGCCAGATTAAATAAACCCGCTACTTACCGCCGGTAACCATCATGGTTTCCGGCGGCATTTCCTTCGTGGTGTCTACTCAGATTCCCAATTAACGGCTGTATTAACCTTATGGCTTTATCCAAACGTAGCTACATCACGCTCGCTCACCCAAATTAACGCCTCATCCCTTTGCAGAGGAATAAAGTGCTCAATTTCAATATTGGGAAATATTCGAGTAATAAATGTCGAGCCGCGATTAAACCAGCGAGGCTCACCGAGGATAGCCGTACGGGTAAAACGATTAATATATTTAGCTAAAAACCGCATTTCCTTAAGCCATCCCCTTGCCGTAAATCCTTCAAAGTGATCTAGCTCAATAAAAATATTTAAATTATCTTCTTCAAGTAATTTATGCTCGACCTCCTGCAAAATAAGGTCGATATCAGTGTGGTTTATTTTGCCAGATACCCTTACACCAACAACATGTGGAAAGGGAAGCTGCAACAACTCCAGCATGATATGTTCTCCGCGAATACGTTAGATAAGTATAGGCAAGATCACGGAGTTTGCGTTCCCAAGTATTAAGAAATAGGTATTATTCCTCAATGATCGCTACGATGTCGGCCATCACGGGGATCGATAAGCGACACGATTTTAACTTCATCCTCATGTGACAAAACTTCTTCGCCGGGCCTAGGCTGATTCACACGTGTTTCCGGCTCTTGTATTTTTCCCGTGTCGTCACGAATAGATTCTTTAAAACCACAGCGAACACATTCACGAATCTGTTCTAACTCAGAAACCCGATACATCACGGTTTTATCCATCTCAGCACACTTTGGACAAACGGCGCCGGCGATAAAACGCCGCTGATTAAATACGGTCGCCACGATTACTCTCCTTTTGCAACAGCAATACCCGAATGTCGCAATAGGGCATCATTGGCCGGCGCTCGGCCACGGAAGTTTTTAAATAGAACATCGGCGTCTTCAGCTCCTCCGCGCTCGAGTATCTCGGTGCGAAATTTTTGGCCAATTTCTTTACTCATCACGCCACACTCTTCGAATAGCGAGAAAGCATCGGCTGATAACACCTCTGCCCATTTATAGCTGTAGTATCCTGCCGCATAACCACCCGCAAATATATGAGAGAAACTATTTTGAAAGCGATTAAAAGCTGGTGGTAGGAAAACCGCCACTTGATCTCGCACCGTATTGATCATGGTATCAATGTCGGCCTCATCACGAATATCAGGCTGCATATGTAATTTAAAATCAAATAGCGAAAACTCTATCTGACGTAACATTTGCATTCCTGACTGGAAGTTTTTTGCTGCCAGTAATTTCTCTAACATGTCCGTCGGTAGTGCTTCGCCGGTTTGATAATGTGAAGAAATATCTGGGATAACTGATTTCTCCCAACACCAGTTTTCCAAAAACTGGCTAGGAAGCTCCACCGCATCCCAAGCAACTCCACTAATGCCCGCAACACTTAGGCAGTCAATTTTTGTCAGCATGTGATGCAGACCATGACCAAACTCATGAAATAGCGTTGTCACTTCATTGTGAGTAAGTAGGGAAGGGCGCTCGCTTGTCGGCGGCGAAAAATTGCAAACCAAAAATGCAACGGGTTGTTGCGCGCTGCCGTCATTGAGTAGGCGTCTACCACGCGCATTTGCCATCCATGCACCACCGCGTTTATTTGCTCGCGCATATAAATCCAAATAGAAGTGGGCAAGTACTTCACCACTTCGTGAAATGCGATAGCACTGGGCGTCTTTATGCCACAAATCAACATCTTCAATGGCGCTTATTTCAATATCAAACAGCTGACCAGTGATTTTAAATAAACCACTGATCACTTTTTCTGCTGGAAAATAAGGTCGCAACGCTTCTTGAGAAAGTGTAAATGAGGCTTCTTTTAGCTTTTCGCTGTAGTACGGTACATCCCATGCATTTAAGTCTGTAACCCCATGCTGGGCAGCAAAAACGGCGAGTTCTTCAAATTCTTGTTTTGCAACAGCTTGACTGGCAGACGCTAGCTCCTCGAGAAAATCAATCACTTGCTGACTCGATTCAGCCATCTTACTCGCAATGGAATAATCAGAATAATGCTCAAATCCTAGTAATTGCGCCATTTCATGGCGAAGCTGAGAAATCTCAACCATTAGCGGTCCGTTGTCCCACTGCTCAGCCTGCGGACCGAGTGATGACGCCCTAGTTACATAAGCTGTGTACATTTCCTTTCGCAATTCACGGTTATCCGCATATTGCATAAGAGGTAAATAGGTGGGGATATCAAGGCTCAAACGATACCCATCTATGCCTTTAGCTTTGGCCGCCTCCTTCAAATTATCCAGCACCGTATCTGGCACGCCAGCTAAGTCATCGACATTCTCAATGATTTTTTCCCAACCATCCGTCGCGTCAAGCACATGATTTGAAAACGTCGTTGATAGCTCACTCAAACGCTGCTGTATTTCAGCAAAACGACTTGCATTATCCCCATCTAAAGCAACACCAGACAATTTAAAATCACGTAGCATATTGCGTACAGCTTGTTGCTGAGGACCACTCAAGGTCATAAATTCAGCGCTATCGGCAAACACTTGAACTCGGTCATATAGTGGCCGGTTTTGTCCCATTTCACTGTTATAGGCGGTAAGTAAAGGCAAACAAGCACTGTATGCTGCTCGCCAAGCGTCGCCACTAATAACACTGTGTAAATGGCTCATAGGCGCCCAGAATCGACCAATGGCATCGTCTATCTCTTCCAAAGGAGCCATCAAATTTGGCCAGCTTGGCTGCGCTTTATCAGCCACGACTAAGGCCACTTGCTGCCGCGCGTTGGCTAAAATATCCTCGCATTCCTTCGCCATTGCCTGAGGATCTAGGGTAGAAAAGATGGGTAAACTATTCGCCGTCATGGTGCAAAAGACCTTATTAACTAAAAATCAACAATACCGCCAGTGTATCAAATCTAGGTGCGCCCCGAAGCCTGCTCATTGACTTTTAACTACCAAAAGCTAGAAATCAGTTAAGCTATACAAACACACCAAAATGGAGAGCTATATGAATTACCGGCCACAGCAATTTATCAGGCGCTTTGAGGAACACCACCCAAAGCTTGGTGAGCGTGTGTTTATTGATCCCAGCGCGGTTGTTATCGGTAATGTCAGCATTGGCGATGATAGTTCCATATGGCCAAATACCACGGTGCGCGGCGATATGCATAGTATCTCCATAGGTGCCAAAACCAGCATCCAAGACAATAGCGTTTTACATATCACTCATGCTGGCCCTTACAATCCTGAAGGATACCCACTGCAAATTGGTGACGAAGTGACTGTCGCTCACAGTGTCACGCTGCACGGCTGCACAATTGGCAATTGTGTGCTTATTGGCATGGGGAGTATTGTGATGGATGGTGCTGTCATTGAGGACAACGTGGTGGTGGGTGCCAACTCATTAATTCCTCCCGGTAAACACTTAGCCAGCGGTTGGCTTTATGTTGGCAGTCCCGCTAAACCGGTACGAGCACTTAGCAAAGGGGAGTACAGCTACTTTAGCTATAGCGCTGCAAACTATGCCAAACTAAAAGATCGCCATATTGCAGCATTGAGTACGACATAAACTCTGCTCTTAATAAACACCGGCATCATGGAGCAAATAGAGAAGGTAGGCCACGTACATTGCCAATAATCCCCCCCCTTCTACACGGGAAATTCGTCTCGCTTTGCGCGGCCCAAACGCGACCAGAAAAAAGATTCCCGTTAATAACAACATAACCGGATAATCACGACTCATTACTTCTGCATCAATGGCGCCGGGGGCTATTACCCCAGGCAACGCCATTACCCCCAATAAATTGAATAGGTTTGAGCCCACCACATTCCCTATGGCAATGTCGTGCTCATTTTTACGCGCCGCGGCAACAGACGCCGCTAATTCCGGCAAGCTCGTACCAATCGCCACAACGGTTAAACCAATAACCAGATCACTAAGGCCAAAGAATTGAGCTATCTCAACCGCAGACCAAACCAAAACCCGTGCCGACGCGATCAATAATACAAAGCCAAATAACAACCACATCAAAGCAATTTTGAGAGGCATATCTCGCGGAATCTCGGCCTCAAATTCCGCCGCAATGCTATCGCCCTTGCTGTGCTTTGCTTCCCATATTTGCCTGACAACTACCAGCACAAAACCGATCAGCAAAATACTTCCATCGACAAAACCTAAATCGCCATCGGAAAGCAGAAAATACCCCACCAGCATGACCAAAATCAGTAGCGGGATTTCACGAGTCACCAATTTGGATTGCACTTTTAGGGGAATTAATAGCGCGGTAAACCCTAAAATTAGGGCTATATTAGTAATATTTGAACCCAGCGCATTACCTACAGCCAAACCTGGCTGACCGTCTGCAGCCGCAATAGCGGAAACCAACATCTCTGGAGCCGAGGTCCCGATACCCACGATTAAGATGCCAACCACTAAAGGTGAAACGCCTAATATGGAGGCTGTTGCCGATGCACCAATCACAAAGCGATCCGCACTCCACACCAGTAAAACCAAACCCACGACCAAGGCAACAACGGTCAATAACATACAATAATTTCCAACAAGGCCATCGGCGTTTTTATTACGCCGACAAAGATTGACGAATGAGCTCAACAACCGGCTTTGTATCTGGACGCACACCACGCCAAATACAAAAAGATTCCGCTGCCTGCTCAACTAACATTCCCAAACCGTCCGATACTGCCCACGCCGCTTCAGCGGCTGCCCAACGCATAAATGGGGTTGGTTTTGGACCATACATCATGTCGTAAGCACAGCCATCATTGCTCAAAATATGGTGGGGTAGTGGTGGTAAATCCCCTGTCATACTCGCACTGGTGCCATTAATAATTAAATCAAACTGGGTGCCTATCAGGCCCTCATAACTACAACCTGAAACATCGCCCATGGCGTCAAACAACTTGACCAAATTCTGCGCTTTTTCCACAGTACGATTGGCAACAAGTACATGGGCTGGCTTCTGTTTTAGCACCGGACCAAGAATTCCGCGTGCTGCGCCCCCCGCGCCGAGCACTAAAATCCGACGCCCATTTAACTCCCAACCTAAGTTGTCATGAATATCGCGAACCAAACCCACACCGTCGGTATTATCGCCATATATGCTGCCATCTTCTTGCAATGCCAAGGTATTAACTGCCCCAGCACGGCGAGCGCGACCACTTAGCTGGTCAGCAAACTTAAACGCATCCAGCTTAAAAGGCGCTGTAATATTTAGCCCCTTGCCGCCATGACTAAAAAATTGACTGGCCACTTCAGCAAAGCGCTCTAACTCAACTTTATGAGCACGATAATTCAGTTTCTGCCCCGTTTGCTCTGCAAAAGCCGCGTGGATTTGCGGCGACTTACTATGCTTAACAGGATTGCCATACACGGCATACTGATCTTTATTTTCCATAACCAAGGATTACTGCCTTTATTACTCCGGTAACAACCAATCTCTAACCGGCAAGAATTCTGCGGTTAAAGCTGCTTCGGGACTTCCTATCTCGGGATGCCAATTGTACTCCCATCTGACTAAGGGCGGCAGCGACATTAGAATTGATTCAGTGCGACCACCACTTTGCAAACCAAACAAGGTTCCTCGGTCATGCACTAGATTAAACTCAACATAGCGGCCACGGCGATATAGCTGAAATTGGCGTTCACGATCGCCCCAATCCCTGTCTTTGCGGCGCTCAACTATAGGCACATAAGCCCGAGTATATGAGTTGCCCACCGCCTGCATAAATGCAAAGCATCGCTCAAAACCACCCGCATTTAAATCATCGAAAAACAGCCCCCCGACACCTCTGGCCTCATCGCGATGACCCATATAAAAATATTCGTCACACCACTTTTTGTACTGTGGATAAACATCTTCACCAAACGGGTCACAAGTATCTTTAGCTACCTGATGCCAATGCCGACAGTCCTCGGTAAAGCCATAATAAGGAGTTAGGTCATAACCACCACCAAACCACCAAACAGGATCTTCACCGGGCTTTTCAGCAACAAAAAATCGCACGTTAGCGTGACTTGTAGGCACATAGGGATTCTGCGGATGCATAACTAATGACACCCCCATGGCCTGATAACTTCTTCCCGCTAGTTCTGGCCTGTGCGCACTGGCTGTGCCTGGCATAGCATCGCCTTGCACGTGAGAAAAATTTACCCCGCCTTTCTCAAAAACTGCACCATCGCTTATCACTCGACTGCGACCCCGACCCCAGTCGTCTTCAACGAATGATGCTTGGCCATCAACCGCGGCTAACTGCTCGCAAATGCGATCTTGTAGCGATAATAAAAACTGTTTAACCGCAGCAATATCAATATTTTTCATCGGTACTCCACAGTAAAAATATCTGCACCATTCATATCGTTTTAAGCTCCTCGCAGATATTCGCCACTTAGAGCATCACAAATATCTGTTGGCTGTGCGCGGGCTCCTGTGCGACCCGGCAAATAGTAGTCCACCTGAGAACGAAAATAGCGCTGTACTTCGCGCTGGTTTCTAGCTGGTTCACAGCCAGCAGGGTTGGCAGAGGTTGAGACCAAACAGGTATTGGCCGCGCGACATAGCGCCGAGGTGAGTGGGTGATCACTCACTCTGATCGCTACGCTTTGGTGTTCGCCTTTAATCCAAGAGGGCGCCCAAGCAAAATCAGGAACCACCCATGTATGTGGGCCGGGCCAACTTGCTTCAACTTGTGTACGAATAGCTGCTGGTAAATTTGGCAACACTGCATCGAAACGCGCAACACTGTCCGCCACCAATACCAAGCCCTTTGCGGGATCGCGATTTTTCATATTCAAAATATGGCTAACCGCAGAGTTATCCCAAGGCACGCAGGCCAAGCCCCACACCGCTTCGGTTGGGTGACTAACAACAGCACCTGCTCGCAACAACGCTGCGGCACGGCGTAGACGATAGGAGTCTAATAAGGCCATAGGGCATAAATCCGCATTGTAGTTAGCTAAATCGACAAAATGCGGCGAAAGTATACCTGTTTTTACCTTGTGATGAGCCGAAAATTACACATATGCACAGCGAATGCTCAACGTGAAGTCGGGTAAATCATCTTAGCGGCTTCGCTGCCAACCGCCACGATACTGCTCTACCCAGCCCCCTAGCTCTAAATCCCCAAGTTCGGCTAGGGCATCTGCGACACTCAATCCGCAAAAATTGACCACTTCATCAAAAGATATTGGCTCGTAGCCAAGGGCATCATATACCCGAGATTCCACCTCTTCAGTGACAAGCTTCTCCGGATCTCCAACCGTTGCAGTGTCTGTATTGGCCCAGCCAGAAAACTCTTCGATAATATCGGATAAAGTATCGACCAACTTAGCGCCTTGCTTTATTAGTGCGTTACAGCCGCGACTTGCTGGGTTGTGAATTGACCCTGGAATGGCAAATACCTCTCGGTTCTGCTCCAGCGCTTGACGAGCGGTAATTAGCGACCCGCTGTGAATAGCTGCCTCTACCACGAGTACACCCAAGCTCATGCCACTAATTATTCTATTGCGGCGTGGAAATTGGTGTCTCAATGGCGGGCTGCCCAGTGGAAACTCGCTTAGCAACAAACCCTCTGAAGCAATTTGATCGTACAGTACCCGGTTACTTTTCGGATAACACTGGTCTACTCCTGTACCCAACACCGCAATCGTCGACGACGGCGATATTAATGCACCGATATGAGCGGCAGTATCCACACCCAGCGCCATACCGCTCACGGTTGTAAACCCAGCGTTACCCAGTGCCGTCGCAAAAGCTTGAGCATCTGCTCTTCCAGCACGGCTGGGTCGCCGGCTTCCCACCACAGAGAACAATACCCCCCTTAGTAATTCCGTGCGCCCTCGGTAGTACAGCAATGGCGGTGCATCATGTATCTCTTTCAATAAAGCGGGGTAATCATCATCGTGAAAACACAGAACATCAGCGTCTGCGCTAGCCAAGGCCTCGTCAACCCAGCCATGTCCGGAAAGAGAGAGCTCTTGAGCCAAGACGCGTCGTTGGCTAGCACTGATCCCTAGCTTCGCCAGTTCGAGGAGCGGTAAATCTAATATCAAGTGCGGGCTAGGGTTGGCTAACACCAGTCGTCTAAAGTGAGCTGGTGGTAACGCTAAACATTGCTGAACTTGAAGCCAGCGGCGGGCAAGTATTTCCACATTCGCATCCTTGCGTCTCGTGGCTGGACCGCTTTTAGCGGTCCGCAATTAATTTTACGGGTTCTTAACTTTATCACCTACGGTTAATGGCTGCTCTGCCTTTAGTACTAAGGCATAGCTAACTCGCTCAAAACTCCGGAACACCATTAACAAGCCTGCGCGAACATCAGGCGCTTTTACTCGCTCATTAGTCAGCGGGTCGGTAACTACCACTCCGGTGGTGTAAATCGCCATGACATCCCCAGCTTGAATTTCGTTTCTCGCCCCCAAGTTTAAGGTAACAACATCAAAACTCCCTATTTGGGTTAAACCACCATCGACGGCGATTATAAAGCCATTGGTGTTTTCAACCGGCGCCTTTGGTTCAAAACGAGCATGTAGGTGGCGCACCTCCATGGGTAAAAATCGATCTGCTCGACGAATTTCTTGGGTGCTGCGATTCAAGGTTAAAGTAGCAACATCCTTTTCTGTTGCCAGTAAATTAGCGGTGCCGATATCTGTAGCCTCAACCCCCAGCACTTCACCCGTTATCGGGTCCTGATAAACTTGGCCTCGGCGGTATACACCGTAGGTCTCATCACCACTAAAATCCCCGCGACCTAAAATTTGATCACCGGCACCAGCAACAATATTACCTCGCTTGCCAGCAAGCACATAGGGCGCCCGCTCCAGCTCTGCATCAGTGACAACCCGGCTACGAGTCAAAAATGGCGCGATAACGTCTAGGGGAATGGTTGGAATGGCGTCAGTAATATCAGAAATTCGCATTTCTGGCGTTAATTTCACAACACTATTATCAACCGCATTTCTCACCAACATAGGCTTACCATTCACCCATACCAGCGTTAAAACATCACCCGGATAGATCAAATGCGGGTTTTCAACTTGAGGATTGTAATGCCACAACTCTGGCCAAAACCAAGGATCATTCAAAAACATGGCTGATATGTCCCACAAGGTATCGCCTTTTTGGACCACATAGGTCTGCGGGTGGCCCCCTTTCAGGGAAAGCACATCACCCGCTTGCGCTAACGCCATCATCAGCCCAAGGCAAAGCCCCAACACCATGTTCTTCATAATTAAATCCTATTACTCTTTAAACGGCCAGCAACATGCCAAGAATCAGGCATTTCTTATGCGCTCTCTGTATAATATAGAGGATACACCGCTACAGGCGAATAATTTGTAGACCAAAATGTCTACTTATTCATTATCTTAGCAATAGTTATACAACTTACACGACAAATGATCACGAACTACTATGGCTATACTTGAAATTCTTGAATTTCCTGACTCGCGACTACGAACGGTGGCTAAGCCAGTTAAAACCGTTGATGACCGCATTCGCAACTTGATAGACGACATGTTTGAGACGATGTACGATGCCCCCGGTATCGGCCTTGCTGCAAGCCAAGTTAATGTACACGAACAAATTGTTGTTATTGATGTTAGCGAAGACCACAGCGAACCACTGGTTTTTATTAACCCGGAAATCACGGTAATAGACAGTGAAACCTTTGAATACGACGAAGGCTGTCTGTCAGTACCCGGTTTCTACGAGACCGTCACGCGCCCGCAGCACGTTAAGGTCAAGGCCTTAGATCGTAACGGCACCGCCTTTGAAATGGAGCCAAAAGGCTTGCTTGCAGTATGTATTCAACACGAAAAGGACCACCTTTTAGGTAAGCTCTTTGTTGACTACATCTCACCACTAAAACGCAACCGAATTCGCGGTAAAATGGAAAAACTCCACAAGCAAAAATCCTCATGAAGCCAACTCCGCTACGATTGATTTTTGCCGGCACACCGGACTTTGCTGCACAGCATTTGCAGGCGCTGATAGACGATGGCTCTCACGATATTGTCGCCGTCTATAGTCAGCCCGACCGGCCGGCTGGTCGAGGTAAAAAGACACTCCCCAGCGCCGTAAAACATACCGCCGAAGTTGCTGGCTTACCGGTTTATCAGCCCATAAATTTCAAAGACATCGCGGATCAAGAATTACTTGCCAGTCACAATGCAGACTTAATGATCGTGGTTGCTTACGGGCTACTGCTACCACAACGTGTTTTGGATATTCCCCGCCTAGGCTGTATTAACGTTCATGGATCACTGTTACCGCGCTGGCGTGGCGCCGCGCCAATACAACGCGCCATCGAAGCGGGTGACTCAGAAACCGGTATTACCATCATGCAAATGGATGCCGGTCTCGATACCGGAGACATGATCAGCAAAGTAAACTGCGCGATCAAGACTACTGACTCTGCAGCAGACCTGTTTAAACGCTTAGCGGATATAGGTGGCCCCGCCTTAATTCAAGCCGTCAACGCACTGGCAGCAGGGCAAGCCACAGCTCAGCCCCAAGACGATAGCCTGAGTAACTACGCATCAAAAATTGCTAAACCAGAAGCTATTATTGATTGGCAACAAGACGCCGTAAGCTTAGGTCGAAAAATCCGCGCCTTTAACCCCTTTCCTATCTGCTATACCCGCTTTGCCGCCAATCCCAAAGACGAACGTATAAAAATTTGGCGGGCTGAACCACTGGACATTTCTCACGATAACGCTAACCCTGGGGAGATTCTCAGTGCAGACAAAACAGGTATCACCGTTGCCTGTGGGCAGGGTGTATTGCGAATTCTTGATTTACAAATGCCTGGCGGTAAAGTGTTAGCCGCTGGTGATGTTCTAAATGCTAAAGCAGACCTCTTTAGCCCCAGCACACTGCTGGGCTCACCGTCTAACACACCATGAAGTGCCCCCGCGTTGCCGCCGCCCGCTGTCTGGCCAATATTGAGCAAGAGGGGAGCTCATTGGCTCGGGTTTTACCCCGTATTGAGCAAGAACTAGACCCCGCTCAGCGTTCACTATACCGCGAACTTTGCTATGGCACTCTGCGGTTCTACTGGAAGCTAGATGCCGCTCTAAAGCCCTTTTTCAGCAAGCCACTCAAAGCCAAAGACAGCGATGTGAAAATGCTCATTTACATCGGTGCTTATCAGCTTTCCTACACCCGTATTCCACCCCACGCGGCAATCAATAGCTGTGTTGAAGGTTGTCGTAAACTCAAGAAAAAATGGGCATCTGGCATGGCAAACGCCATTTTGCGCCGTTGCCAGCGGGAACAGGATGGTTTATTTAGCGCCCTAAGCCCCGCCGCAAGCGCCGCTTTTCCAGCGTGGTTATTCAACTCATTACAAAACGCTTGGCCAGATAATCTTGACGATATTCTCACCGCCAGTAATTCCCACCCACCTTTTTGCCTGCGCGTTAATCAGCAACACACTAGCCGCACAACGTATTTAGACGCGTTAAACCAAGTTGATATTAGCGCCAGTGCCTGCGATTTCGCCCAACAGGGCATTCGCTTAGCACAAGCCTGTAACGTCGATAAACTTCCAGGGTTTCACGACGGGGATGTCAGCGTTCAAGATGAAGCAGCCCAACTGTGCACAACACTGCTGGAGCTCAAGCCAAACCAACGTGTATTGGATGCTTGCGCCGCCCCTGGCGGTAAAACCGGAGCGATTCTAGAACATCAACCAGAGCTAAGCGAGGTCGTCGCGCTCGACATCGATGAACAGCGGCTCAGCCGCATTGAAGACAACCTCAATCGCCTCCATCTTAACGCGACGCTAGTTAGTGCCGACGCGAGCGATCTCGATGCTTGGTGGGATGGTCAATATTTTGATCGTATCCTGCTAGATGCACCCTGTTCTGCCACAGGTGTTATTCGACGCAATCCCGATATTAAACTTAATCGGCTCGATTCAGATATTGAGCCACTAGTAGCACTACAAACAACCTTGCTAGATACCCTCTGGCAATGTCTCGCACCAGACGGTATTTTTGTGTACGCCACCTGCTCCTTACTTCCAGCAGAAAATGAACAACAATTAACCGCCTTTATTGCTCGCCACAACAACGCCGAACTCCTGCCCATCAACACCGACTGGGGCGTGGATCGCAAAGGCGGACGGCAACTATTCCCACAGGTTGATGGCCATGACGGTTTCTTCTACGCAAAAATTCACAAAAATCCTGAGCTCTGCTCTTGAGTGACGCACCTTGCCGCCGCACAATGGCAGGCTTGGTGAGAATTACCTTTTTTGGCCGTACTGTGCTTGATATTGCAAGAATGAGATTATCAAGCTCGGACCCAATAACCAGAAGCTCAGGCGACTCCGAACAATGAAAATCATTATTCTCGGCGCAGGACAGGTTGGTGGCACACTAGCCGCCAACCTCGCCAGTGAACACAACGACATTACCGTTATTGACAAAGATGCGGAACGTTTACGGGAGCTTCAAGATCGCTTAGATATCGGTACCGTCACCGGGCAAGCATCACACCCAGATATCTTAGCTCGCGCAGGTGCTGCAGATGCTGATCTGCTCATTGCCGTCACTAATAGCGACGAAATAAACATGGTCGCCTGCCAAGTAGCCTACTCCTTGTTTCGAACGCCAACTAAAATCTCGCGAATTCGGTCCAATGCCTACACTAACGTCGAAAAGTTGTTCGGCTGTGACGCCATACCCATCGATGTTTTCATCAGCCCTGAAGAATTAGTTACCCGCTATATTAAGCGCTTACTGCAATACCCAGGATCCCTTCAAGTTTTAGATTTTGCCGACGGCAGGGTACAGCTAGTTGCTGTCAAAGCTTACTATGGTGGGCCCATGGTGGGCAGTGAACTCTCAGCGATTCGTGATCACATGCCAACCATCGACACCCGTGTAGCCGCTATATTCCGGCGAGGCACTGCCATTCTTCCCAGTGGTGACACGGTGGTTGAAGCCGGTGACGAAGTCTTCTTCATTGCGGCTAAAAAGAACGTAATGCCAGTCATGAGTGAATTACGGCGTCTAGACACTGCTTATAAACGCCTCGTTATTGCTGGTGGCGGTAATATTGGTGAGCGCTTAGCAAGGGCGGTAGAGAGCAGGTATAGCGTTAAAATCATTGAACGCAGCTATGATCGCTGCAGAGTGTTGTCCGAACAATTGTCCAAAGCCATTGTGTTACACGGCAGCGCCTCTGACCACGACCTTCTTGCCCAGGAAAACATAGAAGAAACGGATGTTTTCTTGGCGCTGACCAATGATGACGAAGCCAATATTATGTCTTCATTGCTCGCTAAACGAATGGGCGCGAAAAAAGTCATTACACTAATCACCAATCCTGCCTATGTGGATTTGGTGCAAGGCGGCGACATCGATATTGCTATTTCACCACAGCAAATCACCATTGGTAGCTTGCTCACCCATGTCCGCCGCGGCGATATTTATAATGTTCACTCACTGCGACGAGGAGCTGCGGAGGCACTAGAAATTATCGCACATGGCGATAGTCGATCATCAAAAGTCGTAGGTCGAAGATTAGATGAAATTGTATTGCCAGATGGCGTTAGTATTGGGGCGCTAGTGCGGGGCGAAGAGGTCATGATTGCACACAGCCACTTATTAGTAGAATCAGAGGATCACTTAATTTTGTTCCTCGTAGACAAAAGCAAAATCAAAATGGTCGAAAAACTATTTCAAGTCGGATTCACCTTTTTCTAATGACAAATAACTTCCCCCACACATTGGGGCGCTTGGTTTTATGCATCTGAGAATCATAGGCCGAATTATCGGCGTATTATTAATGATATTCAGCTTAACGATGGCTGTTCCTGCGGTGATTTCCGCATGGCTAAACGACGGTGCTCTCAATGCCTTTGTCACTGCATTTGCGCTAACATTTAGTGGTGGCTTACTTTTTTGGTTAGCTAACGTCAATCAACGCCATGAGCTGAGTATTCGCGACGGATTCCTTATTGTTTCCTTATTTTGGACAGTATTGGGCCTATTTGGAGCGCTACCTTTTTACCTTGCTGACAACCCTGGACTGTCTGTCAGCGACGCGGTATTTGAGTCTATATCCGGCCTCACCACTACGGGTGCAACCGTCATTACCGGGTTGGATGAACTTCCCATTTCCATCCTATTCTACCGGCAATTTTTACAATGGTTGGGCGGGATAGGGATCATTGTCATTGCAGTGGCAATACTGCCTATACTGGGTATTGGTGGAATGCAGCTCTACCGTGCTGAAATACCCGGCCCAGTAAAAGATAATAAACTCACCCCTCGTATTACTGGCACAGCAAAAATACTATTCCTTATGTATGTTGCGCTTACCTTAGTTTGCACCCTTGCGTATTGGCTCGCGGGAATGAGTTTTTTTGATGCTATAACCCACTCTTTTTCCACCGTAGCGATTGGTGGCTTTTCTACCCACGATGCCAGTATGGGATATTTTCAAAGCCCTCTAATATTAATGATATGCAGCGGTTTTATGTTATTTGCCGCCTTAAGTTTTACCATCCACTTTCATGTTTGGCGGTCACGTTCAATTTTCTATTACTTAAAGGATTCTGAAACCAGCTTCTATCTCATCATTGTTGCTATTGCCACACTGACTATTTCTATTTACCTATATTTCAGCGGCACCTATGCACTACAAGACAGTATTATCCATGGTGTGTTTCACACAATCTCTGTGGTCACCACGGCCGGATTCGGCGCCGAAGACTTCTCAATTTGGCCCAGCTTTTTACCCGTTGCCGTTATCATGCTGTCGTTCATTGGTGGCTGTGCGGGATCTACCGGTGGCGGCATGAAAGTAGTGAGGGTCATGCTTATTGCTAAACAAGGTATTCGGGAAATGAAGCAACTTATTCACCCCAATGCCGTCATCCCCCTAAAAATAGGTAGTCATCGTGTAGAGGCTAAAATTGTTAGTGCCGTATGGAGTTTTGTCGGCATTTATATGATCTCTTTTATCATGATCACCCTAGCAATGATGGCCTGCGGTCTCGATGCTCTCAGTGCTTTTTCAGCCACTGCCGCCGCCATAAACAATATGGGGCCTGGTCTCGGTGAGGTTGCCGCAAGCTATCGCAGTGTCAGTGACGCCGGAAAATGGATACTGTGCTATGCCATGCTCTTGGGACGATTAGAAATTTTCACCCTCTTAGTTCTATTCTTACCCTCATTTTGGCGACGTTAGTCAACGCTATGTCAAAATTACTTGAATCAGACAGTCAAACAAAATGGAACCGCCGCCACAGCGAACGCGAGCTCGGCAGCCCTGCCTGCGAAGTACTGCTACAGCACCTTGATTTACTACCAGACAAAGGCTATGCGCTAGACTTGGCGTGTGGTCTAGGTCGAAATGCCATCCAACTCGCAAAATGCGGCTTGGAGTGTGATGCTGTAGATATATCAGATGTTGCGCTGGCACGGTTACATACTTTCGCACGCCAGCACGAACTCAACATCAATACCCACTGTGTAGACATCGAAAATGACGGTATTGGAGACAAGCAATATGATGTCATTGTCGTCAGCTATTTTCTTCACCGGCCATTGCTGGCCAAGATTGTCCAAGCATTAAAACCTGGCGGCCTGCTTTTTTATCAAACCTTCTTAAGATCTGATACAACAACGGGTAACTCGAACCACCATAAAACAAATAACCGCTTTTACTTAGACAAAAATGAACTTCGCGCACAGTTCAAAAGCCTAAAAATACGCTATTATCAAGAAACATCGTTGAAGGAACCATCAAGTACCGCACCCGTTGCAATGCTGTTAGCAAGCAAGGCGCAAAATAACAACGTGGCGTAGTCTTGGCCTATACTCTCAACGATAAGCCTTAAACTTATAAGAGCTTTTTAATGGCACACCTTTACCTCGCCATAGCATTAACCGTCTCTGCAGCTATTGCAGCCGTAGTATATTTTGGTTTTAACACACCTTACGACCCCGCGTTACTCACCTTAGCCACACTCCTTGGCTGCACTTTTGTTATTGCCTTCATGTTAAGCAATCGCCTAGAGCGTCAACAAACACGCCATCGCCAGCTTGCCGATACCAATGCACTTCAACAACAGCTTATAGAACACAGCTCTTCAGCTTTTCTGATGCTGGATAACCAACTTAATATTCTTTTTTTAAACACTAACCACCCATCACTTGAAAAGATGGTTGCCAATGTCGATGTTTTTTCACTTGATCAGTATTGGCAAGAAAACGTGCCTGAAGAAACACGCAAGCTCGTCAACCAAGCGATAAGCGATAAGCGAGAGTGGCGAGGAGAGCTACGTTTTCAGAATGCAGAAGGGAGTGATTATGTCGCAGCAACCATTGCCCCGATCCTTGAAGATAACGGTGATTTGTCCCGTGTTGTTATTTCAATTGAAGATATTTCTGAGCATAAAGCCATTGCAGATCGATTATTCATTCGTGAACACTACAACGTCCTAACCGGTCTACCCAATCGACATTTTGCCCTTCGCGCACTGCAATCAACCATTAATGAACAAAACCATGGTGATAGTCATTTTATTCTCATTCATATTGATTTAGATCGTATTCGATATATCAATGATTCTTTGGGTCACCAAGTTGTTGATAGAATATTTATAGAAACAACCGAACGTTTACGACACAGCGTAAGCGAAGATCAAGTACTGGCGCATTTAGGTGCCGACGAATTTCTAATCATCCTTAACGCATCTAACAGTAGCATAGAGGCTCAAAATCTAGCTAATACAGTTCTCGAGCAATGCCGTACCCCTTACTTTATTGATCAACATGAAGTCAATATATCGGCGAGTCTCGGCCTCTGCCAATACCCCGATGATGGTGCCGATAGCACAGTACTTATGCGGCGTGCTGAAGCCGCAATGTTCAATGCAAAAGAGATGGGAGGAGACCGGTTCAGCTTTTATGAAGAGGGGATGAGTAGCGAAACCGAAAAACGCTTAGAAATAGAAAATCATCTGCGTTATGCCATCGATCGTGATGAATTCAAACTTTACTATCAACCCGTTATTGATCTCAAAACTAATAGCTTAAGCGGAGTAGAAGTACTGTTACGCTGGCAAAATACCGATTTGAGGAATCCCGGCCCCGATCAGTTTATCTCTGTTGCCGAACAGAGCGGTTTAATCATCGGCATTGGCAAGTGGGTGCTAGAACATGCTTGTAAGCAAGTCGTCACTTGGTCTCAGACCGACTTACCGCCGCTAACAGTTGCGGTTAATATTTCAGCTAAACAATTTATTGATGGTGATATTGTTGAAAGTGTCCGTTTTGCACTTCGCCAAAGCGGTTTGCCTGCATCACGATTAGAACTGGAAATTACCGAGGGTCTATTGATAAATGATACGGCAGAGATCCGCGACACCTTCATGCAGCTCAAAAAACTAGGGGTTCACTTATCACTTGATGATTTTGGTACTGGCTACGCCTCACTCAGTTATCTTAAGCGCTATCCCTTTGATACATTAAAAATAGACCGCAGCTTTGTACACGATATTGATAACTGTAACGACAGCGTTACACTGACCAATGCCATTATCGCCATGGGTCACAGCTTTAACATGACCGTTATTGCAGAAGGCGTTGAAAACCTGCACCAACGACGCATATTACGTGAACGTCATTGCGATATGGTACAAGGTTTTCTGTATTCTCCGCCGCTACCAACAGACCAGTTTGTATCGTGGGCCAAGCGCTATGCTGAAATGCAAACAAGTCAGCACGTTTAAAATCTAGAGTACCGGCAACACCATAGATTCATCCGTCCAAACTTGAGGCACAAAGCATTGTGGTAATGGCTCGGTGCCTTCTTGTAACCAAATTGGCGCTGAAAACGCTATCGGGCGATCGCCATCAAGTACACGCAAGAAGACATACTTTACATCAGAGCTGAATCCCAAGCGTGTTTCCCATGTCGAACCCGCGCTAGAATCCAACACGGTGTTATCAGGCCCAATTAACTCAAACCGCGGCGCAGTTACAAGGGTGCCATTCGACAACATACTTGCCTTCACGAGAAGCTCAGTACCTACTGTACGTCGTAATCGCGAGCCCATAACGTGATTGTCTACGCTAAAATCCAGACGAATATCGTTGTAGTTCTGAGCAACCGCATAAAACCTTCTCGCCAACATAGCCTCGCGCAAATCATCTCGACTATTAGAACGCGCAATGAAAACAGTCTTAGGTAGGTCACCATCACCCCAGCGAGTATCATGATGATCCTCAGATCCTACCGGGGCTAAATACCAACCCTTATCTAAAGCATAGCTTAACCAACTACCACCGGGACCATCACTATCGTATTCGCTTCCTTTACCAAATACCTCTATACCCACCGTTCTATAATCTGCAGCGGGGACATAGCGAAAATCATTAAACGTGAAACCTGGATCGCCGCCGAAATACTCAACAAAACTCTCTATTGCATCTTCACGACCAGGGTGATTAAAACTCAGCAAACCATCAGAACCACCGCCAAATTGTGCAGGATAGGAGAACCATTCCCAAAAGCGCACCATACTTACCGCATAACCAGGCCCAGTCTTGGCGTTGATAATATTACGAGAAAAGAACACATTAGCGTGTCCAAAGCGATCAGAAGTCCATTCAAAACCACGAAATGCCGTGAACGTTTCATCGCTTGCAGCCAGTGCTTGCTCCTGTGTTGCCTGCCATTTTACAAATGCATCGCTACGATTATCTGGATCCACAAATAAGAAGCAATCAAAAAACTCTTCCGGAGCACAGTCACCACGACCAACAGAAAGCGGAAGACCCATATTATCTGAGTGATCAGAGCTGCCCACAAAATCTAAGCCAGATGCTTTAACACGCGCATACACATCGGCGGGGCGGGTTAAAAACGTACCATCTGAATAAGCCGTATGCTCATGGAGTGCACCCGCATAATGCTCAAAACTATTGTCATCATAAGCAGGGTTGCAGGACCCAGCCGAATCTTCTTCACCAAGTTGTTCTAAGACATAGCTAGGATCGGTAATACTGGTCAACGCTGTCCCACACGTTTGAGGGCTTGGGTTGTCAATGCAAGCCAACACTGCAGGGCCAGCAATTTGGACAAAAATACATTCAGTGTTCGCAATATCACCGGTACAGGCGACAAATGCATCAGGGTCCAAAACTGGAGCGAGTGGTGCCAGAGGACAACCAGATGCCATTGGCTGTAATAGGCATGACAAGGGGTCAGGCGCAGCTGCGTTCCTAGCCACCCCCTGGAAACTTACTAGCTTGCTGGCCGTACTTACTCCATCACTTAATAAGAGCTCTAATTCAAAAACTTCATTCTTGCTAAGAATCGGTAAACTGGCACTCGCATTACCATCTATATCTTGATGAATAGTCAGCAAGGCTTGCTCATCACCAACCATTTGATGCCACTCATAGGTCAGTGCATTACCATCGGGATCCTGCCCAACGGCAACAAGCTGAATAGTCTCGCCACTATAAGCGACACCAGGGTCTACATAGGCATCTTTTATAAACGGAGGTTGATTTTCAACGGCCAAAACTCGAATAGTCAGCATATCAGAAGCAGAAGCTCCAGCATCATCAAATGCCGTTAAGCGAAGCTGTAAATCAACGTCATTGGTCACATTGGGTGCAGTAAAATTCGCGGTTAAGGTGTCGGCTTGATTTACCTCTAACTCAGCATAAGGCGCTAGTATCTCCCAGAAAACGGCTGAAACCTCGCCGTCGCCATCGCTAGCCATACCCTCTAAATAGACAAGCTCATTAGCCATAACCTCTTGATCCGCACCAGCTTCCACCTCGGGTAGCTGATTATCAAGGGTATCAAACACCTGTATTTCAATTTCAGCACTCGCAGCAAATCCACCACTATCCTGCACTAAAACAGTCACAACAATGACTTGATCTGTTTCCACCTGTGGTAGTTGGATAACAAACACATCTTGATCATCAACACTGATGACTTGTGCAACTGGTCCAGACTTTTGCTGCCATTTAACTGAACGAATACTGCGGCCACTCTGTGCTAAGGCCTGAACAGAAAGCTGAATTTCATCCGCTTCATTGCCTGAGGTATCCTCACTACTTGTTATTTGAGGTTGCTTAGTGACGTCATCTTCAGGAAAAACAGTGACTTTTTTACTGCCGACTTCCACTTGCCCACCCGAAAGTACTCGCTCCAAACTAAAATTCAGTTCCGTAGTTTGATTTACATCGGGCGCCACATAGCTCAAACGATCACCATCCATCTCAACCAAATTCACATCGAGCAAAGCACTATCAAATTGCCACTGCCATGTGCCCGACGTATTCGCCTCTGGTGTTGCACGCAAAGTATGTTGTGAATTAGATGCTATTTCGTCCCCACCAGTAATAGTTAACTGGCTCGGATCGGGCTGAGATGAGTCATCGGACGATGACTGCTCACTAGTGTTAACACTGTTGCCGCCGCAAGCTGTCAGCAGTCCGAAATAAAATAACAAACTAGCTAGTCTTAAGAACGGGTTCATAAATTTCGCTGCGGCTATAGAATTAAGGCCGCGAAGATAGCAAATGTCCATGACATTCGCGTGAATCAGCAACAAGCTCACTACTTCTAAAAATATTACTTGCACAAACAACTGTATTTACATACAGTAAATATTAAATTCAATACCGTTCAATAATCAGACGAGGTGACGTATGGCGGTAGTAGCCAAGTGGATGTGTGATAGGGACAATAGTATGTTTGACAACAAAAAAGATGCCGATGCCTATGACAAAATGTTGGAGTTGGCAGAAGGTTTCAGCGCATTGCTACAACAACATATTCCCGATGTTGACGAAACTAAGGCCGAAGAATTCGGAATTTTCTTAGCCAAAAACAAAGAAGCTGTTATGCAGGCCTGTAAAGGGAAAGTAGAAGCGCTGGACGAAATTGACTCGAAAGAAGCTGACAATATTCGCCCCATATCAGCCCAAGGCTAAATAATGTTGCGTAGGGTCCAGCACCGTTTTCTATTTTGAACCCCGATTTTTCTTAATTAAATCGTAGGCGACTTGGATTTCTTGGGCCTTTTCTGTGGCTATTTTCATCATATCTTCTGGAACACCTTTAGCCACCAGCTTATCGGGGTGATGCTGACTCATCAACTTACGATAAGCTCGCTTTATTTCTGCATCCGACGCCGACGCTTCAACACCGATAGCTTGGTAGGCCTTTTTAAGCTCAGAGCCACTGGTTTCACTCTGTGAGTAACTGCCACCGCCATGAAACTGACGCTGCGCCATCACCATATCTACTAAACGTTTAAACTCATGAGCGGACACCCCTAAGTAACCCGCTACTCGGCTAACAATATCCCGTTCTGCATCAGCCATTTCTCCGTCAGCCAACGCCATCGTCAACAAGGCCTCTAGCAACATCTGACGCAATAAGGGCTGACTTTTTGCTACCGTCATAAAATCTGATATTTGAGGCTCTAACTGGAAACCACTATCACTGCCTTGTTTAAAACGATTTATAGCATCTTGACGTCGTGCACCAGTAAGATCCAGCTGAGCGATAATCGCCTCTGTTTGCGCAATTTCAGACTCGCAAACACGGCCATCAGCCTTAGCTATATGGCCCATCACACGGAATACCGTGTCAAAAAAGATATTTTGAATACGCTCCCGCTCAGCACCATAATTAAAACGCATGGCCTGACCTAAGCCTCGATCAAAAAATGTCCCAACAACGAAACCCAGTAGTGCCAAAAGCGGGCCACCCACAAAAAACCCTAAAATCGCACCAATTATTTTTGCCATTCCAGTCTTTCTCCTAAAATCTAGCTGTTAATCATAGCAAGTCCACTATGGCTTCGACTAGAAACCGCCTTAGTCTTAACGCAGTGGCCTTCATATCTGTATAATTCACCTCTTTATTTATTTCGTGGGGAAAGCCGTGAGTAAGGCAGACGTCAGCACCTTTCAGGGGCTAATCTTAGCATTACAACAATTTTGGGCTGAGCAGGGCTGTGTTCTATTACAGCCGCTGGATATGGAGGTCGGCGCCGGTACCTTTCATCCCGCTACCTTTTTGCGCGCAATCGGCCCTGAAACGTGGAATGCTGCCTACGTACAACCTTGCCGCCGGCCAACGGATGGTCGCTATGGTAGCAACCCCAACCGGCTTCAACACTATTACCAGTTTCAGGTCATCATGAAACCCTCGCCAAGTAATATTCAGGAGCTATATCTAGACTCTTTGAAAATGCTTGGCATCGACCCCCAAGTACACGACATTCGGTTTGTTGAAGACAACTGGGAATCACCAACACTCGGGGCCTGGGGGCTTGGCTGGGAGGTTTGGTTAAACGGTATGGAAGTAACCCAGTTTACTTACTTTCAACAGGTGGGTGGTCTTGAGTGTTATCCCGTTAGTGGTGAAATAACTTACGGCCTAGAGCGCATAGCAATGTACTTACAGGGCGTAGATAGTATTTATGATCTGGTCTGGACAAAAGGGCCGGCTGGCAATGTTTCATACGGCGATGTGTTCCACCAAAATGAAGTTGAAATGTCTCACTTTAACTTTGAAGAAGCAGATACTTCACAGCTATTCGCGCAGTTCGATCATTGTGAAAAGGAAAGTGAACGCCTTATAGAAAAAGGTCTACCGCTACCTGCTTATGAAATGGTAATGAAAGCATCGCATGCATTCAATTTACTTGATGCTAGACACGCTATTTCTGTTACAGAAAGACAACGTTTCATTTTACGTGTCCGCAGCTTGGCGCGTGCAGTCGCGCAGGCATATTACGATACACGCGAAGCTTTAAACTTTCCTTTAGCACCCGACAATTTACGGTCCGAATTAGCTGCCGCAAAGGAGAGCAAATAATGAACCACGTCCGTGATTTATTAATTGAAATTGGTACTGAAGAATTACCACCAAAATCTTTAAAAACATTATCAAATGCTTTTTCAGAAAGTATTAGATCCCAGCTTGCTGGTCTGGGTTTAACTTTCTCATCAAGCAAAAGCTTTGCAACACCTCGCCGTCTAGCCATACTTATATCTGATTTAGCGGAAACCGCAGCGGACAAAGAATTAGAGATTTGGGGGCCACCTGTCAAAGTTGCCTTTGACGATGCCGGCAATGCAACCAATGCTGCCTTGGCCTTTGCCAAAAAAAATAAGCTAAATATTGAAGAAATACATCAGTTTATTGCAAATGATGGCAAACAAGAAAAACTCTGCTATCGCAGTATTGCTAAAGGTGTGGAAACAAAAAGTATTATCGCTTCTACCATTGATTCAGCATTAAATTCACTGCCCATCGCTAAGAGAATGCGGTGGGGGTCGTCTCGAACCGAATTTGTAAGACCCATTCAATGGCTCGCCATTGTTTTTGGCAATGAAACCATTCAAGAAAATATTTTTGGCCTAACATCGTCTAATAATACGAGAGGACATCGTTTTCATTGTACTCATGAATTAGAAATATTGTCCGCCAATAGTTATGAAACTATCCTTAAAGAACAGGGAAAAGTTATTGCGGATTACCAGCAACGACAAGATATTATCCGCAATCAAATTACTGAACTGGGTATTAATCTAGGCGGTAACACTGTTATCAGTGAAGATTTATTAGATGAAGTTAACTCCTTAGTAGAATGGCCTGTTTCATTAGCCGGTAGCTTTGAACAGCGTTTCTTAAAAGTACCTGCAGAAGCATTAATTTCATCAATGAAAGAGCATCAAAAATATTTTCACATTGTTGATGCTAACAACATGCTTATGCCACACTTTATTACAGTTGCAAATATTGAAAGTCACGACCCTCAAAAAGTTATCGATGGCAACGAGCGCGTTATTCGTCCACGACTTAGTGATGCCGCTTTCTTTTTTGAAACCGATTGTAAAACCAGTCTTGAACAACGCCGAGACAAACTCGCTAACATTGTTTTCCAAGACAAGTTAGGCACCATTTATGATAAAACCTGCCGCGTGGCTGAGCTAAGTTCTAATATAGCAGAGCACCTAGGGGCAGATGCTACACTTGTAAAACGAGCCGCAGAACTCTCTAAAAGTGATTTAGTTACCGACATGGTGCTTGAGTTCGATGATATGCAGGGTATAGCTGGTTATTACTATGCCCAAAATGACGGTGAAGAAAATGAAGTCGCGCTCACTATGAACGAGCAATATATGCCGCGATTTGCAGGCGATACTTTACCCACCACCATGACCGGTACCATCGTCGCACTTGCCGATCGTTTAGATACTATTACTGGTATTTTCGGGATTGGACAAATACCAACCGGCTCAAAAGATCCCTTTGCATTACGTCGTGCATCCCTTGGTATTTTGCGCATTATCATTGAAAAAAAGCTTCAACTGGACCTTGCTGATTTGGTCAAACTAGCTATCGAAAAGCATGGCAAATTTGATGACAACCCTAAGCTAAGCGACGCTGTCATTGCTTATATTATTGATCGGTTGCGAGCCGGCTATGAAGACCGAGGTATTTCCGCCGAGGTATTCCTCTCTGTTAACGCAAAACATTTGAGTGCACCCTTAGATATAGATCAGCGTATTAATGCAGTGCAGGCTTTCAACCAAATGCCGGAGGCTTCTGCACTGGCTTCTGCTAACAAACGTGTCTCCAACATTCTTGCGAAAGTAAATGCCCCAATAAGTCAGACTGTGGATCCCGCATTACTTCAAGAGCCTGCAGAAATTGCTCTCGCAGAGCAATTAACTTTGCAAAAAACTAAGGTATCGCCATTATTTGCTGTCGCTGACTACGAAGGAGGTTTAAAGGCACTCGCCGCCTTGCAGCCCACCGTAGATGCTTTCTTTGAACACGTTATGGTCAATGCAGATGAAGCTGCATTACGCAGCAATCGACAAGCTTTACTAAAACAACTTCAAGACTTGTTTTTGCAAGTTGCTGATATTTCCTTACTTGTAGTTGGTAAATAATATTTACCGATTTGTTGGATTTCTACGGTGGGGGAGGGCTGTTTCCAAGCCGTCCCCGCTTTATGCATAACACTGTGTTGAATAAGGTTAAATTCTTGTATGGAAAATATTGCTAATTTTATATTGACGATACGCTCATCACTTTTTTTTATCGGTTATGCCTTAATCACCGTTGTTGTTAGTGTTAGCGGACTTTTGTTTACCTCTTTCCTCCCTTTTCATATACGCGGTCGCTATTTTGTACTGGGTAATGCGCTAATAATTTATTGGTTACGCATTTGTTGTGGCGTAAAAACTCAAGTAAAGGGCACACTTCCAAAAGATACTCCATATGTTGCTATGGCGAAGCACCAAAGCCAGTGGGAGACATTTTATTTACAGTGGTATCTATTTCCCGTTGCCACAGTTGTAAAACGAGAGTTATTCAATATCCCGTTTTTTGGCTGGGCACTAAGAATGATGAACGCTATTGGTATCGACCGCAGTAACCCAAGGGCAGCGATTCGACAGACGATGGAGCAGGGCCTATCTCGCCTTAGAAATAACTACAGCTTACTTATATTTCCTGAGGGCACTCGAACCCCAGTGGGCAAACGTGGTAAATACGCCCGTAGTGGGGCAGGTATTGCCATTGAGGCGGGTGTCGCAGTATTACCGATAGCACACAACGGTGGCAAGCTTTGGCCTGCGAAAGGACTCAAAATAAAACCCGGCACCATAACCCTTGTCATCGGTGACCCTATTCCAACTTCAAATAGAGAAAGCCGCGAACTAATGCTAGAAGTAGAGAACTGGATCGAAGCTCAGTGTGAACTCCTTTAAGCCTTACTTACGGTATTATCAATCAAAAAAACCTATGTCATAAGTATTCAATGTCTATTTCAAAATATGCTCGGGTTACAACGCATCATTTGTAACGCCGAGCATAAATTAGCCCATCAAATATCTAGGTTAGCTACTTTAAGTGCATTAGTTTCAATAAAGTCTCTGCGTGGCTCTACATGGTCACCCATAAGGGTGGTAAATATCTGATCCGCAGCAACAGCATCTTCTATTGTAACTCTCAACATACGGCGGGCCTCAGGATCCATTGTCGTTTCCCAAAGCTGCTCAGGGTTCATTTCACCCAAACCTTTATAGCGCTGAACATTAAAACCACGCTCCGCTTGCTGCATAAGCCAATTAATTACATCAGAAAAATCACTGACGTCTTTCGTTCTTTCGCCACGTTTAATATACGCGCCTTCTTCTAGTAATCCTTGCAGACTTTGACCCAAAGAAACGATTGCTTGGTAATCGGCAGACTTGAAGAAATCACGCCCAAACTGATAGTGATCACTCACTCCATGAGAAATAATATCAATCACGGGCAAGAAAATATGTAACTCAGGATCTTCCACAACGCGAACATCATAGCGATGCTGGGCATCTCTTTGCTCTAATTCAACGGTGACTTCCGCTAATTTTTCAGCCCAACTCGCAACAATAGTTTTAACTCCTAACTCGTCGGCATTGAGTACAGGCATATACGTCATTTCACGAAGCACTCCAACAGGATAAAGGCGTGAGAGCCTTGCAATAATACTATCAACGCGGCGGTATTGAACTATCAGCTCTTCCAAACCAGCACCACCAATGGGTGCTGCATCTGGGTTAACATACAGCGCGGCACCATCCAGTGCAGACTGGGTTAGGTAATTAGCTAGTGCGGGTTCATCTTTCAAATATTGATGCTGCTTGCCACGACCAATTTTAAAAAGTGGTGGCTGTGCTATAAATATATGGCCATTTTCAATCAATTCAGGCATTTGTCTAAAAAAGAAAGTTAAGAGGAGGGTACGGATATGTGACCCATCCACATCAGCATCAGTCATGATAATAATGCTGTGATAACGTAATTTTTCTACATTAAACTCTTCCTTCCCAATACCGCAGCCTAATGCCGTTACGATAGTACCGACCTCAACGGAAGAAATCATTTTATCGAATCGCGCTTTTTCAACGTTAAGAATTTTACCTTTCAGCGGCAATATAGCCTGGGTACGACGATCTCGCCCTTGTTTAGCAGAACCACCCGCCGAGTCACCCTCGACTAGGTATAATTCAGATAGGGCAGGGTCCTTTTCTTGGCAGTCAGCAAGTTTACCTGGCAGCCCAGCTATATCTAATGCCCCTTTACGCCGCGTCATCTCACGCGCTTTACGCGCAGCTTCACGTGCACGCGCTGCATCCAGCATTTTCTGAACTATTAATTTAGCTTCATTTGGGCTTTCCATTAAGAAATCACCAAACTTCGCGGTCATAGCTTGTTCTACTATTGTTTTAACTTCGCTGGATACAAGCTTATCTTTAGTCTGTGACGAGAACTTTGGATCAGGGACTTTAACTGAAACAACGGCTGTTAGACCTTCTCGAGCGTCATCACCAGTAGTCGCTATCTTAGCTTTTTTAGCCAATCCTTCTTTTTCAATATACGTATTTAAATTTCTCGTTAAACCGGCCCTAAAACCTGCTAAATGCGTACCGCCGTCCCGCTGAGGAATGTTATTGGTGAAGCAGTACAGGTTTTCTTGAAAACCATCATTCCACTGCAACGCAACCTCAACAACAACGCCATCACTTTCTGTTGTGAAATGGAAAACATTGTTTACTGTCGTTTTATTTGTATTTAAGTACTGAACAAAAGCACTTAAACCGCCTTCATAACAAAACTGTTCTTTCTTACCATCTCGCTCATCGATCAGCTCAATGTTTATACCTGAGTTTAAAAATGCTAATTCCCGGATACGCTTAGCTAAGATATCAAAGTGAAACTCAATATTCGTAAAGGTTTCTGCCGATGGTTTAAACCTAATTTCTGTACCTGACCTTTCTGTTTCACCGATTATTTTTAAGGGTGCCTGCGGGATACCGTGCTTATAAACCTGCTCATGGACGCTTCCTCCTCGCCTGATCGTAAGCTGCAATTCTTCAGATAAGGCATTAACGACCGAAACACCCACACCGTGGAGGCCACCAGATACTTTATATGTATTGTCGTCAAATTTTCCGCCCGCATGGAGCACTGTCATGATAACTTCGGCGGCGGTGACACCCTCATCATGCATTTCAGTTGGAATACCGCGACCATCATCTGAAACAGAAATCGACTCATCACCATGGATAACCACTTGTATTTTACTACAATGACCAGCCAAGGCTTCGTCTATTGAATTGTCGACAACTTCAAAAACCATATGGTGCAAACCAGAGCCATCATCTGTGTCGCCAATATACATTCCAGGCCTTTTACGAACGGCATCAAGCCCTTTCAATACCTTAATACTAGAAGAATCGTATGTTCTGTTTTCTGTCATTTCTAGCCAACCTCAGTATCCGAATGCCGGACATTCAACTTATTGTATATTCGCAGCAACACACTGCCTTACTTACACCCAAAACTTCTGTGAAAATCGTCAAAAAAAACGATCACACTTTAACACTCTGCAATGGACCCATGTTCCACGTGAAACCTTTTCAAGCCTTTTCCTTTGCACCATTCATCATTTAAATCTGAACGCTTAACAGAGCTAGCAAACACTTGAACCCCCAAGCTAACAAGCTCAGCAAACACTGCCATACAACGGTACTGGTCTAACTCAGCAGCTAAATCATCGACAAGAAAAACCGTTGAAACACCCTGATCAAGTAAAACTTTTGATTGAGCTAGCTTTAAAGCGCAAACCAGTGTTTTAATTTGTCCACGAGAAAGTACATCTCCTGCAGGCAAACGACCAATTTTGAACTCTATATCGGCTCGGTGTGGTCCCGAGCGGGTAAACCCTGCTCTAAGATCACTTGTTAAGTTGTTTTTCAGGTGTTCTTCAAAATCGATCTCATCTACCTTCCACCCTGCATGCATTACCATACTAAGAGGAGGCATAGAACTTGCCCCATCATCAACGCCACTAAGTTTAAGCAAACGAGCATATATAGGATTGAAGGCTTGCTCTAGAAGTTTAAAGTGTTTTTTTCGCTCTTCATGTATATAAGCCGCCATAACCGCTAATTCTCGATCCCACGGCGCGAGCTGACAAGCCTCTATATTACCACGTCTGAGCAAAGAATTACGCTGTAGCAGCGCTTTCCTATACCTTGGCCAAAATTCATAAAAACCAGAGTGTTTCACGTGGAACACTCCCCAATCCAGATATTGCCGCCGAACTGAAGGGCTACCTTCTAATAGCTCGAAACTAGCAGGGTTAATAACTTGAACAGGTAAAACACCAGCTAGCTCCCCAACAGTGGACAGCTTTTCACCATTTATCTTAACGACAACAGAACCTTTTTTCGGGCGACTAACGCCTATAACCGTATTTACATTTTTATTATCAACGACAATCTCTCCACGTACCGTTAAAGCATCAAACCCATAAGAAATAACAGACTCCATCTTACGGGAACGAAATGAACGACTAAGAGCAAGGGTATGAATAGACTCTAATATGCTGGTTTTCCCACTACCATTAATGCCATGTATAAAATTGAAAGCACAAAACCCTGACAGATCTACCTGCTGTATATTTCTAAAGTTATAGATGCTCAATTTTTCTAGATACATACGTAATACCGAAAAAAAACATATGGCTCGATATAACAAGAAGGGGAGAGGGAAGAGGTGGGTAAGATAGTGACACGCCTTAAATCATGGAAATATAATACAATTGAAACAAAGCATGTCACGTAATGATTAGACATTACAAACGCATTGGCATCACTACATACTGACAACCACCACCTTCAGCCTCTTCAATTAATGTAGAGCTGTTGGCGTCTGAAAGTGAAAATTTCGCGGACTCACCATGTATTGCCGATAAAACATCTAGCAAATAACTTACATTAAAACCTATCTCTAAGCTGTCGCCTTGATAATCAACTGCAACAGTTTCTTCCGCCTCTTCTTGCTCAGGGTTGTTAGCAATAATCCTAAGCTCTCCACTTGTCAGAAGCATCCGTATCCCACGGTATTTCTCGTTGGACAATATTGCCGTTCTAGCAAAAGCTTGCTTAAGTTCTGCCCTTGAACCCAAAACAACTTTGGTACTGTTTCGGGGTAGCACCCGGTCGTAGTCAGGGAACTTACCGTCTATTAATTTGGAAGTGAAAGTAAAATCAGCTGTCACCACGCGAATATGATTACCGCCTACAATGACTTCAGCGTCTTGATCTTCATTGATCAGCAATCTGGCCAGTTCAACAACACCTTTTCTCGGGACAATGACATGAGCGGCGGTATCAACAGCAATATCACCCTGAAAAGTCGCCATAGCAAGGCGGTGGCCGTCTGTAGCAACAACCCGCAACTGGCCATTAGTAACTTCAAACAACATCCCATTTAAATAATAACGAACGTCTTGCTGTGCCATAGCAAAGCTGGTTCGTTCTATTAATCGCTTTAACTCACCTTGTTTAAGCGTGAAAGACTGACCACCTTTAGCTTGCTCAACACTGGGAAAATCATTTGCGGGTAGGGTAGATAACTGAAAACGACTACGACCAGATTTAAGTATTAATTTTTGGTCGTCCAATTGAAACTTAACATCTGAACCGTCTGGCAAGGCTTTACAAATGTCGACCAGTTTCCTTGCTGGAATCGTTATTTCACCCGACTCACTTGAAACATCATCTAAATGAACACGACCAATTAGCTCTACTTCTAAGTCTGTACCGGTAAGAGCCAACTCCTGGCCGTTTAAAACAAGCTGCACGTTCGCAAGAATTGGTAAGGTTTGCCTGCGTTCAACAACACCCGCAACCAAATTTAAGGGCTTAATCAACGCTTCCCGCGAAATAGAAAATTTCATGCGCCTAGTTCCTGTTCTTTTAAGTAATAATTTAAAGGTTAATACAAACTATGACTACTGTATTATATAACGCGCCACTAAACATCAGATCAACTGGTAAGTAGCCTTATTAAATTTTGATAGTCTTCCCGTATATCACCATCACTTTCACGCAACTCTTTTATCTTTCGACAAGCATGAAGCACTGTGGTGTGATCACGGCCACCAAAACCTTCACCTATTTCCGGAAGACTGTGATTTGTTAGCTCCTTAGATAAGGCCATTGCTACTTGTCGAGGGCGAGCAACGGAACGACTACGTCGTTTTGACATCAAATCCGCAATTTTAATTTTATAATATTCAGCTACAGTGCGCTGAATATTATCCAAGCTGACTTGTTTATCTTGTAATGCCAATAAATCTTTTAGCGATTCCTTAATTAATGGAATATCGATTGGTTTCGCCATAAATCGCGAGCTGGCAATAACACGTTTTAAAACACCCTCTAACTCTCTCACATTAGAGCGAACACGTTGTGCAATAAAGAATGCGGCATCAGAAGGAAGAACGGTATTTTCTTGCTCAGCTTTTTTGAGCAGTATAGCAACACGAGTCTCCAACTCAGGCGGTTCAACAGCGACCGTCAGCCCCCAACCAAATCGAGACTTCAAACGCTCTTCTAAGCCTTTGATTTCTTTAGGGTATCTGTCACAAGTAAGTATCATTTGCTGGCCACCTTCAAGCAGTGCATTGAAAGTATGAAAAAACTCTTCTTGGGAACGATCTTTACCTGAGAAAAACTGAATATCGTCTATTAAAAGTGCGTCCACTGAACGGTAATACCGCTTAAACTCATTAATCGCATTCAGCTGGAGGGCTTTAACCATATCTGCAACAAAACGCTCTGAATGTAAATAAACCACTTTCGCATTTGGGTTTTTTTCCATTAATGCATTACCAACTGCATGCATTAAATGCGTTTTACCAAGACCAACCCCCCCATAAAGAAATAACGGGTTGTAGCCACGACCAGGATTACTGGCAACTTGGCTGGCAGCTGCTCTAGCTAGTTGGTTAGACTTCCCTTCAACAAAAGTGTCAAAGGTATACGATTCCATTAAGGAACTCTGATGCCGAATACCGCCTTCAACCTCAACTTGCCGTTGACCAGTTATAATGGCTGGCGACGATTCAGAAGATGAAACAGGCTTAGCTGGAGAGCTGGCCGGAGGAGGAGACGGGGCAAAGGACTTATTATGAATAGGAGCTGGTGCTGACCTAGCGGCATGATGAGCACTAGAACTGGACTGAGTACTGACACCATGCTGAGAACCTCCATTTAAAGATCGTTCTGCAATACCAAGCTCAACATGTAATTTTCTTCCTGGAGGCGATAACTCAGAGACCAATTCTACAATACGAGTGTAAAAACGGTCATTCACCCAATCTCTAACAAATCGATTGGGTGCACAGAGACGGATAAGATCATCTATAAATTCGACACGTAGAGGGCGAATCCAAGTATTAAATTGCTGAGAAGGCAATTCGTCTTGCAAGTGTGCAATACATTTCTGCCAAATAGCGTCCAACAACTCTCACAACCTCCAAATATGTATCTAAGCTGAAAGCTTGATACTAATAAAATTCAAACAAAATAGTTTGGTCATTCTACGCGTCAAAACAGAGCTTATCCACACCTTTCTTCACACTAATAATATTAAAACAAATCAAAAAAACCCTTTTTATTCAACAGGATAAATAAGCTATAAAAATAAAAAAAGAAAATGGGAGTAAAATAAACACAATATAGAAAAAACCCAAACAACCTGTGTATAAGCTGTTAGTAAAATGTAAATTAGATGTACATAGGCGTGTATGACGCTTAAGTAACACAAAAAACTACAAATCATTGCTATTAAGCTCAATGTCCACTAAAATTCGCGATCCGATTTTTCACTACCTTAATAAAGGTGGTGCCTGCTGTCGCTTAAGTGGTAGCAGAATTTCATCAATATTACGGACGGCATCATGAGTAAAAGAACATTCCAACCAAGCAATTTAAAGAAAGCACGTAACCACGGTTTCCGTGCTCGTATGGCTACAAAAAATGGCCGCAAATTGATCAATCGCCGTCGTGCAAAAGGTCGTTCAGTTCTTTCAGCTTAAGTTCTGTTAAACGATAAGCTTATGCTGGTATAAAGGTGAGTTTTCACTTTGAGAAATCTTCACGCCTATTAAATGCCAGCGAATACCAAGCGGTATTTGATGAGTCACGCCTTAAAGTATCTACCGCCGAACTGTTGTTCTTAGCACGAAAAAACGACCTTAACCGAGCTAGACTTGGTTTGGTTATAGCAAAAAAGAACGTCAAACTCTCTGTACAACGCAATCGGATAAAGCGTGTTATTAGAGAAACGTTCAGAATGAATAAGCATAATTTACAGGGTATTGATATTATCGTATTAGCCAGACGTGGTCTGGGTGATCTTAGTAACAAAAAACTGAATGAAACCTGCAATCAGCTTTGGCATCAATTAGAGAAACGAGCTGAGAAACGCTTTCGCCAGCAAGAGGGCTAGTTAATATGCAGCGCTTGCTTATCGCCTGCATCCATTTTTACCGCCTGTTTATCAGTCCGCTGATGGCTCCGCATTGCCGTTTCTATCCCAGCTGCTCAAGCTATGCAGTTGAAGCCTTACAAAAACACGGCGCTCTCCGTGGTAGCTGGCTCAGCCTTAAACGAATAGGCCGATGCCACCCATTTAACGATGGCGGCTACGATCCCGTACCTAGTTGTCACTGTCATTCCAACGAACTTAATTTATCAAGGCAATCAAGCAATGATTGATTTTCAGCGCTATCTCCTTATCGCCGCCGTCGCTGCGCTATCACTTATGTTATTAATAGAATGGCAAAAGTTTGAAGTAAGCTCACCCACCACGACCCAGTCTAGTGCTAGCACCGCGATTGCACCCACTACAAGTAATGACAATAACGACCTTCCCGCCATTACAAGCAACAGTGAAATTGATGACATCAAGAGTGATACCAACACAAAGGTCAAACATATAACTGTTCAAACTGATGTTTTAGATATCAAAATCGACTTACATGGTGGTGACATCATTTATGCTGGGCTACCCAAATATACAGCTAGTTTAGAGTCTGAAGATCCTTTTGTTATTCTAGAAAATAACGATACACGAAATTATATTGCCCAAAGTGGCTTAATCGGCAACAACGCAACAGATACGTCAAAAGGTCGTCCTTATTTTTCCGCCAAATCAGCAAGTTATGCAATTAGCGAAGACTCCGACACCTTAAATGTAGATTTATATTATAAATACAGTGACACCGTAACAATAACTAAACGGTTTGAACTAAGCCGCGGTGAATACCTTATTCAGGTCAAATACTTAATTGACAACAAAAGCGATGACACATTCCAAGCAAGCTTTTTCGGCCAGCTAAAACGCGGCAACAGCGATGACCCAAGTGTCAATGATGACGGTGGCATGTTCGCTATGAAACCCTTTATCGGTGTTGCCTATGCTACAAATGAAGATTTGTATAAAAAATCGACCTTTAGCAAAATGCAGGATAAACCAGTTAAAGCAACCGTGAATGGCGGTTGGATAGGTATAGTTCAGCATTACTTCGTTAGTGCTTGGGTACCAACCCCAGACAGTGTTAATGAGTTAAGCACGATTGTTACCCAACAAAATATGAATATAGCTCGCGTAACCAGTGCTGCAGTTACCGTCGCTCCGCAAAGCCAAGGTACGATAAGCGCTAGTTTTTATACCGGCCCCAAAGACCAATATAGTCTCCAAGAAATATCTCCTGGCCTAGAACTGACGGTTGATTACGGCTGGCTTTGGTGGATAGCCCAGCCTTTGTTCTGGTTGTTGACCAAAATACATTCTGTACTCGGCAACTGGGGTTTCTCAATTATAGGGGTCACAATTTTAGTTAAAGCCGCTTTTTTCCAGCTGAATCAAAAAGCATTTACCTCAATGGCTAATATGCGAAAATTTCAGCCCAAACTCGCTGAAATTAAAGAGCGCTATGCGGACGATCGTCAAAAACAATCACAAGCAATGATGGAGCTGTACAAAAAAGAAAAAATTAACCCCTTGGGAGGATGTCTTCCAATGGTGGTACAAATGCCTGTGTTTATTTCTCTATATTGGGTGTTAATGGAAAGTATTGAATTACGACATGCTCCATTCGTACTTTGGATACACGACCTTTCTGCAATGGACCCATATTTTGTTATGCCACTTATCATGGGTTTATCAATGTTTATTCAACAGCGTTTAAATCCAGCACCACCTGATCCAATGCAGGCAAAAATAATGCAATGGATGCCCATAGTGTTTACATTCTTCTTCCTGTTTTTCCCTGCTGGATTAGTTTTATACTGGGTAGTCAACAACACTCTCTCTATCATTCAACAGTATATTATTACTAAACGCATAGAGAAGAAGGAGAGCGGCTTAGCCACTCGCTAAGCAAAAATGAATTACTCAAGCGACACAATTGCTGCAATAGCCACACCACCAGGAAAAGGTGGTGTGGGCATTGTCCGAATATCTGGACCTCAATGCCAAGATATTGCGCGCAATATGCTCGATATACCCAAACTAATCCCTCGTTATGCTCATTACAGCCGCTTTCTAGAAGTTACACCCACTGGTACCACATCGATTGATCAAGGTATTGCTATTTACTACCCTGGTCCAAACTCATTTACAGGTGAAGACGTCCTCGAGCTTCAAGGACATGGCGGACCCATTATTCTCGACTGTTTGTTGCGCTCGGTTATTAATCAAGGCGTCAGAATGGCTAGACCAGGGGAATTTTCAGAAAGGGCTTTTTTAAACAACAAAATTGATTTAGCTCAAGCTGAAGCAATTGCGGATCTAATTGATAGTGCTTCTGAGCAAGCGGCAAGACAAGCATTACGTTCTTTAGAAGGGCATTTCAGTAAAGAAATAAATGCACTAGTAGAAGCTATTACGTTACTTCGTATTTATGTTGAAGCGGCAATAGATTTCCCAGAAGAAGAAATAGATTTCATTAGCGACGGGAGAGTTGCTAATGAACTTGAGGCTATAAAAACGCACATTGAAGGCGTATTTAATTCTGCAAAACAAGGTAGCATACTCAGAGAGGGAATGACCGTTGTTATAGCGGGAAAGCCAAACGCTGGAAAATCGAGTTTACTCAATGCCTTAGCAGGAAGAGAGTCAGCAATAGTTACAAATATAGCTGGAACAACAAGAGATATACTTAGAGAAAATATTCTTATCGATGGTATGCCTCTTCATATTGTTGATACTGCAGGTTTACGTGACAGCAATGATCCAGTAGAACTTGAGGGTATAAAACGGGCCTGGGCGGAAATTAGTCAAGCTGACCGAATACTACTGGTTATAGACAGTCAAAACGACAATAAAGAAAAATCGGCTATACCTCCAGAATTTGATATTTTTGTAGAACAAAAAAAATTAACGCTAATATATAACAAGTGTGATTTAACCAATCTCACAGTTAAACCAGAAAACAACACCCAAGATAGCATTTATATCTCAGCGAAAGAAAACCTTGGTATTGATAGCCTAAGAGAACACCTAAAATCCTGTGTAGGATACGATGACGGCGATACTCCATTCATAGCCCGACGACGCCATATTGATGCGCTAACACGTGGAAGAGACCATATATATAACGGTGAACAACAACTTAAAACTTACAATGCAGGGGAGTTATTAGCTGAAGAACTTCGTCTAGCACAGAATGCCCTTAGTGAAATTACCGGAGAATTCAGCTCAGATGACCTTCTCGGTCGTATCTTTTCTAGTTTTTGTATTGGAAAATAATTACTCCACAAAACACTAACTTCAATAGCAAAAAACCTGCAATTAAGGCTACACTTAGAAGAGCTCTAATGTACCAAGGGATTGCGGATGCACCGACCATCGTTACAACACACTATAGCTATCAGTGTCTTAATATTATTCACTCTTAATCTTCCGCTTTACGCTAATACCTGGGATAGTGATGAACTTCCCATGGTATTAACTCCCGCCCGACTTAAACAAAACCGCAGTGAGGTCCCCGCCAGTGTCAGTGTGATTGATAGGGCAATGATTACCGCATCTGGTTTAAAAGAAATTCCTGAACTGTTTCGACTAATCCCAGGAACTTCTGTTGGCGCTAGAGACGGTTGGAACTACGTTGTAAGTTATCATGGTACGAACTACCGTGACTCTAGAAGAATGCAGGTTCTCATCGACGGTCGATCCGTCTACCAACCAGGTTTAGCTACTGTTGATTGGAATGATATTCCAATTTCAATACAAGATATTGAACGCATCGAAGTAGTTCGTGGTCCTTCTAGTGCTAGTTACGGTGCAAATGCATTCCTAGGTGTGATAAATATAATAACTCGTCATCCAAGTGACGTTAATCGTTACGAAACCGATATTCTTTATGGCACAGAAAATACAGAGAATTATAGAGTCAGCTACGCAGATGAAATATTCAACGGCAGCTACAGGGTTACAGCAGCAAGTATTCAGGATGATGGATTTGATATAGATCGGAATGGAAATGAACGATTTGATAGTAAATCTAGTAAACTTTTTAACACCCGTTACGAATCCCATATAGATGATTACACTATAAGTTTAGGATTGGGATATAAAACCGGAGAAACAACCGACGACTTATCAGATATTGACGTAACTCAGCCAATAACTAAAACAAAAGATTATTACTTTTCAAGTAAAATTGAAAAAGAACTTTCAGGTCGACATAAAGTAACATTCAACTACAACTTGTCATCTCAGAAACAAATACATAGATGGACAGTACAAGGCCCACCTTTTTTACTTGGTCTAAATAATAATCCATCCGCTGTCGTACTAGCAGATGCAAATGAGGATTTACGAGGAAGCCGTCAAGATGTCGATTTGCAAGACACTTATATATGGAACGACAGTTTCAAAACAATTGCAGGTATACATTTAATAAAATCACGCACATCTTCAGAAACTTACTATGGAACCACACTCAATAGTAATAATTATCAAATATTTTTTAATGCAGAGAAAAAAATAACAAAAAAGATAAGTTTTAATCTAGGAGGTTCTTATGAGTATGAAAAGAATATTGGTAAAAACTATTCACCGCGCATTGCTGCCCACTACCATTTATCAAATGGTCATAGTTTTAGGGCAGTATATTCAAAAGCAATAAGAACCCCAGACCTACATGAAACATCAGCGGATTGGAGTTATACCGCAAGAAATATAAGACCTTCACCCGACGGCCAAACTGAAGGTGAATTTATTCAAACGGCAGTTGGTAACCCAAATTTAAAACCAGAACAAATCGCTTCTAGAGAAATCGGGTACTACGGTAATTTTCACCGTTATAACTTTCAGTTAGATGTAAAAGTATTTAATGATCAACTAGAGCGTCTAATATCAAATTCAATATCACTAGAGCGATTTGATCCAATTAACAATGGTAATTTAAAACAATCTGGTATCGAAACTGAAATAGATTATCGACCAAGTCATCAATGGCTTGTCCACGTAAGTTATGCTTACATAAGAAGTAAAGCATACAGCAGCTCAGATCAACCTTTCACAGAAAGTACAGAAACAAGTTTTACTCCTAAAAATTCAGCTAGCGCGTTGCTTAGTTACAGAACAAAAAATAACTACAATATATCTCTAACACAATACTATGCTAGGGCTATTGGCACATCAAAAAACAAATTCTTTAGAAGTGATTTTCGTATCGCAAAGGAAGTAAGTTTCAAAAATACCAGTTTTGAAATTACCTATACTGGACAGTATAGACATGATCAAGATAGTGAATTACTTAGTGATAATATATATAGAAATGATCTCCGACAGTTTATCGGGTTAAACTTTAAATATTAGGTTTCGCAAGAGCAAGGAATAGCTTCTTGAAAAATTTACTATATGGATTATTAACAATTACCCTACTTTCTCTATCAACGTTATCCTACAGTAACGATGATAGAGGAATGACAGTCGACCTAATTTTACCTAATAATAATGAAATATTAGATAGATTATCAAAAAAGATAGATTCTAGTGAAAAATATACAGTAAACACATATATAAATAGTTTACCTGATGACAATAAACAAGGTGATATATTAGTTATTGTTTCTGAAAAACTAATACCACTACTTAATGAAAAAAACTACAAAGCTAGATTTGCCTTGTATGTTAATTCTAAAAATTATCAAAAATTAGAATTAATCAAATCATCTGCATTATTTTCAGATCAGCCTTTATCAAGGCAATTGTCATTAATACAAGCTATATTTGGTAATGAAGTTAAAAAAATAGGTGTAGCTTACAAAGATGAGCGATACGAAAATGAAATATCAGAACTGACTAAAATAACAGAATCATTGACAATAAATAAAACAAAGATAGTAGAAAAAAATATAATAAGAAGTATAAACAAGTTAATTCAAAGTAATGACATTCTTATTGCCACATCAGAAAATGATATTTTTAATTCAAAAACAATAAGACCAATCCTACTAAGTAGTTATAGGCACCAAACAGTTATTATTGGTCCAACAGAAGGATTTGTTATAGCTGGAGCCCTAGGAACAATACTCTCTTCACCTAGCCAGTATGCAGATGACTTAATCGCAATGATCAATAATTATATTGATAGTAATAAATTACCCCCGTCACAATACCCAAGTAAATTTAAAGTGAAAATAAATTATAGTGTAGCCGAGTCTTTAGGTCTTATTATTGATAATGAAGAAACCTTAGAAAATATTATTCTCAACCAAGGGGATAATAAGTGAGATTACTAGGATTTAAAAAGAACACATTATTTCAACAAATACTTATTGCTGGAATATCACCAGCACTCATTGTTTTTATATCACTATTCACTTATTCACTGATTACGCGATTAAATGATGCAGCATTTAGTCAAAAAGAAATTGCAATACGTATAGCAGAAAACATAGCAGCATCAAGTGAACTAGCAATTATAAGCGGCAATAACTCTCAATTAATAGAAATAATGAAATCTGCATTAATTCGAGAAATTTCTTCTATTACTGTCAATAACTTCATCTCTAAGGACAATGTAAGTGTTGAGAAAAATATACTGGGAGAATTCAACACAGTAACTATCCCCATATATCAAAGTAATATAGAGATCAGCGATTCATTCACTGGAGAAAAAACGTCTGTATTAGGTCCAAGAAACAAGATTGGTGAAGTAATTATAAAGCAATCAAAAAATACCTTATTAAAACTTCAGCGTAAGATAATTTTAGTGTCAAGTTTGATTGGTGTACTTTCAATTATAATTTGTATCTATGTGGCCTGGATTATAAGCAGAAGATTATCTCAACCATTAGCCGAAATTAAGAATTTCACTAAGAATATAGCTTCTGGAGAGCTAGGTGAAAGAATTAATGTTATAGAACAAGGTGAGATGGGTGATTTACAAAAAAATATAAATGAAATGGCACAAAGCTTAGAAAAACAACAACATGAAATAACGAATCGTCTTGAACAACTACAATTAGCTAAAACAGAAGCTGATGAGGCAAATAAAGCGAAAGGTTTATTTTTAGCAACAATGACCCATGAATTGAGAACACCTCTAAATGGTGCCTTGGGTATGCTACAACTATTAACAACAACTCCTCTAAGCGAGGAACAAAGTAAATATATTAATATAGCTACTCATTCTAGTGAGCATTTACTTAATATCGTTAACAATATACTTGATTATTCAAATATTGAAAAAGGTGACATTAAACTAGATAGGCAACTATTTTCACCCTCTTCTTTATTTGAAATGTCACTAACACCGCTAGCTCTCGAATCTAAAAGCAAAGGTGTTGATTTCAATTATAAAATTGCTGATGAACTTCAATCTATTAATATTTATGGAGACAGCACCCGTATACGTCAAATCATTCTTAATTTAACCGCTAATGCCGTTAAATTTACACACACAGGGTCAATAGATATCACCCTAAATGGTAAGAAATTGAATGACGAAAATATACAAATAACACTTACTGTAGCTGATACCGGAGTTGGTATTAAGGAAACAGACCACAAAATTATTTTTGACAGCTTTCGTCAAGTAGATGGATCAAATCAACGCCGCTACAGTGGATCGGGCTTAGGTCTAGCCATTGTTAAACGACTCTGCGAGTTAAAAAATGCAGACATTACAATGGAAAGCAGCCTCGGTAAAGGTACAACATTTACTGTTAGATGGATTTGCCGATACGAATCAAAACAACTTCCTGTTAATAATACTGAAGAGCAAAAAAATATACTCGTTGGTAAAAAAGTACTGATTGTTGAAGATAATCCAATAAACCAAATGTTAGTGGCTAGTATAGTGAAACGCTGGGGTATGCTAGCGATAACAGCAAACAATGGCGAAGAATGTTTAACTGAGTTACAAAATCAAAATGTAGATATCATTCTAATGGATTTACAAATGCCCATAATGGATGGCTATGAAGCAAGTGTTCAAATACGCGCAAACAAGAAATATTCGACTATCCCCATCATCGCCCTAACAGCAAACAACATTCAAGAAGACAAAAAACGCTGCTTCTCCGTTGGAATGAATGATTTTCTAAGTAAACCCGTTTCCCTCAATATTCTTAAAGAGAAGATGAGCTATTATCTCTACTGAATATCTCGGTACAAGCTCCCCTAAGACCGTGGGTAAGTACCCATCAAACAACGACTTATCCACAAGCTAAAAATAAAGATAAACTTACCCACATTTCACCCACAAGGGGTATCCATGAATTTGACAACTTATATGTGGATAAAACAGGTAGTTATAAACCAACAAAGTCTTTTATTATCAATAAGATAGTTAACTTATCAACAAAACAAGCTGTTCTTAATAATTACATTAAACATAAGTAAACAAAGATATTAGAATATATATACTTATATTATAGAAATGCAATTGATTAAAATATCACCAATTCATTGCAGGACTCAGAGATCCAAGTATAATTTCGCGTCTTCTTCTCTAAACTTCTTCAGGTGCCTTGTGGATTATCCGCAGAACTACGATGTTATTGTTATAGGTGGTGGTCATGCCGGTACTGAAGCCGCGCTCGCTGCAGCCAGAATGGGTTGTTCCACACTCTTATTAACCCATAACATTGAAACCTTAGGTCAAATGTCCTGCAATCCCGCAATTGGTGGTATTGGAAAGAGTCATCTTGTAAAGGAAATTGATGCTTTAGGCGGAGCTATGGCTAAAGCAACAGACTTGGGTGGCATCCAATTCAGAGTATTAAATGCACGCAAAGGACCTGCTGTAAGAGCAACAAGGGCGCAAGCTGATAGAGTCCTTTATAAAGCTGCTATACGTAGTATTCTTGAAAACCAAGAAAATCTAGCTATTTTCCAGCAAGCAGTTGACGATCTTATCGTTGATAACAATCAAGTCCGTGGTGTTGTAACCAATATAGGACTGAAATTTTTTAGTAAAACTGTTGTTTTGACCGCAGGCACGTTCCTTGGTGGAAAAATCCATATTGGTCTTGATAATCACAGTGGAGGTAGAGCTGGTGATCCACCATCTTTAGCGCTTGCGACTCGCTTACGAGAACTTCCTTTCCGAGTTGATAGACTTAAAACCGGCACTCCACCGAGAATTGATGCAAAAACAGTTAATTTTGATGGCTTAGAATCTCAATGGGGGGACACGCCAAGACCTGTTATGTCTTATTTGGGGAATCAAAGTCAGCATCCTGAACAGGTTTGTTGCTGGATTACTCATACCAACAGTAGAAGCCACGATATAATTCGATCTGGTCTAGATCGATCTCCCATGTACACTGGGGTTATCGAAGGAATTGGCCCTCGTTATTGTCCTTCTATTGAAGATAAAGTACATCGCTTTGCCGATAAAGATTCACATCAGATTTTTATAGAGCCAGAGGGATTGAACACACATGAGCTCTATCCAAATGGGATATCTACAAGCTTACCTTTTGATGTTCAGCTTAATTTAGTCCGCTCGATCAAAGGTTTTGAAAATGCTCACATGACTCGGCCTGGATACGCTATTGAGTACGATTATTTTGAACCAAGAGACTTAAAGTACTCTTTAGAAACTAAATTTGTGGCTGGTTTATTTTTTGCTGGGCAAATTAATGGCACCACGGGTTACGAGGAAGCTGCTGCACAAGGATTATTAGCCGGAGCCAACGCAGCTTTACTTGCACAAGGTCGTGAGTCATGGTGTCCTCGACGCGATGAAGCTTATATCGGTGTTTTAGTTGATGATTTAATTACGATGGGCACCAAAGAGCCTTATCGTATGTTCACCTCACGGGCCGAATATCGTTTGTTATTACGTGAAGACAATGCGGATATTCGATTAACAGAAAAAGGCCGCGAGCTGGGCTTGGTTGATGATGTTCGCTGGGCTGCTTTCTGTGAAAAAAGAGAAGGTATTGAACAAGAACGTGCACGGTTAGCCTCATTCTGGATACAGCCCAATAGTGAAGCAGCCAAGTCGTTAATGACCAAGATCGAAAAACCGCTTAGCCATGAATACAATTTATTAGAATTGCTAAAACGGCCTGAACTAAAATACAACGACCTAGCTGCTTTAGTCGCTGAACCAGAGTCTAAAGTCAGTGAGCAAGTCGCTGAGCAAATAGAAATTGGAATTAAATACGCAGGTTATATTGGTAGACAACAGGAAGAAATAGACCGCTTACGCCGCTATGAAAACACCAAACTACCTTTGGATTTTGATTATAGTGTTATCGAAGGCCTATCAAACGAAGTAAAGCAAAAATTAGCTAGCACAAGGCCAATGACGCTGGCGCAAGCATCTCGGATACCAGGGGTTACTCCTGCGGCTGTCTCTTTACTATTGATATATTTGAAAAAACGCGGTTTGTTAGATAGGAAATCAGCCTGAGTGGAAGGATTAAAAAATAGGCTTCTTGCTGGAATAGCAGATTTAGATATCAATGTTAGTGATGCGCAAAGTGAATTATTAATCAGCTACCTTAACTTGCTGCAAAAGTGGAATAAGGCCTATAACCTTACCGCAATTCGCGATCCGGCAATGATGGTTAGTAAACATCTCCTTGATAGTTTAAGTATTGCGCCGTATATCAACGCCATGCGTTATTTAGATGTAGGTACTGGCGCTGGTTTACCAGGTATTCCACTTGCCATCTTATACCCTGAAAAGCACTTTTCTTTATTGGATAGTAACGGTAAAAAAACGCGATTTTTGATAGAGGTCCGCCAGCAGCTGAAACTTGAAAATGTCAGTGTACATACTGAGCGAGTTGAGCTTTTTACGCCAGAATCCGCTTATGATGGTGTGTTATCACGTGCATTTGCCTCCCTGCAAGATATGGTAACGGGGTGTGAAAAGCATCTTTTACCAGGGGGTAAACTTTACGCTATGAAAGGTATTTTCCCTGAAACAGAGTTGAGTCAAGTTCCAAAACACTTTATCGTCGAACATTCTTATTCGTTGTCGGTGCCAAATGTTGACGAAGAGAGGCATCTATTAGTGCTCGCACGCCGCTAATCCAGTGGCTGTAAAGTCAAATTTAAGGAAAATCCAGTGGCTAAGGTATACGCAATTACCAATCAGAAAGGTGGTGTCGGTAAAACCACGACGAGCGTAAATTTAGCCGCATCTTTAGCTGCAACCAAACGCCGCATTTTATTGGTAGACCTTGATCCTCAAGGAAACGCCACAATGGGTTGTGGTATTGACAAAAGTAGCTTAGAAAACTCTGTTTACGATGTACTTGTAGCCAGTAAACCAATTACTGAGTGCATTGTATCGGCGCCGGAAAGTGGCTTCTCGGTATTACCTGCTAATCAAGACCTTACTGCTGCCGAAGTAGAGTTGATCAATGAGATTGGCAGAGAGTTTCGTCTGCGTGAAGCATTAGCCCTCGTCGCACAACAATATGATTATATTCTAATAGACTGCCCGCCATCATTGAACATGCTGACTGTAAACGCACTTGCCGCCGCCACCGGCGTGATCATTCCCATGCAGTGTGAGTATTATGCATTGGAGGGATTAAGCGCACTGGTAAATACCATCAATAGAGTTAAGCAGTTAATTAACCCCGGTTTAGAAATAGAGGGTCTATTGCGAACCATGTACGATGGTCGCAATAGTTTAACGAATCAAGTTACCGATGAATTGCGTCGTCATTTTGGCGATAAAGTATATAGCACCGTAATTCCACGTAATGTCAGGCTTGCTGAAGCCCCAAGCCATGGTTTGCCTATTTTATTTTATGATAAACAATCAAAAGGTGCCCTAGCTTACTTAGCATTGGCAGGAGAAGTACTACGTCGCGCGGTGGCGGCAGATACTACTACCGCATCGGGCGCTAACACACAGGCTGAACAGATTAATGGTTAAAAAAAGAGGATTGGGCCGCGGGCTGGATGCACTACTTGGCGCATCGGCGGCGGACCCGGTGGAGATAAGCACAGTCGCTAATACAAGTAATGATGCGCCAAGTGATTCGGGCGCTCATGAAACATCAGTACCCAGCGATGGCACGCTACGCAATCTCCCCATTGAATATATGCAACGTGGCCGCTACCAGCCACGTCGTGATATGCAGCCAGAAGCTTTGGAAGAGCTAGCAAACTCTATTCGGTCACAAGGCATCATGCAGCCCATTGTTGTGCGACCAATTGATACCGATCGTTATGAAATTATCGCGGGTGAACGCAGGTGGCGAGCATCGCAACTTGCCGGATTGGATTCAGTTCCAGCTTTAATCCGAGACGTGCCAGACGAAGCCGCCGCGGCAATGGCACTGATAGAAAATTTACAACGTGAAGACCTTAATCCTATGGAAGAAGCGCTAGCAATGGTGCGCTTACAAAAGGAATTTGAATTAACCCATGCGGAAATTGCCCAATTAGTGGGGAAATCTCGCACTACAATCACCAATTTACTACGCCTTACGGGTCTACGCGAAGAGGTACAGAAATTACTCGAAAATGGTGATATTGAAATGGGCCACGCTCGTGCTTTACTGGGTGTAGCTCAAGAACAGCAATCCTCAGCTGCATCCACAGTGGTTAGCAAAGGATTATCAGTAAGACAAACAGAAGCCTTGGTTAGGCGCCTCGCAGAAGAAAATACAGCTGATAAATCAAAAAAGGCAATGACCTTAGATCCTGATGTAAAACAGCTGCAAGAAAGTTTGTCTGAAAAGTTAGGTTCACCAGTAACTATTCAATACACAGCAAAAGGTCGTGGCACATTAACGGTTAAATACTCTAATCTAGAAGAGCTAGATGGGATTCTAAAGCACATTAAATAGCTTATTTTGTGTACAGAAGGAAAAAACCTTACATTATGTGGTGTTTTTAACTAAGTTACATGTTGTTGACCTAGGTAAATTACTGATTCCATAGACTTAAATAGATTTGATGAATACATAACATTACCACTATGAAATTTTAAATTGGTTGAACATTGATCATATAGTCCCTATAATTCGCCCCGTTTTGGACAAGCAGAACAAGTACAAAATCGGCCTCAAAAGGCGTAAGTGGTGATGGCATGGCAGTGGTAAAAGAGCGGGAGAGCCCCCGTACTGTCCATAAAATTAGTCGACCACCGATACTGAAAATATACAGTTTTCAATGTGCTCTTGTTTTATTTGTCAGCGTCATGCTGATTCCCTTGGATAAGATTATGGCTTATTCATTATTTATCGGGGGAATGATTTCCGTAGTGCCGAATGCATATTTCGCGCGCCAAGTATTTCTTTACACTGGTGCGGCATTCGCACGCGAAGTATCTCGGTCTTTCTATCGGGGTGAAACCGGAAAATTTGTGACCACATTGGTGTTATTTGCTGCAACGTTTATATTTGTTCAGCCCTTACATGTATTTGTAGTATTTTTGGCATATCTGTTCGTTATGCTGTTAAACGCTGTAATACTTGCTCGTTATGCAGTATTAGGCAAAAAGAATTGAAAATTTGGTCAACGCGTTAACATTTACGAGAGTGACACATGGCAGGTGAATCGCAAACTACCGTTGGTTATATCCAGCACCATCTTACAAACCTTACCTATGGGAAACTTCCTGCTGGCTACGAACGTCTTGATGAATCAGGACATGTGCACGAAGTACTAACACAAGATACATGGACATTAGCTCACAGCAGTGTTGAAGCAGCAGCAATGGGTTTTATGGCAATCCATGTTGACTCAATGTTGTGGTCTATAGGTTTGGGCTTTTTGTTTTTGTTGATCTTTGCCCGTATTGCTAAGCGCGCCCATAGCGGTGTTCCACGCGGATCACAAAACTTATTAGAAATGATCATTGGTTTCATTGATCAAACTGTAAAAGACGGCTTCCATCATAAAAATGCCATGATCGCGCCAATGGCACTAACTATTTTTATGTGGATCATTCTAATGAATACCATGGATTTGGTACCCGTAGATTGGATCCCCGCTTTTATGGGTTGGGTTACAGGTAATCCGCATTTCTTCTTTAAAGTTGTCCCCACAACAGATCCAAACGTGACTTTGGGTATGGGCTTCACAGTATTTGGCTTGATGGTTTACTTTACCATCGCCAAAAAAGGATTTATGGGCTTTGTTAAAGAGTTGACCTTGCACCCTTTCCATAGTCCAAAGTGGTATGTAAATATTTTACTGGTGCCGATAAACTTCGCGCTAGAAGCTATCTCTTGGATTTCTAAGCCAATTTCTCTAGGTCTTCGGTTGTTCGGCAACATGTATGCCGGTGAAATGATCTTTATTTTGATTGCGACTATGTTTGGTGCCGGCTTGGTATTAGGGATATTCGCTGGGGTATTACAGTGGGCGTGGGCAGTATTCCACATTCTTGTAATTACGCTGCAAGCATTCGTCTTCATGGTGTTAACGATCGTCTACATGGCTACAGCACACCAAATTGAAGAAGAAGACCAGTTTCATTGATTACCATTTTTATTAACTTAAAGTTGAAAGTAGGAGAACTACCATGGGTTTAGCACTGATCGCTGTTGCATTAATGATTGGTTTCGGCGCACTGGGTACTGCAATTGGTTTTGCAATCTTGGGCGGTAAGTTGCTGGAAGGTTCAGCACGTCAGCCAGAATTAGCGCCAATGTTGCAAGGTAAAATGTTCCTTATCGCTGGTCTGCTTGATGCGGTTCCAATGATCGGCGTTGGTATTGCAATGTACGTTCTGTTTGTTGTTGTTCCAGGTTTGCCAGCATAATTGCACGCAGCTAAAAAACACCAACAGCAAATTCATACAGCAGAGGTATCGGCGTGAATATTAATCTCACACTGATTGGACAATCGATCAGCTTTCTGTTCTTTGTGTGGTTCTCCTACAAATTTGTATGGGGCGCTATTCGCACAGCAATGGACGAGCGTGAAAAGCAAATCGCTGATGGTCTGGATGCTGCGGATCGCGCTGGCCGCGACCTTGAGTTAGCTCAAGAAAAGGCGACCAAGCAATTACGCGAAGCGAAAACGGAAGCGGCAGGCATTATTGATGCAGCTAACAAACGCGCTAGCCAGATCGTTGAAGAAGCGAAAGACGTAGCACGAACTGAAGGCGAACGCCTGAAAGCAGCTGCTGAAGCACAGATTGAGCAAGATGTGAACCGCGCTAAAGAACAACTGCGTTCACAAGTTGCTACGCTTGCTTTGGTTGGCGCTGAAAAAGTGCTTGAAGCATCTATCGATGAGTCTGTTCATAAAGACATGGTCGACAAGCTGGCCGCAAGCCTTTAAGCGAGGTTGATCATGGCGGAATTAAGCACAACAGCTAGACCCTATGCTAAAGCGGCTTTTGAGCACGCTTTAGCTACATCGGCGTTGGGTGAATGGTCGGTAATGCTGGTAACAGCAGCAGCCGTTACTCAACAACCGGAAGTACAGAAGTTTTTAAGTTCTCCGGCGATGACAACCGCACAGCAAGCGCAAACGTTTATAGACGTTTGCGGGGATACATTAAATGCTGGCGGACAAAATTTCATTAAGATACTCGCAGAGAACAAGCGCTTGGGATTACTCCCGACTATAAGCGAACTATTTGATGCGCAAAAGGCCATCCAAGAACGTACAGTGGATGTAGAACTGACCACAGCGTTCGCGCTGGACTCAGAGTCTGAAAAGCGTCTTGCTGAAGTTTTAGGCAAAAAATTGGCACGCGAAGTCAAGGTTTGCTCTAACACTGATCCTTCATTACTGGGTGGTGTTATTGTGAAAGCAGGTGACTTGGTAATAGATGGCTCGGTGCGCGGTCGCTTAGCGAAACTCGCTGAAGCAATAAATTCCTGAGCGTTTAGAGAATAGGATTGAGGAACAGAGCATGCAGCAACTGAATCCATCCGAGATTAGCGATATTATCAAACAGCGCATCGACAAATTAGATGTGTCTGCTGAAGCCCAGAATGAGGGCACGGTAGTATCCGTATCTGACGGTATCGTACGTATCCACGGTTTAACCGAAGTGATGTACGGTGAAATGATAGAGTTTGAAGGTGGCCGTTTTGGTATGGCCCTTAACCTTGAGCGTGACTCGGTAGGTGCCGTGGTATTAGGTGACTACTTAGGAATCGCTGAAGGTCAAACCTGTAAATGTACAGGTCGTATTTTAGAAGTACCTGTTGGTCCTGAGTTACAAGGTCGCGTTGTTGACGCACTGGGTAACCCAATCGATGGTAAAGGCCCAATTAACGCTAAAATCACCGATGCAATTGAAAAAGTTGCACCTGGTGTAATTTGGCGTAAATCGGTAGACCAGCCAGTGCAGATCGGCCTTAAAGCTGTTGATGCTATGGTACCCATCGGACGTGGTCAGCGTGAGTTGATCATCGGTGACCGCCAGATTGGTAAAACAGCGGTTGCAATCGATGCCATTATTAACCAGAAGTCTTCTGGTATTAAATGTGTCTACGTTGCAATTGGTCAGAAAGCATCTTCTATCGCAGCGGTTGTGCGTAAGTTAGAAGAGCACGGCGCAATGGATCACACCGTTGTTGTTGCGGCAACCGCATCTGATCCAGCGTCTATGCAGTTCATTGCACCGTTTACTGGTTGTACTATCGGTGAGTACTACCGTGACCGTGGCGAAGACGCACTGATTATTTATGATGATTTGACCAAGCAAGCTTGGGCTTACCGTCAAATTTCACTCTTGCTACGCCGCCCACCGGGTCGTGAAGCTTATCCTGGTGATGTATTTTATCTCCACTCTCGTCTACTTGAGCGCGGTGCTCGTGTATCTGAAGAGTACGTTGAGAAGTTCACCAACGGTGAAGTGAAAGGCAAAACAGGTTCATTAACAGCTCTGCCTGTTATCGAAACCCAAGCCGGTGACGTATCCGCTTTCGTACCAACAAACGTAATCTCCATTACCGATGGTCAGATCTTCATCGAAACTGACATGTTCAACGCGGGTATCCGCCCAGCAATGAACGCCGGTATTTCGGTATCGCGGGTTGGTGGTGCAGCACAGACAAAAATTATTAAGAAATTGTCTGGTGGTATTCGTACTGCGTTGGCTCAATACCGTGAATTGGCAGCGTTCTCTCAGTTCGCATCTGATCTTGATGAAGCGACTAAAGCACAGTTATCACAAGGTGAGCGCGTTACCGAACTGATGAAGCAGAAACAGTACAGCCCTCTCAGTATTGCTGAAATGGGTCTGTCTTTGTACTGCGCTAACGAAGGTCATCTTAAAAACGTTGAAGTTGCTAAGATTCTCGATTTTGAATCAGCAATCCTTTCTTACGCCAACAGCGAATATGCCTCGGTAATGAAAGAAATCAACGACAGCGGTAACTGGAACGCGGAGCTAGAAGGCAAGTTCAAAGAACTTGTTGAAAAGTTCGTAGCTACTCAGACTTGGTAAGACGTTAAGCTGCGCGCAAGCGCAGCTTTTCTGCTTGAGGATTGTTGAATCATGGCAGGTGCAAAAGAGATACGCACCCAAATATCCAGCATCAAGAGCACGCAAAAAATTACTAGCGCCATGGAAATGGTGGCGGCAAGTAAAATGCGTAGAGCTCAAGATCGCATGGAATTGGGTAAACCCTACGCACAGCGCATGCGCGCCGTGGTAGGTCATATCGCCAATGCAAATCCAGAGTACCGTCATCAGTATATGACTGAGCGGGAAGTTAAACGCGTCGGTTACGTTATTGTCTCTACTGACCGCGGCTTGTGCGGTGGCTTGAATACCAATGTATTCAAAAAAGCCATTAAATCAATGCAGGAATGGTCAGAGAAGAACGTAGAAATTGATCTATGTGTTATTGGTAGTAAAGCCAGTGCATTTTTCAAGAGCTACGGTGGCAACGTTGTTGCTGCGGCAAAAGACATGGGTGAAGCACCCAGCGTTGCTGATTTGATTGGCAGTGTGAAAATTATGCTCGACGCTTACGGCGAAGGTAAAATTGATCGTCTGTATCTGGTAGGTAATGAGTTTGTTAATACCATGACTCAAAGCCCGTTTGTAAACCAGTTACTGCCGTTAGAAGCTGAGCAAGATGACAGTTTGAAACATCACTGGGATTATATTTACGAGCCCAGCCCTGAAGAACTACTAGAAGGCTTATTGACTCGTTATGTAGAGTCACAAGTGTATCAAACAGTAGTTGAAAACGGCGCTTGTGAACAAGCAGCACGAATGATCGCAATGAAAAACGCGACCGACAATGCCGGCGATATTATCGACGGATTGCAGCTGGTTTATAACAAAGCACGTCAGGCGGCAATTACCCAAGAACTGTCAGAAATCGTGAGTGGTGCAGCGGCGGTAGCGTCGTAAAAATTTCACCACTGAAACAGAATTTGATTATTTAAGGTTTTGAAGAGGAACCGGATATGAGTAGCGGACGTATCGTACAAGTTATCGGCGCCGTTATCGACGTGGAATTTCCACGCGATGCGGTACCACAGGTCTATGATGCACTGTTGGTTTCTGACAGCGGTCTGACCCTGGAAGTGCAACAGCAATTAGGAGACGGCGTAGTTCGCACCATCGCCCTAGGTTCTTCTGAAGGATTGCGTCGTGGCCTAGACGTTAACAACACCAACGATAAGATCAAAGTACCTGTGGGCATCGAAACCCTAGGTCGGATCATGGATGTACTTGGTAATCCAATCGATGAGTGTGGCCCAATCGGTGAACAAGAGCGCATGCCAATTCACCGTAAAGCACCAGCTTATGAAGAGCTTGCGGCTTCTTCTGACCTGTTAGAAACAGGTATCAAAGTTATCGACTTGGTTTGCCCATTTGCTAAGGGTGGTAAAGTTGGTCTCTTCGGTGGTGCTGGTGTTGGTAAAACCGTAAACATGATGGAATTGATCAACAACATCGCAACTGAGCACAGTGGTTTATCTGTATTCGCCGGTGTTGGTGAGCGTACTCGTGAAGGTAACGATTTCTACCACGAGATGCAGGAAGCTGGCGTTGTAAACGTTGAAGACTTCAGCAAATCTAAAGTAGCAATGGTTTACGGTCAGATGAACGAGCCACCGGGTAACCGTTTGCGCGTTGCACTAACTGGCTTGACCATGGCTGAAAAATTCCGTGACGAAGGTCGTGACGTACTGTTGTTTGTCGACAACATCTACCGTTATACCTTGGCCGGTACCGAAGTATCAGCACTGCTAGGTCGTATGCCTTCAGCGGTTGGTTACCAGCCTACATTGGCAGAAGAGATGGGTGTTCTTCAGGAGCGTATCACTTCAACCAAAACTGGTTCTATCACGTCTATCCAAGCGGTATACGTACCTGCAGATGACTTGACTGACCCATCACCTGCAACCACCTTTGCTCACTTAGACTCAACCGTTGTACTGAGTCGTGATATTGCAGCAAAAGGTATTTACCCTGCAGTTGATCCACTTGATTCAACTTCACGTCAGCTTGACCCTTTAATCATTGGTCAAGAGCATTACGAAGTGGCACGTGGTGTTCAGAATGTTCTTCAGCGTTATAAAGAACTGAAAGACATCATCGCGATACTTGGTATGGACGAATTGTCAGAAGAAGACAAAACGACAGTAGAGCGTGCTCGTAAAATCGAACGCTTCTTGTCACAGCCTTTCCATGTTGCTGAAATCTTCACTGGTAGCCCAGGTAAATACGTGTCATTGAAAGACACAATTGCTGGCTTTAGTGGAATTCTGAATGGTGATTACGATCACTTGCCAGAGCAGGCTTTCTACATGGTTGGTACCATTGACGAAGCAATCGAAAAAGCAGCTAAACTGTAAGCTCGTGTAAACGAGCTTTACGCCTAAGAGGCTAAAATATGGCTATGACTATTCATTGTGACATTGTGAGTGCAGAAGCAGAGTTGTTCTCTGGTCGTGCCAAGCTAATTGTTGCAAACGGTACTCAGGGTGACCTGGGGGTGACCTATGGTCACGCACCGTTGCTGACGTCCTTAGAACCTGGTCCTGTACGAATCGTACAAGATAATGGTGAAGAGGTTATCTTTTATGTGTCAGGTGGTTTTTTAGAAGTACAGCCCAATGTGGTCAGTATTCTGGCAGACACCGCTATACGCGCCGGTGACCTTGATGAGGCAGCGGCAAGTAGTGCACAAAAGAGTGCTCAGCAGGCAATGTTGGATCAGAGTGCAGATGTTGATTACACTCGCGCGTCAGCTCAGCTGGCTGCAGCTTCAGCACAGCTTCGGACTTTACAGCAAATTCGTAAGTCACTAAGTAAATAATACGGTTTTACTGTATTAGCAAAAGGGCAGCTCTGGCTGCCCTTTTTTGTTTCCGTTACTATCTCCCGTTACACTCCCTAGATTGCCAAAACACGCAATAGATAAAGGTTCTATAATGACGCTAGACGTAGTGATTCTGGCCGCGGGTCAGGGAAGCAGAATGCGCTCCAAACTGCCCAAAGTACTCCATAACATCGCTGGTAAAAGCATGTTGCAACATGTGGTGGATACCACAGAGAAGATATCAGCAGACAATATCCACATCGTTATTGGCCACGGTGCTGATAAAGTAAAAACCAGCATCAGCAATCCAAAGGTACAATGGGCGATACAGGCAGAACAACTAGGAACAGGCCACGCTGTTAATCAGGCACTACCTGCCATTGCAGAGCAAAGCAAAGTGCTTATTCTTTACGGTGATGTTCCCTTAATATCAGAAGACACCTTACAGCGTATGCTTAATACGGGCTCAGACACTGCGCTAACATTATTAACGGTCAATTTAACCGACCCTACAGGTTATGGCCGTATCATTCGCAATAGCGATGGCAAGGTAGTGTCTATTACCGAGCAAAAGGACGCGAGTCCAACAGAGCTAGACATTAAAGAAGTTAATACCGGCATAATGTGCACATCGGCGGTTAACCTGAAGCGATGGTTACCACAGCTGAAAGATAATAATGCCCAAAGTGAGTACTACCTTACCGATATCGTCTCTATGGCAGTGGGTGATGATGTTGATATAGCGGTATGCCATGCTAGTCATCCAATGGAAGTGCAGGGTGCAAATAATCGTCAACAATTACAGCAATTAGAACGCTATTATCAGCTGACGGTAGCAGAAGAGTTAATGGCTAGTGGCGCAACATTGGCAGATGCAAACCGTATCGATGTAAGAGGTACTTTACAGGTGGGTGAAGATGTCACTATCGATGTAAATTGCATATTCGAAGGTGATGTTCAACTTGCAGATGGCGTTCATATAGGCCCGAATTGCCATATCATTAATTCAACAATTGCGAGTCATTGTGAAGTAAAAACAAATACCGTTATTGAAGGCGCAGTTATCGCAGAGCAGTGTACGGTTGGCCCTTTTGCTAGAATACGGCCCGGCAGTGTATTGGCAAGCGGCGTAAAAATAGGAAATTTTGTAGAAACCAAAAAAGCAAATATCAGAGAAAATAGCAAAGTAAGTCATTTAAGCTATATCGGTGATGCAGACATAGGTAAAGACGTAAATATAGGGGCGGGAACTATTACCTGTAATTACGATGGTGTGAACAAATTTAATACAGTCATTGATGATAATGCATTTGTTGGCTCGAATACCGCCTTAGTCGCTCCAGTGCATGTAGGTAAAACAGCAACGATTGGTGCAGGATCAACCATAACGGGTGATATTGCCGAAGGTGATCTTGCAGTTGCCCGAGCAAAACAACGTAATATTAAAAACTGGATTCGGCCAGAAAAAAATTCACGCTCATAAAAGCGTAATACTTAATTGTAAAGGGTAAGCAATATGTGTGGCATTGTAGGTGCAGTAGCGCAACGTGAAGTTTCTGGAATTCTTTTAGAAGGTTTGCGCCGCCTAGAATATCGCGGATACGACTCTGCAGGTATGGCGATTATTGCCCCCAATGGAAAAATTGAAAACCGGAAGCGAGTCGGTAAAGTTGAAAAACTTTCAGAAGAACTTACAAGCAGTCCATTACTCGGCCGAGTTGGTATAGCCCACACCCGCTGGGCTACCCATGGGCAACCATCAGAAGAAAATGCACACCCACATATTTCTGGTGATATTGCATTAGTTCACAACGGCATAATAGAAAATCACGAAGAGCTCAGACAACGACTAAAAGAACTTGGGTATCAATTTAATTCACAAACAGACACCGAAACAATAGTCCATCTATTACATTATTATTATCAAGAACAACAAGATTTAATGGCAGCGCTTAAGAAAACCATTGGTGACTTACAGGGTGCTTATGGTTTAGCGGTTATACATGCAGCAGAACCAGAGAAAATAATATGTGCGCGAAAAGGCAGCCCATTAGTTATTGGCATCGGTATTGGTGAAAACTTTATAGCTTCTGATCAACTTGCATTGCGGCAAGTAACAGATAGATTTGTATACTTAGAAGAGGGTGATATAGCAGAGATTTCACCAGACAACTATACAATCCTAAATGCAGAATTTAATGCGGTAACAAGGGACATAACCCAAATTGATTCCGCAGCAGAATCGGTAGATAAAGGTCATTATCGTCATTACATGCTCAAAGAAATATATGAGCAACCCAGTGTAATACGTCGATCACTGGCAGGAAGGTTAGGAAGTAAAAATATATTAATAGAAGCCATGGGCTCACGTGCAGGACAAATTCTTAAAGATATTTCGTCAGTACAAATAGTAGCCTGCGGCACAAGCTATCATGCAGGCATGGTTGCAAAATACTGGATAGAAGGGCTCGCAGGTGTGCCCTGCCGAGTTGAAGTAGCCAGTGAATTTAGATATCGTAAATTCAAAGTTCAAGACAACACTTTATTTGTAACAATCTCACAGTCGGGTGAAACAGCAGATACACTTGCGGCATTACGACTTGCAAAAACACTGGGTTATTCTGCGTCATTAACGGTGTGTAACGTTGCTCAAAGCTCCTTAGTCAGAGAGTCAGATTTATACTTAATGACAGAAGCCGGTCCAGAAATAGGCGTTGCATCTACCAAAGCATTCACAACTCAACTTGTTGCTTTACTGTTTCTAACGGTTGCCCTAGGTCGCCACCATGATATGACCGAAAATGAAGAAAAAGATATCGTTAAAGCCTTAAATGCGTTGCCGGATTTATTATCAGAAACATTAGAATTAAATTTAAATATTAAAAAAATGTCTAATGCATTTGCAGAAAAACATCATGCCTTATTTTTAGGGCGTGGTGCACAATGGCCGGTCGCAATGGAAGGCGCTTTAAAGCTAAAAGAAATATCTTATATCCACGCAGAAAGCTATCCGGCCGGCGAATTAAAGCATGGACCACTCGCTTTAGTAGACGCAGATATGCCGGTGATAGCTGTTGCCCCCAATGATGAATTACTAGAAAAATTAAAATCCAACCTAGAAGAAGTGCAAGCTCGCGGCGGACAATTGTTTGTATTCTGCGATAAAGCCGCTGGATTTAAAACCGCAAAAGGGATGGATATTATTGAGCTTCCCCATGTGGATGATGTTATAGCGCCAATAATCTACACCATACCGCTACAATTACTTTCTTATCATGTAGCAATACTAAAAGGTACAGATGTAGACCAACCCAGAAATTTGGCAAAGTCAGTTACAGTTGAATAAAACATTTATTAATTTGATAAAAAATATACTTTAGCTTTATTAGACTGCGTTATGATTAATATTGCATAGGTTATTTTTTTGACATGAGCCAAATATAATTATCCTAAAGCATAAATTACAGTATATATTCTAGAAAGACCGTAAAAAATTATAAAACAGTCCTCGTGCACACCTTTCAATAGCTAATAGTTTATATTACGCTGAATATCTGCAAAAAATGATTAGCGACAGAAAGTCATATAGTTGAAGAATTTCAGATAGATGGTATTACTCATAAGCGACTGACCTACACCGCGCAGCAGGGAAAATTTGTTATCATCTTGCCCAGTCACACAGTGTTTATCATGCCGATGGAAAGCACGGTTGAAAATATTGCTACTTATCTGGCAGGGCTGATAGCAAAAGAGCATAAATGTGATGTGATGGTCAAAGTTTATGAAGGTATAGACAAAGGTGCCTACGGCGAAGTGAGCGGAATGAATAACACGTTATGAAAAAAATTATTCTTGCCAGTACATCGATTTATCGAAAACAACAATTGGAAAGACTTAACATCCCATTTTCAACGGCTTCTCCAGATGTGGATGAGGATAGCCTAAAAGCCAAAGGCCTCGATCATATCGAGTTGTCGCGCAAATTATCCTTATTAAAAGCACGTAATATCAGCGCATCTAACGAAAATGCGATTGTGATTGGCGGTGATCAAGTTGCTAGTTTTAAGGGTGAAATATTAAGCAAGCCAAAAACTAAAGAAAAAGCATTCGAACAATTATCAACGCTGTCTGGTAATGAGCACCAACTCATAACTTCGCTTGCTATTATTGCTAATGGTCAAGAATACCTACACAGCTGTATTGCAATAATGAAAATGAGAGCCTTAAGTGATGCTCAAATATCACGTTATATCGATATTGATGAACCATTGTATAGTTGCGGTTCTTATCGACTTGAGGCATTAGGTATTAGCCTGTTTGAGGCTATCAACTGTGAAGACTACTCATCGATTATTGGTATACCTTTAATGTGGACAGCGAAAACCCTAACCGAGTTAGGTGCTTCAGTTCCTTAGCTGCAATAATTTTATTTTTAATAGTTAATCGCCACAATCTTTTCCATTGATCGAATATTAAACTGAGCCTGATAGCAGATCTTAAACGATCAGTTTGACGGTCTTAAAAAAGGGAGGATTACCGTACAAGCAGAAATGCATTACTTTGACGGTGTCCCACTCTATCAAGTTTGGCATAAAGATGGAGAACAGCAGCGCCTGAGCAGTACAGGTGAAGAATTGCCTGCGCCAGAGTTGTCGTGCATCAAGGAGCTAGCGGGTAATTTAATGAGTAATGAAACACCGGCGCACTACACCGTACTTAGCCGTTACGATAATTACTACTTTAGCCGTCATCCAGAGCGCGGTGGAAAACCCTTGCCGGTATTAAGAGTCGTATTTAATGATGATGCCAATACGTGGTTTCATATAGATATGAGCAGCGGTAAGTTGTTGAATAAAAGTACCTCGATAAATCGAGCATATCGCTGGCTATATAACGGTTTACACTCTTGGGATTTTATTTGGTTATGGGAGCGTCGGCCACTCTGGGATATCGTGGTAATAAGTTTTTCATTAGGTGGCCTGAGTCTTTCTTTATTCGGTGTCGTCGTCGGCTGGCGTAGAATAAATAGAATTTTAAAAACACCTTACATCCTACACAGGAGCGGAGTGTAGGATGTAAGGTAAAAGATGACTACTTCTCAATTGGTTTTACAAAACGAAGATAAGGCAGTTCAATATTAACCTCGCCAAAGGTCTCTTTGGCTTGCTCATCGCTTAGACTTAATGCGGCTATAACATCTTGTCCTGGAACCCAGTTGGCAGGGGTCGCAATAGGCGCACCGTCGGTAATTTGAATCGCATCCAGGGCCCGAAGTATTTCGGCGAAATTTCGTCCCACAGACATGGGATAGGACATAGTAAGGCGCACTTTTTTGTCAGGGCCAATAATAAATACGGTTCTTACGGTGGCACTATCAGCAGGTGAGCGTCAGTCTGGAAGATAAGCATCTGCAGGTAGCATTTGGTATAATTTAGATACTGCTAAAGAGGTGTCATCAATAATCGGAAAATCAGCCGGTGAGCCAGAAAAAGCAGCTATATCGCGTTTCCATTTTACGTGCTCTTCAACGGTGTCTACTGAGACACCCATAACTTTGGTGTTACGTTTGCTGAACTCGGGGGAAAGTTGCGCAACAGCACCAAACTCAGTGGTACATACCGGAGTAAAATCTTTTGGGTGTGAAAATAAAATAGCATAACTATCGCCAATCCAATCGTGAAGCGTTAGCTCACCTGCGGTAGAGTCAACAGTAAAGTTAGGCGCAATATCATTCAGTCTAATGGTCATGAGTATCTTCCTTTTTTTGATCGTTGTTTAAATTTAAAATCTTATAAATGTTGTTGTCGATTGCTATATATTCCAATCATTGCTTGATTGGCTCTTCTCAGCATATTGCTCGAGAATTCTGTTTATTCCCAAATGATGTGATAAAAATATATTGCCACTCAAATGAGTAATAAAATCGGTTTTATTGAGTACGTCCATTACCGGACCTTTTACTTCAGATAGGTGAAGCGTAATTCCACTATCCTGCAGTCGGTGGTTTATGGATTCCAAGGCTTCAAGTGCACTGAGGTCTATTTCATTAACGGCAGTGCACATTAAAATAATGTGTTGTACATCAGGTCTTCGTTCAAGCAACTCATAGATTTTGTCTTCTATAAAACCTGCGTTGGCAAAGTAAAGACTCTCATCAATACGTAGTGATAAAATTTCATCATGGGTAATGACGGTGTGGCGATTAATATTTCTATAATGTTCGGTGCCTGGCACTTCTCCCACAATAGCCATATGGGGAACCGAGGTTTTATAAAGGTGCAGGGCTAAAGACGCCAGCACCCCACAGGCTACGCCGGTCTCAACGCCTAAAGCTAAGGTAACGACAAGGGTAGTTAACACAGCTACAAAATCACTGCGTGCATAGCCCCAAGTTTTCTTGAGAATAGAGAAATCGATTAAGGTGAGAACGGCAACAATGATGGTGGCCGCCAGTGTCGCTTTGGGTAGATAGGCAAGGTATGGCGTAAAAAATAGTGCAGCTAAGGCAATGCCAATGGCGGTAAAAAATCCTGCAGCGGGTGTAACAGCGCCAGCATCAAAATTAACCACGGACCGTGCAAAGCCGCCAGTGACGGGATACCCCCCTGAAACAGACGCCGCGATATTGGCGGCCCCCAAACCTATTAATTCTTGATTTGGCACTATACGTTGGCGGCGTTTGGCGGCGAGAGTGTGGCCAACCGAAACAGACTCTACAAAGCCGATAATAGAGATAAAGATGGCCGACATCATAAGCTCGCGCCATGCTTCGTGTCCCAATACCGGCAAGTGAAAACTGGGTAAACCGTTGGGAACGTGTCCCACTAAGGCCACAGATTTGTCGCCAAGATCAAAGCTATAGGCAGCAAAGCTGGTTGCGACAATGGCTAACACGGGGCCGGTTTTTGCTAGCATCGATGCGCTTTTATCACCTAGCCCCATATTCATTAAAATGGGTTTTAATCCGTTTCTTACCCAGAACAAAAAAACTAATGCGGGTAGACCCACGGCGACCGTTGCCAAATTGATATGGCTTAGGTTGTTAAACAAAGATTGTAGGAGATGAAATAGGTTTTCCCCTTCAGCGTGTATTCCCAGAATGTGTTTGAGCTGGCTAAAGGCAATGATTATTCCTGAGGCCGTAATAAAACCGGAGATCACGGGATGAGATAAAAAGTTAGCCAAAAACCCCATGCGTAATAGCCCCATACCCAGCAAAAACACACCAGATAAAAAAGCTAAAAGTAAGGCCGCTTCAAGATAATTAACACTACCGATAGATGCGATATGACCGATGGCCGAGGCGGTCATTAGAGATACCACGGCTACTGGGCCAACAGATAAGGTGCGGCTGGTGCCAAAAATGGCATAGGCCACTAAGGGCAACATACTTGCATATAAGCCAACTTCGGCAGGTAATCCTGCTAGCAAGGCATACGCTAGCGACTGCGGGATTAGCATAATGGTCACAATAAGCGCTGCTAGCAGGTCGCTAAAAAGCGTGTCCTTATTGTAATCCCGAGACCAATCAAGAATCGGAAAATAGCGTTTTATCTCTGACGTTTTCAAAGAGTGGCTCCCTTATGAATCATTGCTCACTTTGGGTGAGACCAACCATTCTTTGCCCTTGAGCATGCCTTGCCAATAAATAAAGGGCAGCATTTTTTCTTTTAAAAACCACGCTGCTCGTGATGGCTTGGTGCCATTGATTAACCACTTGGGTAAGCTGGGGAGCAGTTTGCCACCGTAGCCAAATTCAGCCAGCACGATTTTTCCGCGCTCCACCGTAAGCGGGCAGGAACCGTAGCCATTATAATGAGCAAGGTGTTGTTCACCCTTTATGTCGGCAAGGATATTGGTGGCAACAATGGGCGCTTGAACCCGCACTGCGGCCATTGTTTTGGCGTTGGGCGAGTTAGCCACATCGCCTAGGGACCAAATATTGGCAAAGCGTTTGTGACGAAGGGTGTTTGGATCGACATCCACCCATCCGGCATCGTCGACTAATGGACTGCTGCGAATGAAGTCAGGTGCAACTTGCGGTGGACAAACATGAATCATATCAAATTCACGGCTGATGATTTCTGGCTGCCCTTCGGTATTCGTTATTTCGAAATAAGCGGTTTTTTTATCGCCATCAATCTTAACAAGCTTATGGTTAAAATTGAGTGAGGCTTTGTATTTAGCCACATACTGCTCTAAAGCGGGCAAGTAATCTGCTACGCCAAATAAGACCGCACCGGCGTTGTAAAACTCAATATCAATGTTGTCGATACAATCATTTTTAAACCAGTAGTCACTGGACAGATACATGGCTTTTTGTGGCGCCCCTGCACATTTGATTGGCATAGGGGGTTGGGTAAATAGGGCGCGTCCACCCTGTAAGTTTTGAACTAACTCCCAAGTATAAGGTGCAAGATCATAATGGTAGTTAGAGGTAACTCCATTTTTACCCAGTGTTTCACTAAGCCCCTCTATGCCTTCCCAGTTAAGTTTAATACCTGGGGCAACAACTAGACGGGCATACTTTATGAGCAGGCAGCCTTCGAGGACCACGGTATTCTTTTCGGGATCAAAAGCCGCGGCAGCAGCTTTAATCCATTTAGCGCCTTTAGGAATTAACGCACTCATTTCTCGTTTAGTTTGCTGTGGCGTAAAAACACCAGCGCCCACCATTGTCCATCCGGGTTGATAATAGTGTTTTTCTGCGGGCTCAATAATTGCGATTGATAAACTATTATCTCGTGCTAGTAAACTCGACGCTGTGGATATACCCGCAGCGCCGCCACCAACAATAACCACGTCATAGCAATCTAGTTTGTGTATTTCACCGCTAGTGCCGGCAATACGTGTCGCTACGCCACTCATGTCATAACCGGCCGCCTTTGCGGAGGCAACAATATTTGCCAACGGCTGTTGCCCTGCTTGGCTTAGTGCCCATAACGTCGTAGAGCGCATTCCGCTGCGACAGTATGCATGAACAGAATAATTAGCAGTTTTGAGTAACTCGCCAAAGGCAGCGGCCTCTTCATCCCTAACCTTCCCTGCGATCACGGGTAAATAATGACATTCAATGTCATGCTCTTTAGCTGCATTTTGGATGTCGGCAAAGGGTGTTTGGTCTACACCTTCGCCCTCGGGACGATTACAAATTATGGTACGCACACCACGTTTTTCCAGTTCACTAACATCGCTGACTAATAACTGTTCCGATACAGTTAAATTTGGGCTTAAATCTTTAATATTCATACTCGCTCCCGGCATGTGGAATATCGATATTTAAAGTAAATTGAGTGGCAGTTTTAGGTAGACCACCTCATTGCTGTCAGGATTGGGAAGGTGGCCAGCGCGCATATTTATTTGTAGCGAAGGCAAGATCAATCTAGGCATACCCAGCGTTGCATCACGCTGTTCCCGCATGGCAACAAATTCACCTTCGCTAATGCCCTGGTGCACGTGAATATTGTCTTCACGTTCTTGTTTTACGGTGGTTTGATATTCGACTTCTCTGCCATTGGGCATATAGTCGTGACACATAAACAAGCGCAGCTCGTCTGGAAGAGCGAGGATTCTTTGAATGGACTGGTATAAAGTTTTAGCGTCGCCACCGGGAAAGTCAGCGCGGGCACTGCCACCATCAGGCATAAATAAGGTGTCGCCGACAAAACCGGCATCACCCATAATGTGGGTCATACAAGCGGGTGTGTGTCCCGGGGTATGTAGCGCGTGGCAAAGCATATTTCCTACCGAGTAAGCGTCGCCATCTTGAAATAATTGATCGAACTGAGAGCCGTCTCGGCTAAAGTCTGTCCCCTCGTTAAATATTTTTCCGAAGGTGGTTTGAACAACGCTGATCTCGGCACCAATACCAATTTTTCCGCCCAACTTTTCTTGAATATAGGGTGCGGCTGATAAGTGATCAGCGTGGACGTGAGTTTCAATAATCCACTGCAGATCTAATTGTTGTTTGCGAATGTAGTCAATAATATTGTCTGCACCATTGAGGCTTAGTCTCCCTGATGCATAATCAATTTCCATAACCGAATCGACCACCGCACAGGCATTGCTGCTAGGGTCTTTAACAACATAAGAAAATGTATTAGTGGGCTCGTCAAAGAAAGGCACCACTACTGGCTTAACTGACAGGTCTACGCTATAGCTTGGTTTGTTCATGACATGACTCCCTTATTCATAAGACAAGGCAGTCGCCTTGCCGTGAAAAATGCGATACATAAAAAAGGTGTAAAACAAAATAACTGGCAAGGTGATAACAATCCCCACCAGGGTAAATTGCAGCGATTTGACTGAGGCTGCTGCATCCCAAATGGTCATTTCACCAATGATAATGTCTGGGAAAATACTGTAGGCCAGGCCTAAGCTGGCCATTAGACAAATAACGGCGGTGGCAACATAAATAATCCAACCATAGCCATGGGTTAAAAGTTTGGGTTTGCTCAGTAAATAAATAATAGCGCCATAACAAAGCAGGCAGCTGAGGGGAATGGGTAGCAGTAAAATGGTGTAAGGCAGAGTGAACCACTTTTCAGCAATGGTGGGGCTAACGAGAGGGGTCGCAATAGACACCATAAATAAGCCTAGGCCCATTGGCCAAATAGCCATGCGCGCCCAAGAGATTGCTTTTTCTAATAGTGCGCCTTCAGTTTTCATTAATAGCCAACCACAACCCAATATCAAATACAGGGCAGGTAAGGTCATGGCAATTAAGGCAGAAAATAATAAGCTTGTTGTGGAGTGTTGCAGCCCTGTGACATAAGCACCCAGCATCCAACCTTGTGCCATTGACGCAATAAGTGAGCCGGCAAAAAAGGCTTTATTCCAACGCCCGCGATGTTGGTCGCCGGCTTTAACCCGTAAATCAAAAGCAACTCCACGTAGCATTAAGCCCATAAGCATAATGGTGACAGGTAAATACAATGAGGTGAGAATAATGCCGTGGGCTAGGGGGAAGGCAATTAATAAAACGCCCACACCAAGCACAATCCATGTTTCGTTGGCATCCCAAAACGGCCCGATTGAGGCGATCATGATGTCTTTTTCATCTTCCTCAGCTAGCGGAAGCATCAGGCCAACGCCGAGGTCGTAGCCATCGAGCATGACGTAGATTAAAAGCGCTAAGCCCATGATGCCCATATAAATAATGGGTAACCAATATTCCATGATTTATAGCTCCTTATTGCTGTCGACAGCAGTGACTGGTGAACGGTGATGAGATGGAATGGATAGCATTGATAACGACGTTGCTGGCTTATTAGACATATGGCGCAGCGCAGCTATATAAGATGCCAATAGGAATAGGTATAGCAGTATGTAGCCAAATAACGTGCCTGCCAGCGTGGCACTACTGTGGTCAGCGGCAACGTCGTTAACGGTTAACACGCCAGATACAATCCACGGTTGGCGGCCAATCTCGGTGACGTACCAGCCTGCTAAAATGGCTATCCAGCCAGAGAAAGCCATCGCCGATAAAACATGTAACATGGTTTTATTGGGTTTGCCCTTGCCACGAAATTGCCATGCACTTGCCCACGCGGTGAGTAACATCAAGCCACCCATGGCGAGCATGACTCTAAAGGACCAAAACACAATCGCAACAGGGGGGTGCTCACCTTCAAATTCATTTAAGCCCTGAACTTTTCCGTTTAGTTCGTGGGTTAAAATTAGGCTGCCGGCATAGGGCACCTCAACAGCAAAGCGATTGCTGCGAGTTTCTTCATCAGGTAGGGCAAAAATGGTAAACGGCACCGCTTCTTCGGTCTCCCAGATGGCTTCCATCGCAGCTACTTTTGCGGGTTGGTGTTCTAAGGTGTTTAAGCCGTGTAGATCACCGATAAAAATTTGAATAGGCGCGAGTACCGCAGCCATGACAACACCGGTTTTCATCACTTTCCACGTTGCGGGACCATCAACATTCTTTAATGCCCGCCACGCGCTGATGCCCGCCACTAAAAATGCACTGGTAAGCAAAGAGGCTATTAGCATGTGAAAGAAACGGTAGGGAAATGATGGATTGAAAATCACCTTCATCCAACTCTCTACCATGACCACGCCATCTTCTAGATAGTAGCCGGTTGGTGTTTGCATCCAGGAGTTAAGACTTAATATCCAAAATGCCGAAAGAGTGGTTCCAAAAGTGACTAAAAAAGTACTTATTAAGTGGAGTCGGTTTGAAACACGGTCTTTACCAAATAACATAATGCCAAGAAACGAGGCCTCTAGAAAAAAGGCACTGAGCACTTCATAACCCAACAATGGCCCAGCTACATTGCCGGCCTTATCCATAAAGCCGGGCCAGTTAGTGCCAAACTGAAAGCTCATGGTGATTCCAGAGACAACCCCCATGGCAAAGGTCAGCGCAAAGACTTTTACCCAGAATTGATAGGCGTGTTCCCATGCTTTGTCTCCCGTGGCGGTATAACGAAGTCGGAAAAATAAAAGGATCCACGCCAAGCCAATGGAGATAGCGGGAAAAAGGATGTGGAAACTAATGTTGGTGGCAAATTGAATGCGCGCCAGTACAAAGGGGTCAAAGGTCATACATAAATTCCCAGTAATTATGCCATTCCAAGTGCATCCGCATACGTCGCGGTAGAGGTTTCGCTATATGAATTGCAACGGGTATGCCATGGCTAATTAGCGGCCTGTGAATTTATTTAACTTATTGATTTATAATGCTTATTTTATAGTTTTGGAAAAAGAGATGAAAATAACACTCGAAAACAAAGACATATATTGCCATTATTGACAAACGGTTTTGACAGAAATGGCAAAGTGAAATGCAGCTAATAGCGAGTGATACCAATAGAGAATTAGCCATCATGCTGGATGGTTATAGTGATCCCGCCATCCTTGTGTCAGCGGACTATGAAATATTGGCGAGTAATGAACAGTACCGAGAAACCTTTGGCGAAATAAACCCCGATCGTCAGTCTCGGTGCTTTGAAGTATCACATGGCTACCGCGTTCCCTGTGACCAAGCGGGTGAAAGCTGTCCGCTAATCGCTTGTAAAAGCTCTGGGAATAAAGAGCGGGTGCTTCATATTCATAATACCCCAAGAGGTAAAGAATATGTCGATGTAGAAATGCTGCCGATCCGCGATAGCGGCGGTAATTTAAAGTATTTTGTTGAGATATTAAAACGCGTAACGATTGCCAGCGCGACATCGAATAGCCGGACGATGGTAGGCCGCAGTACAAAATTTAACAGCCTTATTGAATTGATCAACCTTGTTGCCGATCACGATACATCGGTGCTGCTAATGGGGGAATCGGGAACGGGAAAGGAATTGGCTGCCATCGCAATCCATGAGGCGAGCTTGCGCCACAGCAAGCCTATGTTAACGGTGGAATGCGCGGGATTAACCGAAACCTTATTTGAAAGTGAATTATTTGGTCATGTAAAAGGGGCATTTACCGGTGCGACCAGCAATAAGCCAGGTTTGCTGGAGAGTGTAGAAGGTGGCACCTTGTTTCTCGACGAAATTGGTGACGTTCCATTGGGCATGCAGGTCAAATTATTGCGGCTTATAGAAACCGGAAGTTATCGAGCAGTTGGCAGCACACAGCTAAAGCGTGCCGACTTTCGTCTAGTATCGGCGACACATAAGAACTTGGCTGAGCAAGTGGAGAAGGGCGAATTCCGTGAAGACCTTTATTACCGTGTTAATGCCTTCCCAATCGTCTTGCCGGCATTGCGAGAGCGCCGCGAAGATATTGGCCTAATTGCTAAATCAATATTGGCAAAATTGTGTTCAAACAAAAAATATCAGTTAACCTCCTCTGCGCTCGCCGAGTTGAGTGAATACCCCTTTCCTGGAAATATTAGAGAGCTGCGGAATGTGCTGGAGCGTGCAATCATTTTTTCACCGTCCAATGTCATTGATGTGAAGGTGATTGACCGTTGTTTGAGTGATCGTGAAAAGGGACGTGAGAAAACCGCAGCGCCGGAGTGGCTAGACCTAAAAAGTCAGGAAATAGCGTACTTACAAGAATTGCTATTAGCTTGCGATGGAGACAAAAATAAGGCGGCAGATATTGCGGGTATTAGCCTTAGATCCCTATATCGAAAACTGGGTATTGCCGATAAAAATTAAATATTTTCTTACATCAACCGTAATGAGTGTGCTTTCGCAGCCGCTGCGGTTCTACTCTTTACGCCAATTTTTTCGTAAATATTATGAAGATGCCATTTAACCGTAGATTCAGAAATAATAAGTTCTTGCGCTAATTGTGTGTTGGCTAAGCCAGAGCCAACCAAGCGGAGTATTTCGATTTCACGCTTTGTCAGAGACTCGTTTTCTGCAAAAGTGTCTACCGATTTATTATCAGAATCGATTTCTATACTTTTAACAACCTCACCTTTTAATATATTAATAAGACGTGATTCAAAAACTTGATTGATTGAAGGTGCATTACTGAGTCGTACAGTATTCTTCTGAGATTGAATGTCGTAGAGTATTTCTAATACTGTATCGCCGGCACTAACAATTGGGTAGGCGTGATTTTCGGGGGCAGAGGTGTTGATGCATTTATCAAGCTCTCTTGCCGCCTCTTTTTTACGGTTCAGTTTCCAAAGTGTAATAGCCTTTAGTGCTGTTAAAGACTGTGTTGTATAGGTGCGAGTCGTTTTTTTAGCTTTTATCGTGTTTAGCAAGGTGTTTATAATTTTCAATGCATCGAGATATTTTCCTTGAGATACTTTGATTCTGGCATCTGCAATTCTCACAGTTTCCCTTACAATGGCTAAAGCATCACTAGGTAAAACCGATTCATTAATATCTAAGAAATTTGTTCTCTTACAGGTTTCTAAGGCGGCACTCAAATCATCGCAGCGTAGTAAAATTTCAATTTCTTCTGCAATTAAAGAATAGTAAAGTCGAGGTTGATTTGTACCCAGGGCCGTATCTTGACCTTGTTTTAATATTTTAATGGCATTACCAAGTTGACCACACCATGCTTCGCGCCGAGCGTCATTTCTAAGCGAAACCAGCAGGGGCTCTAGCGGCCCAAATGCTGAAGAAAAAATCTTACCGAATTTGGCATTATTTTCAATTTCATTGAAATTACATTGTTGGATACAGATTTCTGAATTAATTATTTCAGCCATTGCGTAAAGGTAGCTATTGGCCTTTTTATTAAGGCCCGCATTCAGGAGTGCGCGCTCCGCGCTCTCGCGAGCAGAGCTTATCTTTCCCTGTTCAATTTTTGATAAGCCAGCTAGAAAATCAGCCCATACCAAGGCGTAACTTGACCCTGCTTGCATTCCAAAGTTATAAGCTTCTGCGGCAAGCTTGATGGAGGCATCATGGTTGCGCAAGGCGTACATGGCATAACTTTGGCAATTATATAATGAGGCAGTAATAAACGACTGTGTGGGGTTAATTTCTACCAATAAATCATCACACTGTTTTATACCGTCTCTTAATTCATCGGTACAGGTTACAGCAATGGCGCTAACGGTTTTTGCCAGAGATCGAAATTCAGAAATTTCTTCATTAGTGAGTGACCAGCCATATTGGTCTGGTTTATCCAGGCCCTCTAACACCTGTTTAGACAAAGCCTGCGCCTTGGTGAGGTCTCTTGAAAAAGCGCGGGACCATGCGTGGTTTAATAACACTTCGGGGCGAGAGGTGTGGTAAGCCTCTGGTAAGCGCCTTAACCAATCTAAAATGGTGTGATGATCACCAAAACACTGAGCGACTTCTGGTGCATGTTCGGCAATCAATGCGGCAGCTTTGACATAGTTATTTGAAAGCAATGTATATTGAATAGCCTCGGTTAAATTACCATTACTTTGCCACCATGCTGCTGCAGCAGCACAAATAGCTTCAAATTTTCCAGGTTGTCGTTTAAGTAATTCATTCTTAAGAAAATCACCAAAAAGATGATGATATCGATACCAATTTCTATTGCGATCTTCTGGAACAATAAAATGGTTAGTTTGTTCTAGTAATACTAAGGTTTCATCGCTACTTGTTATATTCATAACATAGTTGCAGAGCGGTGCGCACATTCTGGATAGCGGACTTGTTAGTAACAGAAAGTTGCGATCATGTTCAGATTGTCCTTTCAGAACTGTGTGAAGTAAGTAATCGGCGAGATCTTTATCTCGTCCAGTGAAACTGCGAATAACCTCGCCGGTATCTTTATTGGATTTAGTAATAGCAAGGGCAGCTAGTTGTAATCCAGCTAACCAACCTTCAGTGGTGTCGTAAAGAATTTCTGCATATTCTAAATCTAAATCTATGGTGTGATGGTGGAGCATATAGTGAATAATTTCGCCAACACTTAGATTTAAATTGGTCTGCTCAACTTCATAGAGGGTTCCAGCAACCCGTTTTCGACTTAAATCAATCGGGAGGCAAGAGCGACTTGAAATAACAATTTTCATTGAGCTAGGCGCGTGTAAAACCACTCTGTTCCAGAATTTTATAATGCTAGGGTGGGTGATAGTTTGAAAATCATCGACAAATAAAATAACTGGCAGAGATGAAGATGTAAGTCGAGTAACAACGGTAGACAACAAGGCATCATAATCCCGTGAGGGATTTGCGTTGATCATAGAGAGCTCTTTTTCTGCTGCTGCCCGATCTAAAGGGTACAAGACTGAAATAAGATATTTGGCAAAAATTGAGGGTTCATTATCGTCATCATCTAGGTTAATCCATAAAACCAAGGTCGAGTGTGCCAATTCCGTGGTGGCAAGGTCAGCCATTAATGTGGTTTTACCAGAACCTGCTGGCGCAACAATGGTTAGTAAACCACCTGAGCAAGAAAATTCATCCTTTAACTTTCCCAGCGCTTCTCTTTGTAGGGGTGGGGTTTTTATAAAAGGTGCGCGTAACTTACTCTCCAATACCCCAGCCCTTCGATAGAAGGTGCTTAAACCATTTCCTAAATCATTGTTTTTGTTCATTTTATTATATTTTCCGGTGCTGTTCGGGTAAAAGCTTAATACAGAGTGTAGATCACAACGGTATTGTTGTAAGCCGTACATTTGATGGGGTTTTCTAGCCCAAATTACCCATATGATAGTCACTGATGAATGCGTACGAACAATAACTCACAGCGTAATTTATTGGCAGACCTAGCTGGTAGTGGGTAATCAATCTAAATAAAACTAAACAAAAGGGCAGTTGCATGCAAGCGTATTACAGCGGGCGTCTTATTAAGCAGGGTTTTCTCGCACTGATTGTGGCATTGGTAGCAGGATTTTTACTGATATTTTCAATGATCGGTGGCATGTCGCTTAGTCCAGTACCAATACTGATTGAATTTGATCTCCCAGGCAGCATTGCTGGGTGGCGCACCGTGCACGTTGGGATGTTGATGAATGCCATTATGGCGATTGCCATTGGTGCTGCCATGCGAGCGGTCGTATTAGAAGAGTCGGCGTCATACCGTGTGTTTATGGGCACAGCAATCGCAATATGGTGCAACTTTGCATTTTACATTTTTGGAATGTTTGCACCCAATCGTGGGGTGACCTTAGAAGCAAATAGATTGGGAGAGGCTAGCTTAGCAGGAGCCGCTGCATTTCTTCCAGCGCTCTTGGGTTCGGTTACTTTGATATATGCGGCCATCGTCATGTGGCGTGCTCAAGCCAAAGATGAGAAATAAGGCAATGAATACGCATGATAGAGCGGTAGAGGGTATAGATAATTTAGAATTGTTGAGCAATTCAGAATTGCAGCTTGCATTTAATCGTGTAAAAGCGGCCTACAACACCAAAGGTGCGTTTAGTTTTTCAGAGCGAAAAGAAAAACTGAAGAAAATGGCGATCTTATTAGATGAAAATAGAAATGCCATTATTAATGCATTAAGCGCTTACTTTGGTCATCGTGCTATAGAAGAAACGCGGATATCTGAAATAGCAAATACGGTAGCCAATATAGATTACGCTGTGTCGCATTTGCACAAATGGATGCGTCCAAAACTACGTAGTACGTCAATGTGGTTTTTACCAGGTCAAAATCGAGTTATGCCTCAGGCCTTAGGCGTTGTTGGGGTAATGGTACCTTGGAATTATCCGGTAAATTTGGCAATAAGCCCACTTGCTGCTGCTTTAGCTGCTGGCAACCGCTGCCTTATTAAAGTCTCTGAACTTACCCCAAAGACAGAGGTGATATTAAGAACAATATTGGCACAAGTTTTTGATGACAGTGAGGTTGTTGTCGTTGGTGGTGATGCCACAGTTGCGGCAGAATTTGCATCACTCCCCTTTGACCATTTGTTATTTACAGGCTCTACCGCGATCGGTAAGAAAGTGATGTCCGCTGCTGCGCATAACTTAACGCCTGTGACTCTTGAGCTGGGTGGAAAAAATCCCGTTGTTATTGAAGAAGATTATTTCTTGGGAGAAGCATGCCACCGCATCTTATGGGGCAAAACATACAATGCAGGTCAAACCTGTGCAGCACCAGATTATGCATTAATTCCCAAAGGGGCCATTAACGATTTTAGAGTATGGTCCTCACGACATTACCGCAGTTTATTTCCCTGCGGTGCAATGTCGATGGATTACACCTCAATTATTAATCAATCACACTTTAATCGCCTTCAAGATCTTGTCGATGATGCAAGAAACAAGGGGGCAGAAATACTGCAGTTAGAAGATTTTACTGATCAACACCGTAAGCATCGTAAGTTCCCCTTCACTTTAATCTTTAATCCTAGTCTCGACAGCAAGGTAATGAAGGAAGAAATATTTGGTCCCATTTTGCCGATTATAGAAGTGAATGGATTAGATGAGGCAATTCAATTTGTTAATGAAAGGTCGCGACCACTCGCTATTTACCATTTTACAGATTCTACTGAGTCGAAAAATAAACTGGCAGAAAAAGTCGTTGCAGGCGGAATGACAGTAAATGATGTCATGTTGCAATATTTACAGCCATCACAACCATTTGGTGGTGTGGGTGGGAGTGGTTTCGGCGCATATCATGGGGAAGAAGGATTTAAAACTTTCTCTCATATGAAAGCAATATTTAGTCAGCGTGGGTTTGGAAGTTTCACAGGTATTAAATTACTTTATCCGCCTTACGGCATGTTGGGGCGATTAATTATTAAATTAATGCGTGGATAAAATTTTATAAATATAAAGAGATCATTATGACTGTATTTAAAGAAGATTTATTTAGTGGACAGACAACATTTGTTGTAGGTGGCACCAGTGGAATAAATCTGGGTATCGCGGAAGCAATGGGGAAGCTGGGTTCAAAAATTTTTGTCGTTAGCCGTAGTCAAGACAAAGTAGTAGCAGCGATATCTAGACTTACAGAAATGGGAATTGAAGCAGATGGCTTCAGTGCAGATGTAAGAGACTATGACGCAATATACCAAGCTGCACGTACGTGCTCAGAAAAATTTGGCGATATTGATAATGTTATTTCTGGAGCGGCAGGAAATTTTGTCTCACCTGCAGAGCAATTGACCTCTAATGGATTTAAAACTGTCGTCGATATTGATTTAGTTGGCACATTTAATGTCTGCCGTGCGGCATTCGATTTTGTTAATAAAAAGGGTGCAGCAATGATAAATATTTCAGCTGTACAAGCGTTTACACCCATGGTGGGGCAGGCTCATGTGTGTGCAGCCAAGGCAGGAATAGAAGCATTAACCAAGGTGCTGGCTATTGAGTGGGGAAGCAAGAGCATCAGAGTAAATGCCATTGCGCCTGGTGCCGTTGGCGAAACCGAGGGTATGCGCCGACTAACACCGACAAAAGAGCATGAAGAAAGATATATGAAGCATATACCACTTGGTCGATACGCAAAAATTGAAGAAGTTGCTGATACAGCCATCTTCTTATGCTCCAGTGCAGGAGATAATTTTACCGGTGAAGTCGTTGTTTGTGATGGCGGTCAATCCATTCTTGGTGGTGGTGGATTTAAAGAGGCTTGGTCATAAGTTATCAGTTTGGATAGCTAGACATGTATACCCCAATATTTGTTAACGGTTAGCAGTGAGGAGATTGCGATGAGTGCAATACCAGAACATCCAATGGATGACTTTCCAGTCAGAAATTTAACCTTTGATGTTAATAATGTTGAATATCAAGACCCCTTGTGGAGCAGAACACTACCTGAATTTTCAATGTTCGTGAATGCTCTTGGTGTGCATGTGCCTTATTTTGAGCGTTATCTAGTCAAGTCATTATCAAAAGCAAAGCCTTATATCCAGGATGATAAATTACGTAAAGATGTGTCAGCAATTATTGGTCAAGAAGCGCATCACGCTAGAAATTTTGTAGATGTAAACCGTTGGTTAAGTGAACGTTACCCCGAGGTTAAACGCTTAGATAACGAAGCGAAACAATATTTCACAAAACATGCTAAAGAAGATGATCTTAAAAAAATGCTGGGTTTTACTGCTGGTTATGAAACGTTCACATTTTTGGGCGGTATGATCATTCTTGATAATTACGAAAAATGGTTTGCGGATAGCGATCCAACTATGCGGGCAATTTGGATGTGGCACCAAGTTGAAGAAGTAGAGCATGGGTCAGTTGCCTTTGACGTGTATCAAGCACTATATGGTGTCGATGAATGGTATAGAAAATATATGGTCTCATTGGCCTTAATGCATATTGCATCAGAAACCATTCGTACCTATCTACATATGAGTCGCGTGGAAGGTTGGTGGAGAAACCCATTAAAAGGGCTAAAAAAACTAACTTTTTGTATGACCATGCTCGGTAGATTTGTGCGTAGCGCGTTACCTGTTTTCAAAAAAGGCTACCATCCTAGAAATCATCCCTTTGTGACTAGCGAACAGAATGAAATACAAGTTGCTTGGCGAAGATTTCATTCGGGTGGCGGCGATGTATTAGAAATTGATAAAAATAAAATGGCTGAAATAATGGCAAAGTAAAAAACGGCCAATAAATTATATATCCAATAAAAAGCCCACCTTATGATTGGTATTTCGATTTAACAATTTTGATTAAATTTAAATACACACTTTGATCGTGGGATATAAAAATATGACGTCTACGTCGAAACAACTTATTCAAGAGAAAGTAACATTAACTTTCTATGAACAAACAGGCATTAGAAAAATTGTCAGTGGCATGGCTGGTATTAGTTTGATGGAGCTAGCAAAAGCCAATGATATTGCAGGAATAGATGGTGATTGTGGTGGTGCATGCTCCTGTGGAACCTGTTGCGTCATTATTGAAAATTCAGCTGCTATGAATCTAGAACAAGTAAGTGATGCAGAGCTAGGTATTCTGGAGTTTGTGAGTGATGACATTGTCGAGGGTCAACGTTTAGCTTGTCAGATTGATGTCACCAATATACTTGAAGGCGCTGTTATTAAAGTGGCCACCTAATTTTATAACAATTTTTTTCTCTAAATCAGTCCGTATTACTAATAACAAGATAGAGTACAAGAAGATGATAACGAAAGTTTTGAGTGCCCCCGTACGCTCAGCTATAAGAAATTCTGTTGGTGTTAGCACATTGTGTTTAATGGCAAATCATGCTGTTGCGGCCAGTGGAAATATCATGTTAGAAGAAGTTATCGTAACCGCCCAGAAACGCAGCCAAAGTACCCAAGATGTACCTATCGCTGTAACCGGTATGAACAGTAATCAAATGGAAAAGTTTGGTTTAGATAACGCGGTTGACTTGGGCGCCTATGTTCCGAATATGCAAGTAAGTGGCCCTTTTGGCGATGTGCAGCCGATATTTTCTATTCGTGGTGTCAGCATGTCAGATTACTCAGCCAACCAACCCAGCCCAATTGGCGTGTATATCGACGAGGCATATCTGGCCCCTGTATATAGTCATGGCGCTAGTTTTTTTGACATCGAAAGGCTTGAAGTCCTGCGGGGGCCACAGGGTACTTTGTATGGGAAAAACACCACGGGTGGTGCTATCAATGTTATTACCCGAACACCAAAGATCGGAGATGAGGCAGAAGGGTTTGTAAAGTTAGGTGTAGGAAATTATAACGCCCAAACTACCGAATTTGGTTTTGAAACAACTGTAGTACCAGATCGAGTTGCTGTGCGTTTTGCTGGTGTAATGAAGAAAGATGATGGCTATATAGAGAATAAATTAGATTCACAAAATACTACCCAGACAGACTTTAGGGCCTTTCGCTTAAGTGTTTCAGCGGATATTAGCGATAGAATCAATGCCGTGTTTAAATTTACAAAAGGTGAAAATGACGCTTTGGCAACAACACCGCGTAATGAGCCCCGTGTAGATATTAGTTTTTTGGGGCCTTTATCAAGTGATTCTTCAGGATTTATAGATTATACCGGCTACGATAGTACTTCGAGAGGGCTTGGTTTTTATGAGACCGAATCCAATAGAGTGGGAACACTGGACACAAATTCAGACTTAGCTGTATTAACCTTAAATTACGTAGCAGATAGCTTTACGCTGACATCGGTAACAGCGTACAGCGACAATGACTATTACAACGATATGGATATTGATGGTTCTCCGCTGCACATGGTAGAGAATGTTTGGTCTTCAGATGCGGTAGGTTTTAGCCAAGACTTCCGAATATCCACCCAGCTAACTGGCCCAGTTAATTTCATTGCCGGTGTTTACTACGATTATCAAAATCTTTATCTTCATAATTTATATTCTCTATATGGCGATTTCATAGACTTACGTATTGGTCTTGCCGACCCCGACTTGATTCCGCTAGCCCCTTTCTTATTAGACTTTGGCGTTATTGATCAAAGGATGCGCACAGAGAAAGAAAGTTATGCTGTGTACAGCCAATTCCGATTTGATATCAGCAATGACTTGGGCGTGGATTTGGGACTTCGTTATACCAACGATACCAATGACTTGACCTATCTCAATGTATCTAGGGTTGGCTATGATGGCGAAGGCCGAGGTTCATGGACCCCAGGCAATACCAGCGGCGTAGACGACGCCTTTCTTGCTCCACCATTAACCGTGACAGGTTTGACTTCAATACTGCAAGATCCTCTTTCGGCATTGGAGTATGCCAATACAGGTTACACCACGGGACCTTATACCCTTGAATCTGCGCCTCAGCTCAGTACCTCAGAAAAAGAAATTACAGGTAAATTGGGTATTGATTACAGATTTAATGACGACATTATGGTTTTTGCCTCTTATAGCCGAGGCTACCGAAGCGGTTCATTTAACGGTGGTTTGTACTATGAACCACGACCAATTGAAACAGCCTACGCAAGACCAGAATATTTAGATGCCTTTGAAATTGGTATAAAAGCGGAGGCATACGATGGCAAGGTGCGTATTAACTCGGCCATATTTGATTATAAATACACAGACCAGCAGTTTATAAACCAAGTATTTGTTTCTGCATTCTTAGAAAACGCAGGGGGCTCACGGATACGAGGTGCAGAAACGGAATTATGGGCCGGTATTACTGAATCATTGTCGTTCAGTTTAAACGTCGGTTATCTCGATACTGAGTTTACCGAGCTCTCATTGTCGAATACCGAAACCGTTGCTGATAAAGAAGATAACCTCGATTTATCAGGTAATAATTTGATATCTGCACCCACCTGGAATTATTCAATTTCAACGGACTACGACATTTTTGAAATAGATGCGGGCTATTTGACCATTAATCTCAATGCTAACTTTCAAGATGATCAATGGTATAGCGCCTATAACGGTGACGGTGGCTACGGTGAGCTAAAACAAGATGCGTATTGGTTGTTCAATGGTCGACTGTCATGGGTAGCGTCCGACGATGCATATTCGGTATCGGTTTGGGGTAAAAACTTAGCAGCAAAAGAATACGATACTTACGCTATCAACCTTCAAGGTGCATTTGGTTTTGATTACTACATTCGCGGTGCCCCACAAACCTATGGCTTGGATTTGAAGCTTAATTTTTGAGTAAAAAAATAGGCATGTAAATAAAACTAAACACAATTAATTTTGTGTTTAGTTTTTTCTCGTTATAAATATTAACTAAAACCCATGACAGGGGAGTTCAGCTTAATGAACAAAATAAGAGCCTACAGTGGCATTGTGTATCACGCGCAGTATTTTCCCGACACCACCGCCGTTACCGACGATATTGGTTCATATAGTTATAGAGAACTGCTCGATGATGCTTTGCGAACTGTATCAGCATTTCGGCAAGCGGGATTAATGGCTTCTGATCGGGTGGCCATGGCCAGTGATAACCGATACGAAGCCATTGTACTGATTTTGTCTGGCCTGCTTGGCGGCCCCGTTATTGTGCCGGTCAACCGACGTATGTCGGCTGCTGAGATGATGTGGGTTATCACCCATTCTCAGGCTAAGATTTTGGTTTGTGATAGCGAGGCGATGTCAGCTTTAACAGCAGTAGAAGGACATGGACTACAAGAAATTCAGTGCATGACTTTTGAGGGCGGTGGCACTGGTCTAAAAAGTGAGAATAAGCCATTTTTATCATGGCTTAGGACCTTTACAGCCGCTGACTTTGATCACCATTACCAAGCTAGTCGGCCTTATCTTCAAGTTTATACCTCGGGAACCAGTGGCAAGCCAAAGGGAGTGGTTCTCACAGAAGAAAATTGTTTGGGGCAGCTCTCGTCGTTGTTGATGTGTTTAGACGTATCGTTGGCAAGAGGTGATTCATTTTATGAAGGATTACCCCTTTTCCATGTCGGCGGAATCATGGTCACGCTATTGGCATTAAGTCGAGGTTTAGCGCTGCGATTCCTCGGCAGTTTTAATCCTAGCGCGGTGCTAGACATGATTTGCACAAAACAAGTAGTGCATGTCGCCTTAGTGCCAGCGATGATTCAGGCGTGTCAAAACGGAGATCGAAATACAGCGGCCTTACAGCAATTACAAACAATTATGTACGGTGCCTCACCCATCACGGAAACGTTGCTAAGAAATGCAAAAACGCGTTATCAATGTGATTTTTTTCAAATATACGGTATGACAGAAACCCATAGTGTCATTACGGTACTGGGATCCTCAGACCATGAACAACTCTTTGCTAATAAGATTCTAGCCGGTACAGCGGGAAAGCCGGTGCCAGGTGCACATTTACAAATTGTAGATGATCAAGGCGTACCGCTAACACCGGGTCAGCCTGGTGAAATAAGGGTGAGTTGCCAACATACCATGAGTGGCTATTGGCAGAACGAAGCCGCTACTAACGAGACAGTACAAGAGGGTTATCTCTATACAGGTGATGTTGGTTTTATCAATGATCACGGATTTCTTTACATCATGGATAGAAAGAAAGACCTTATCATTTCAGGTGGAGAAAATGTGTCCTCACTTGAAGTAGAAAGTGCCTTGATGGCCCACCCAGACATTAATGATGTGGCAGTGATTGGCTTGCCAGATGAGCGCTGGGGCGAGATGGTCACTGCGGTAGTAGTTAGGTCGTCTGATTCTGTGTCGGAGCAAGATATTTTAGCATTTTCTAAAAATGCACTAGCTGGATTTAAAACGCCAAAACGTATCATCTTCAGCGATGTTATTCCAAGAAATGCAAATGGAAAAATTTTGAAAAAAAATCTTAGAGAAACCTACCAAAAGGACTGATATAAATGAGCGATGCCACACAATTTTCTAGCTTTAGATTTGAAGTAAATGCAGCTGTAGCACATATTGTGCTGAATAGAAGTGATAAGCGAAATTGTCTCGTTAGAGAATTTTGGTATGATCTTCCTCAGGCGGTAAAACTTGCTGAACGGCTACCAGAAGTGCGGTGTATTTTATTGCGCGCTGAGGGAAAAATGTTTAGCTCGGGAATCGACTTAGCGGTCTTACAAGGCTTAACCGCCATGGGGGATGGCTTGGAGTTGGCGAGAAAGGCAGACCACCTCAGGCGCACCGTACTGTCCCTACAAGATGCTATATCCGCGTTGGAAGAAACGAGATTGCCCGTCATTGCCGCTATTCAAGGTGCGTGTATTGGTGGTGCCTTAGATGTTGTGTGTGCTGCAGATATTCGTTTGGCAGAGTCAGCGACGGCATTCACTCCACTAGAAATGGACTTTGGCTTTGTGCCTGACCTCGGAACGGTTCAGCGTTTGACGGCAAATCTACCGTCTGCGGTAGTAGCTGATTGGCTGATGGATTGCAGGACCGTATCGGGCGACGAGGCTAAGCATCTGGGCTTTGTGTCTCGTGTGGTTGCCGATGCGGGTGAACTTGAATCGATGGCAGTAGCACTGGCAGAGCGGATTGCTGCTCGATCCCCCGTCGCCATTATGGGAGCCAAGGAGGTGATGAAGTTCACCAAGGAGCATGGTGTTAAGGCTAGCTTGCGCTATACCGCCACCTGGCAGTCGAGTGTCTTTCCCGGAGACGATGTGGCTAACTGCCTAAAGGCTAAACAGACCGGAGGTGCGCCTTCTCATGAGAATATGGCGGACGACCGACCGCTGTATGGCAAAGAAGATACACTTCAACAATAACGGTGATGTCATGGTGAATAAGTGGTTTGAATGAACCGTTATTCACCATGTAACGTATTTATCTCTTCTTACTGTTAAACTGAGCCGCTTCGCAAGTCGCTAGTTTGGCAGGCAATGGCACCTCAGTTACGTCACCCCTATATACTCTTAACTCTCGTCGCGCTTTTTTGGGGAGGCAATGCCATTGCGGGCAAGTTAGCTGTGGGTCACGTTTCCCCGATGTTGTTAACATCGCTCAGATGGCTGTTTGCCTGTGTATTTATAGCCCCTTTTGCTTACCAAGATGTTAAGCGTGAATGGCCGATTATCCAACAACATTGGTTTAAGCTCTTCTTATTAGCAGCCTTGGGGTTTACGGCGTTTAATGCCTTATTTTATTGGGCCTTGAATCATACCAGTGCGATCAACGTCACTATTGAGCAGTCGGCAATGCCCTTGGTGGTGTTTCTGGGTAATTTTATTTTGCTAGGCTTGCGTCCTGTCAGATTACAATTAGTGGGGTTTAGTTTGACCTTGCTGGGTGTCGTCATCACAGTCTCTCATGGCCAGCTATCAAGCCTATTAACCTTAGATTTAAATCGCGGTGACGCTATTATGTTGTTAGCCACCTTGCTATATGGTGGTTATACCGTGGCCTTGCGGTATAGGCCGCCTTTGCATTGGCGCAGCATGATTATGGTATTAGCTTTGTTTGCGTTTTTGTCATCGCTACCATTAAGCCTATATGAATATTGGCAGGGGTTTGCGATTATCCCTGATACGAGAGGATTGGGAGTGGTGTTATACATTGCGATATTCCCATCGCTTATCGCTCAGTCTTTATATATGCGTGGGGTAGATTTAATAGGGGGAAATCGCGCTAATTTATTTATTAATTTAGTGCCGGTGTTTGGTTCAATATTAGCCGTTGTCATTCTGTCTGAAGACTTTAAACCCTATCATCTTCTTGCTCTTGGATTGGTCATTGGGGGCATTTTACTTGCAGAGCGTGGTGTTAAGAAAGCCACCAAGTAACCCTAATCCGTGTACATTTTACAATAGAGGCCTTGAGTATTAAAAATGCAACAGAACAAACCATTGCCACAGACACACACTCAGATAACGTAGTAAGTTGTTCTGCTTGTAGAGCATCGTGTTGCCGTTTAGAGGTGATGCTGATTAGTGAAACAGGTGTTCCAGAGAGATTTATACAGCGTGACAAGTGGGGCGGAGAAGTGATGAAGCGCTTGGCTGACGGCTGGTGTGCGGCACTAGACCGCGACACCAAGCTGTGTAGTATTTATGACAATAGGCCGTATATTTGTAGAGAATTTGCGACCAACTCCTTTGAATGTTTAGAAGAATATGAGCCGCGTTAATCTAAAATAATAAGGTGATTTGGCAATTCATTTTTTTCTCTACTTGCTGGCAGTGCTCGCTGTAATTTCTCACCACAGGCGGTAATACATTCGATAAAGCCCTGTGCCGTTTCACCCTTAGCAACTCGCTGAGTAAATTGATTGACGATGGTTTGCCAATCGCTATCGGGAATTTTCTCAGAAATACCACGATCCACTAAAATTTCTACGTAGCGCTCGGCCTCAGACACAAAAATTAGCATTCCTGTTTCGCCGTCGGTGTGATGTAGATTTTGTTCTAAAAATTGCCGGCGGGCCAAATTACTGGCCCGCCAATGGCGTACTGCACGGGGAATTAAACGGGCTTGTATACTGGGAAGTCGAAACAGCACAGCCAATAAAATAAAACCCGCCCACTGGCTTAAAATTAATTGGTGTACGCTCAGCCATTGGCCAAGGTAATTAATGGCACCGGGTAATATCAACGCCAGCACACTAGCCCATAACAGAGGTATATAGGTGTAGTCATCTGCTTGGCGTGCAAGCACCGTGACCAGTTCGGCATCGCTATGGCGCTCTGCTTCACTGATTGCCTCGGCAACCTGAGCTTGTTCCTGTTGGTTTAATAAAGCCATAAATTACTCTGTGTTTATTTAATCGTGGAAGTCCGTCTGTGATGCCAAAGGGCGCTAAATTACCAACCTCCAGAGGCACCACCACCGCCGAAACCTCCGCCGCCGCCACCAAAACCGCCGCCGCCAAAGCCTCCACCAAAACCACCGCCATAGCCGCGACTACCACGACCAAGGGCAGAGCCAAGAAGTAGGCCGCCAAGTAGGCCACCTCGACCACGGCCGCCACCACCTAACATCATCGCCACCATGACGATAAACAAAAGAAAGCCAAGTCCAGGTGGCGCCTTTTTGCTAGATGTCTGTGTCTTGGGTATCGCCTCAGCTTTGCCATCAATAACCAGAATCATGGCTTCAACTGCGCGGCTTATCCCGCCATTAAAGTCACCGCTTTTAAAGGCGGGAGTGAGAATTTGTTGAATAATTTGTGCGCTGCGGGCATCGGTTAATTGGCCCTCTAAGCCATAGCCAACTTCAATACGCATTTTGCGTTCTTTCATGGCCACAATCAGCAGCGCACCGTTATTCTCGTCTTTTTGACCAATCCCCCAGTGGCGGCCGAGCTGGTAACCAAAATCGGCAATGTCATAGCCCTGTAGATCGGCAAGCGTGACCACTACCAGTTGATTCCCGGTCCGTTGCTCTTGCTGCGCAAGTTGTTGATTGAGTGCCTGCTTGGTGTTTGCCGACAGTAAATTGGCATTATCAACAACGCGACCAGTAAGCTTGGGAAAGCTGGGTTCTGCTGCAAATACCGTTAGGCAGCAGAGTAGGCCGCATAGCAGCAGGGTGAATGGTTTAAACATAGACATTAGAAATTAACCTGAGGTGCTTGGTCAGCGTTTTCTGCCGTGGCTTCAAAGGTTTCCCGTACTTTAAGGTCGCTATACATAATGCTGTGCCAAATTTTGCCGGGAAAGGTACGAATCTCAGTATTGTAACGACCAACAGCAAGAATAAAGTCGCGGCGAGCCACGCTAATCCGGTTTTCTGTGCCCTCTAGCTGAGACTGTAAGGCTAAGAAGTTTTGATTAGATTTAAGATCGGGATAGCGCTCAGATACCACCATTAAACGACTCAGTGCGCCGCTAAGTTTAGCTTGCGCCGCTTCAAATTGTTGTAATTTTTCTGGATTGTCGAGGATATCCGCGTCGACCTGCATAGAGGTCGCTTTAGCGCGTGCTTCTACCACAGCGGTGAGGGTTTCCTGTTCCTGAGCAGCAAAGCCTTTCACGGTGGAAACCAGATTGGGAATAAGGTCGGCGCGTCGTTGATATTGATTTTCTACTTGTGCCCATGCGGCTTTGGCTTCCTCGTCCATACGGGGAATATTGTTAATACCGCAGCCCGACAACACGGCGCTGAACAGTACAATAAGAATAAGTGCATAATTGCGGCGGACTGATATAGCTGGGTGCATTTTTCAGGTCTCAATGAACAAACAGACCTTCATGGTACACCCTATAGGGTGCTTCTGTAGAGGGTGCAATCAGAACAAGCTGACAAGTTTAAATGCTGGTCATAATTAGTGTGTAAGGCAGTTGCTCGTGATCCCGCGCCATGCCTAGCTAAGGGTGATGTACACCGTGTTGGCTAGGCTTTTTTGGCCATTGATTGTCATCATAATGTTATAAAAGTGAAGTATCAGGCGACTCGCCGTAAGCGCCTGCGCCGGTGCCTGGGAGCCTCAGGAAAGTGCGGCCCAATGGGTTGCTCTTTGCGTTGTAAGTAATCAATGATCGCGTCACGAATCCTTTGATTTCCGCCTTCAATTCCCTGATTGCCAAACAAGCGATTAAATTCAAATACATAAGGCTGATCACCGACCATGGCAATATCAAAACCGCCGTGGTCAATCTCTAAGCTTGTTGCCAAATTCAGTGCAAGATTAATGGCTTGGGTGGGCACGGGGCTCTGGTCAATGATGCCGCCCTTGGCAACGTTATTATAAAAACCTTGGTCAGACTGTAAGCGCCAGTAAGCACTCACTACTTGATCGCCAATAATAACCACACGGATATCGCGGTCGATGGGTAGGTATTCCTGCACATACAAAATATCGGTGCGGGCTAAATACGCCGCCCAATCCGCACGGTTATTGATAAGCCATACACCACTGCCCTGCGAAGCCTTTGGCAGTTTGGCCACAAAGGGGAGCAGCATTAACTCCCACAATTCTTCTGCATTAGAGGGCGTGTTGGCGCGGATTTCAGTTTGTGGAATATTCGCTGGCGCGACCATTTCGAAGGCGCGGCTCATTTCAATTTTATTGTGGCCCAATAAATAGCTGGCTTGGCTAGGAAATACCTTGGCTTTTAGTCCGTAAATCAAGGCGTTGAGTTGCCAATATTCTGGATACAAAACCCACTCGGCACTGCTGATGTCGTCTTTGTATTTAAATATTTGCTCAGGTTTTAACTGGGTGGTGTCGTTAAAACCCAAAGTGCGAAAAATATCGAATGAAATCCAAGCCATGATTGACTACTCAATTGAGGTGCGTCTTTTTACGTTCAAATCTCAATATCGTCAATAGATCAAATTCGGCATTTATTGGCTATTTATAACAGCTTGAAGTCGGTATTTATTAGCACTAGGCTGAGAGGTAAGCGGGTGATCACACCATAAGTAACAAAGAGATGTCACTGTATGAAAATAGCACCGTTAATCGTTGTTCAAGATGTTGAAAAAGCCAGCTCATTTTATCAAGCCGTGCTGGGCTTGCGCAGCGGACACGGCGGTAAAGAATATGAAATGCTAATGTATCAAGACAAGCTTGTTCTGCAATTGCATAAACCCGATGTACATGAGCACCCGGCCATGTGGCAGGCGAATATGAGTAATGGCAACGGCGTGATTTTATGGTTTAGCTGCGATAATTTTGAACAAACACTTATTAATATTCGCCAGTCTGCTGCGGTCATCGTAGCCGATCCGCACATTAACCCCAATGCCAATCAGCATGAAATTTGGTTTAAAGATCAAGATGGCTATCTTATTGTGGTGTCTCAGCCCGTCGTGAAATCTGCTTAAACTAATAGAGGCATTCAGTAGAGTACGCCCCTCAATCATCGAGCTTAAAAACGTCAATGACAAATCCAATAGCGTTATTTCAAAAAAATTGGCAACAGGCAAAATCCTTGGATGACGCCAATGCACCTTACTGCACCTTGGCCACGGTATCAGCAGTGGGGCAGGTTTCCGTACGAACCTTGGTATTAAGAGAAGTCACCGCCACCTCGTTTCTCATTTTTATCAATGACAGCTCGCCTAAATGGCAGGATATACAACATTCAAACAACGTTGAATTACACGTGTTTTGGCCGTCGCTTTTACAGCAATATCGCATTCGTGGTGAGTGTCATTCAGTGCCCGTTGAGCTAATACAGCAGCATTGGGCCAGAAAGCCCTATGATGCCAAAATTCTCGATCACTACTACCAAGATGTTCAGCCGCAAAGCAGTGGGCTCGACTCAAGAGAGGCATTACTTAAAGGAATAAACGAAATAAAAAGACGTTACCCAAATGACGCCGACATACCGTATCCAGCTAATGCTAGGGGTGTTGAAATTACAGCCAACTATATAGAGGTGTGGCATAGCTCGACATCTGAGCGGCTGCATCACAGAAGTTTATATCAATTAAAAGAGGCCAACTGGGACCAGCAAATATTGGTTCCCTAAACATGCCATGCAGGGTAAGCACATTATTGAAAATATGGCTAAGTCACACTGTTATAAAATTAACTTGGGTGACGCCATGCTTGCAGACTTCGCAATGGCTGATCTTAAAGTTCGTTTAGAAAATATTTACATCTCAGCGGGGCAGCCAGAGAATATGAAGGCGGTATATCGGCATGAATCCAGCGGTTTACATTGCGAACTCTTGGTGTATCTCAGTGCTGAGTTTCAAACGGCGGCAAAACTAAGTAATGCCATACGCTGTGACGGGTTTCCGCAGATAGATTCAGCACACCTTGCCGGTAATGAAATATAGTCCCAGCCGACATTAAAATTATTTTTCACTCACTGCTTGCCCGTCTTTAAGGTTAACGTCGGCGTTATTTGTCATAATTCATCAGAATAATTTAGCTGATGTGCCATTATTATGAAAAATAGTTACGCCTGTATTGGTTTGTTTAACCCTAAATCGCCAGAAAATGTCGGGTCTGTAATGCGCGCTGCAGGTTGTTACGGTGTTAATTCGGTGTTTTATACCGGCACGCGATATGATCATGCCAAGCCCTTTTACACGGATACGCAAAAAATCTATGAAACACTGCCCTTGGTTTGTGTGGATAACTTAAAGGATACAATCCCTCTGGGTTGTGTGCCGGTGGCGGTGGAATTAATTGACGGCGCCAAACCGCTTACCACCTATAAACATCCACCCCGCGCCTTTTACATTTTTGGCCCTGAAGACGGAACGCTAAAAAAAGAAATCACCAATTTCTGCGAAGATATTGTCTATATTCCCACCGACGGCTGCATGAATTTAGCGGCCACGGTCAATGTGGTCTTGTATGACCGCCTTGCTAAAGGCAATGATTTTTCTCATCACCAGGGGGCATTAACGCGCAAGCGCAAATAACATGGATGGGAAACGTATGACTTTTGAAGGCTGGATAGCCCTCGTGAGTGAGCACACACTTACCATGGAGGGCTTGGGTGACAGATGTTAAGCAACGGGCTATTTCAGTTGCTTAATAAAGGCATCAGATTCGTTAATGGCTTTTTCCATGGCAGCAATTAATTGCTGCACATCACGATCTATACCAGCCAACTCACCTTTTAGGGCGCCAATGGCTGAGGCATTCAGGTTGTGTTTAAGGTACAGCACATTGTCGCGCAGCGCGTTTAAAACGGGGTCAACGCTTTTCTCGGCACTGCGCATCGATTTAATTAGGCTGGCGTACTGACGTTTAGTGGCCTGTAGTTTGTTGGCGCTGTCGCTGCGCAGGCGAGCGTTGCTGTATAGCTCTAGCTCGTCTTGCCATTCATCAAATAGGGCTTCAGCCACGGATTCTACTTTATCTATGCGGCTACTTAGGTCTTGGGCGGCGGCTTCACTGTCTTCAAATTCGTTGTTCAGACGGTTGTAGTATTTTTCTAAATCACCACCATCAAAGCTCACCACCGAGCGAAACTCAGTAAGCGCGTCTTTAAATTGTTCTTGGGTCTCTTGCTGGGCTTCTTTGGCCTCGCCGACACGGTCAACCAGAATGTCACGTTTGTGAACACCCACTTTCTCCATGGCGTTGTAATAGGTGGACTCACAGCCAGTTAGAGAGAATACGAACGTTAAGGCTAACAGTGAGATAAAAACGCGCATGGGTCTTCCTGATTCATTATTGATGTTGTTTATTATGTTAGCTTGCATAACAGGGCGCGGCAAATAACGCGGGGTATAGACGAAGTAAAATAGCCTTAACAGCCATTGGCTCAACGCTGTATATAAAGTAAACCTGACGGAGGGGTAGCTGCCATCAGGGTGTCTTGAGTGATGTTTTATAGTCACAGAATTCTCTTATGACATGACGATACCACGGTCAGTAAATACTGACTTCGCTGCAGTTGCCGCATTTAAGGCAGCGGGGAATCCAGCGTAAACAGACATTTGAATGATAATTTCGACTATCTCTTCCGGTGAGCAGCCAACATTTAATGCGCCGTGTATATGAACTTTAAGTTGTGGCTCGGCATTTCCCATGGCGGTTAAGGCCGCTACGGTGGCAATTTCGCGGGATTTTAGGTCTAGGGCATCACGGCTGTATATGTCACCAAAGGGGTATTCAATAATATAGCGACCAAGATCGGGGGCAATATCTTTTAAGGATTCAATGACGCGTTCGCCGGCCTCGCCATCAATTTCTTTGAGTTTCGCCATACCGCGAAAAAATCTCGAATTACTCATTGGCCTGTCCTCTTGTGAGTGTAAATTTGATATCAAAGAACAAGCATTCAATGGCAGATAGCCAAAAGAAACGGCGAACAAAACCACGGACTTTTTGCAGAGTGAGCGTCTGTTAATAGTGATTTGGTTTTGTTCCGAGGCCATCGGGGTAATCCATTGCTGCTGAGTTCATGCCAATAGACTAGCCCTTAGAGTTAACTCTCAGTCAATGGGATTAGTGTGATTTATTTCAGCTTGATAGAAGGCTATTTTGTTTTCTAAGTTTTTAAGATGGGTTTGTTGATCTGCTATTCTCTGGCCTAAGGCATCGGCATGGTCTATTAATAATTTTTGACGTGCTTGTAAGGTTGACTGACCCGCTTTTCGCAATTGTGCATATTTTTGAATGTTTGCTAAAGGCATTCCGGTGTCTTTAAGGCGTTTAACAAAAGCGAGCCAACTAAGATCTTTTTCTGTAAACGAGCGATGACCATTGGCGCGTCGCTGAACGTCGTCGAGCAAACCAATTTTGTCGTAGTACCTTATGGTGTGTGGACTTAATCCGGTTCGGTTTGAAAATTCAGAGACGTTCATTGTTGTATTAAAACTTCCTTAATTTATAGAATGAAAAAAATTATTTTTTTCCTGCGCTAGGTTCAGAAATAGCATCTAGGTCAACAAGATTCCACGGCATGTTTTTATGCCGATAGATCCGTTTATTAAGTTTCGGGTAGTCGCCTACGTCATGGTCTGCACGCTGGCCAACCACAATACACTTTAAAATGCTGTCGCCATTATTGCGCAAAGAGTGTGCTTTGCCACCCGCTCTATAGCCAATAAAATCACCCGCTTTAACATTGTATCTATCGTCGCCTATTAATGCCTCGGCAGAACCTTCCAGAATATAAACGCATTCGTCTTCGTGATAATGTTTATGAAATTCAGTTGTTTCATGGCCCACCTGAACTTCAATAATATGAAAACCAAACCCAGTTAAACCGGTAAGATCTCCCAATGATTTATTATTTCGTTTAGCATTGTTATTTAAGAAATGTGTTTTAGAAAGGCCTTCAAATTGTTCAATATCTTCCTTGCTTAATAAATATGTATCCATGATGTTCTCCTACCGGATTATTTAGTATTCCCTTATCTTTACGCTGATATTGATAGCGTAACATCGTAACTCAAATATAGAAGTGGTGGCTGTTGGCCTGATTTGAAAAGCGCAATTTACGTTTAGTCGACCTGCTTAACATTACGGCATGACTTTATATAACGCTATCAGGCGGGTGTGATACGCGCAAGTTAAGCTGTCCGTTACTAAATTGAAAGTGTATATTAGTTATTGACCGATCATTCCACAACTTGTATCGTGTCTTAAAATTGAGGAGGAGACAATGGCAAGACCACGACAATTTGACCGCCAACAAGCCTTGGATGCCGCAATGCAGGTGTTTTGGATGCAGGGCTACAGTGCAAGCTCCTTACAACAATTATTGGACGCAATGCAGATCAATCGCGGCAGCCTTTACGCGGCGTTTGGTGATAAGGCGGGTTTGTTTACTGAGGTGGTCAATCATTATCACGACAGTATGCAAGCCGTTGTCCTTGAGATATTAAATAACCAAGAAAATCCGGCGCAGGGAATTCGTGATGTCTTCGACATTACGCTGTTTATGTTGAATAAAGACGAGCGCGCGCTGGGATGTTTATTAGTTAATACCGTTAATGAGTTATCGGCTATTGATACCAACTTACAACAATGTGCCTCAGAAAAATTAGATGTGATAGAGCAAGGCTTGATAGAGACTTGCCGGCGCGCTCAGGCACAAGAACAAATGATTACCACAGTCAGCGCAGACGAAGCGGGAAAAATGTTAATGACCTGCATGATTGGTCTTCGTGTGCAGAGCCGTCGCGGTGTAGAGGAGTTACCTTTACGTCAGAGTGTGGAGCCCTTGTTAAGTATGTTAATGCCCAATAAATAATGCCGATGACATGCGGCAAGGATTTGTAATGAATAGTTTTAAATCTCATTTTATTTCTGCGTGGATGACCTTACTTTTTGCCGGTACGGCACGAAGTGCATGGGCGATATATCAACAAGAAAATACCAGTTCATGGCTGTGGGTATTACTGGGTGTGGCGTCACCGTTGTTATTTTTTGTCTGGGTATTTACTGCCAATGTAGCGCGAACCGAGAAGGCCACTAAATTCATTTTAGCCGTGACAATACTTGCGCTGATAGGCCTTGTAGCAACACCGCCAGCAACGATAGAGCAATTAGCTTGGATCTTGTTGGTGGGGGTAATCGGTACGGTGCTGTACGAGTGGTGGTATTCAAGTTTTGGCGACAGAAGCAATGCACTGCTTGATGTTGGTCAAACGCTTCCCGCTTTAACCTTTCGCAAGACCGATGGTGGCGCACTAAACACCAATGAGCTTAATAAACCCATGCTGATGATTTTTTATCGCGGCAATTGGTGCCCATTATGTATGGCGCAAATAAAAGAAATTGCAGGGCAATATCGCCAGCTGGCTGACAAAGGCGTAGAGGTTATGCTGATAAGCTCACAACCGCCAAGCCATACTAGTTCATTGGCAGAACGCTTTGATGCGCCGATGTCGTTTTTGGTGGACCAAGATAATCAAATGGCAAACCGCTTGGGAATAGCCGCGACGCAGGGTTTGCCCTCAGGCTTGCAGGCATTGGGTTATGACAGTGATACGGTGATGCCCACGGTCATTATGACGGATGCCCAAAGCAAAATACTCTTTGCAGACCTAACCGACAATTATCGGATTAGACCAGAGCCGGACACGTTTCTTAAGGTGTTTGCACAAGCCGGTATTTAAGCATGGCAGCAATAGCTTCTTATTCTAAAGAAGCCAGCCACGCCTTGCCGCCCAAGCGTTGTTGTTGCTTTAAATTCCAGTTGGCCCGCTCAATTAAATGCGGTGCGGGGGCCGCGGGTTGGTATTTGAGCGGGCTGGGTAGGCTAGATGCCAATAGTGCAGACTGCCAAGGCGTTAATGCAGCTGCGGAGGTGGCAAAGTGATGCTGGCTGGCAGCGGCTAAACCAAAGACACCGTCGCCCCATTCGGCAATGTTTAAATACACTTCTAAAATACGTTGTTTGGGCCAACATAGCTCAATTAAACCGGTAAACCATACTTCCAAGCCTTTGCGAAACCAGCTCCGCCCCGTCCATAAATACATATTGCGAGCTACTTGCTGACTAATGGTACTGGCTCCGCGCAGACTGCCACGACGCTGTCGTTCTTCAATCGCTTTTTGAATGGCTTTGAGGTCGATGCCATAGTGATGAGGGAAATTTTGGTCTTCTGAAACAACAGCCGCCAGCGCAGCATGGTGGGGAATATCACGCCATGCTAGCCATTGCTGTTTGATATCGTAGTCGCTACCACGCTGTTGCCAGCTGCGCTCCAACATGACCATGCTTACCGGCGGATTTAGCCATCTAACGGGTAAAACGAAAACAAAGCTAATTAAAATAAAGTATAGGATGCTACGCCAAATCAGGCGCTTTAGCTTGATCATTGTTTGCTCCCGTTACACAGACATACACCGAGTTAGTCGATTCGCTATTTTGAAAGGGATTATAAAAAGACACGATATGTGAGTTAACGGATTCAAACACCGTGTTGAGTAAGGCCTCAAAACCTGAATCTGGCAAGTTTTGCGACCACATGGCAAACACCCCGTGTGGTTTAAGTTGGCTGGCCATCAGGGTAAGGTTTTCGGTGGTGTAAAAGCCGGCGTTACTGGCATTGAGAAACTCACTGGGCGAATGATCAATGTCGAGTAAAATAGCATCAAATTGCTTGCCATGATCATCGGGGTCAAAACCGGTAAGTGGATCGGTGGCAAGATCAAAGAAACTACCCAGAATATAGCGATTCCGTGGATCAGCATTTAAGGTTTTACCCAGCGGCACTAACTCTTTCTCATGCCAGCTAATAACGGTATCTAAGGCATCAACCACTAGTAACTCGTCAATGCGCGAATCTTTAAGGGCAGCCACCGCTGTGTAACCCAAGCCCAGGCCGCCAACCACAACACTCAGATTATCGCCCTGTACAGAAGCAAGACCGAGGGTAGACAGCGCTTCTTCAGCGTCGACGAACATACTCGACATCAAAAATTCGTCGCCGAGTTTTACCTCGTAAATATCTCTGTCCCCAAAAGCGGGCATACGTCGGCGGCGCAAAGAAATCTCGCCTAAGGGGGAGTCTTGGCTGTCTATTTCTTCAAAAAGCAGGCTCATCGTTGTTTCTTCCTAATGAACCACGGGGCTCACGTCTTAGTTTATTAAAGGTTTGCTACGCTAACATAGAACACGGTCGCCATCGAATAAATGCATCACCGCGATTAGGCTGCAAAAGCTTGGCAGGCTTGGGGGAAAGTGCGTATTTGACTAAAAACTATAGCGCGATAAGCACCAAATCTGCTTATAGATAGCGCTGGCTTGGACTGAAAATTGGCGAGAATGAAGAGTATATTTTTAATGTATCAAAATATATGCTCGTTTAGTCAAAATGCGCTTTAATATGAATTCCTTATTTTTCTTCATTAAATTAATTAGTTTCGCTGGCTGCTCAGGTATATTGATTTTGGCAAAACGAGCATGCGGAAGATTACAATGTTAGGGAATATAACATGGATTTTTTCGAATGAAAGAAGTAAGAGAAAAACTTAAGTGTCAATGCGGACAGGTGTCGTTTTCGGTTAGCGGAAAACCTATTATTAGTGCCGAATGTTTATGTTCAGATTGTCAAATTGCGGGTGCAGAAATTCAGAAACGTGCAGGAGCCCCATTAATTCTTGATCGAAACGGAGCAACAAGATTTGTCTTATTCAGAAAAGATAAAGTCGAGTTTCTTTCAGGCCAAGAGAAACTGAAGTCATATTACATCAATGATGATTTATCTACTCGTCGAATAATCGCAAGCTGTTGCAATACACCAGTATTTTTAGAGTTCACTAAAGGGCATTGGCTTAGTATGTATGGGAATTTGTGGTCTAAAGATGAAATCCCGCCGTTAGAAATACGCACAATGACGCGAAGTAGACCTAAAGGTGTAGTGCTTCCCAATGATGTGCCAAATCCAAAAACACACAATTTTTCATTTTATATAAAATTGCTTAGCGCCTGGGCTGCTATGCGCTTTAGTGCGCCTGAGCTAGATTTTATTGCTGGAAAAATTGATGATTAAAGCGATTCAAAATCTGTCGAAAGAATATTATTTCGCTGCGCTCTAAACCAGCCGTAAAAACGGGTGTAATATTTTTCTGATCTATAAAATATATTTGCGCAACGCGGTGGCGGCATTTATCTGTTATGGCTGACCTATCAATGTTTTTTTATGCTCTGCACTTATAAGCATTTCTTAATTTCACTAATAACGGTGGTAACCCGGTTTGCTATGGGTTTATCTCGCCGAACACCAAGGTAGATCGTTTCGCTAACAGGGTGGTGAAGCGGGTGCGCTTTAATGGTGTTTTGTTGTGGAAAGGCGGCGACGGCGTGAGCGGGTAATACGGTAAATCCTAGGCCTCTGCTTACTGGGTCTAAAATTAAACTTATTTGGTTGGAAAAGCCTTTCTTATTCAGCAGCTCACTATGATGGTATTCAGGATAGTTGGCTGTTAGCAGCAGTCCAGCGTGGTGGGCGCCATCGGGGTGGTCTATAAACCCCAGTGAGCATAAATCCTCCCAGCTTGGCGTACTCAGTGTTGCCGGCGTCACTAGTAGTAGGGCTTCTTTGGCAATGGAATGGCTATCTAGGGAAGCCAGCGTAGAGGTTCTGGTCATCAAACCAATGTCTATCTCGTTGCTGGCAATCGCACTTTCTACATCCGCATTGGGAGCAAATCGATAATCAATAATCAGTTGCGGGTATTGCTGCTGCAGTGTCAGTAGCTGTGGGTATAATTTTAGGCCTAGGCTTCCCGGTGATTTAATCCGTACCTCACCTTTGTTGGCGGGGTCTTCGCTAATGCGCTGCTCCAACTTGGCCAAAGATTGAATAATCTCTCGGGCTTCGGTGTATAGCCGCTCACCCGCGTCGGTGAGGGTAAATTGCTTGCCGTGACGCACCAGCAATGGCAGGCCAATATGATCTTCCAGCTTGTGGATATGTTGGCTGACGCCAGACTGGGTCATATGCAGTTGTTCGGCGGTGCGGGTGAAACTGCCAACTTCAACAAGTTGGCAAAAGCTGCGTAGCCATTGGGTATTTATCATTACAAACTATAATCCATATTATGATAAATGATAATTATACGTAATCTATTAGGTTTTGTATGCTACTCCCACATTAATTGAGGAGCATCGCAATGAGTCATGTTTATCCAAGAAATTTTTCACACATTGGTATTTCAGTACCTGATCTAGAAAAAGCCGTTGCGTTTTATACCGAGGTGATGGGCTGGTATCTGATTATGGAGCCGACCGACATTGTTGAGGACGACAGCCCAATTGGTGAAATGTGTAATGACGTTTTTGGTGCTGGTTGGGGAAAATTTCGTATAGCCCATTTGTCGACTGGTGATCGTATTGGTGTTGAGTTGTTCCAATTTGAGAACCAAGTTAATCCCGACAATAATTTTGAATATTGGAAAACCGGGGTTTTTCATTTTTGTGTTCAAGACCCTAATGTAGAAGAGCTAGCTGAACGTATCGTGGCGGCGGGTGGTAAAAAGCGGATGGCGAAACCTCGTTATTATTATCCTGGAGAAAAACCGTATCGTATGATTTATATGGAAGACCCTTTTGGTAATATCCTTGAGATTTATAGCCATAGCTACGAGTTGGTATATAGTGAAGGTGCATACTAAATCACATCAAAACATAGTGTGCGTGGAATGCAGCGCTACTTAACGATGTTAGAGAACCGTCATATTGGGCATCGTTAAGTTATGGTTTGTGAGCTTATGGATTAAGAATCCCAGCCGCGCCTAATTTTGAAGGTTAGACCTGATTTTTATAGATAAATTTAGCTGGCTTAGCAGATTAAGCTAGCTAAATAAGAATGATAATAATTATACGGCTTGTTTTCAGTGATCACATTTGGAGCATGGCGGGGTTATCGTGCGCCTTTTTAAGCCGCTTATCTGGTGTGTTAGTTATATGATGGGTTAATAAGTCACAAAGAGAGGCCTTATTAGCATATCTTTTAGAGTGGCATCGATTCTGCAACAGTTATATAAATTTATCAGTTTCGTCAATTTAAGAGGCGAACATTGTAAAGCTGTAGGAAATTTATATGAGGTCTTCCAAGTCCAATGATAGGTCAGCCTTGTTGCTGAAAATCATTCTAACAACACTTTTAGTGACTGTTATTTCCGCTTGCGGTGGTAGCAATTCAATTACGCGAACCGACACAGGAAGTGAGAATACAGAAGACACTGGAGATACCGGAGATACCGGAGATACCGGAGATACCGGAGATACCGGAGATACCGGAGATACCGGAGATACCGGAGACACCGGAGACACCGGAGACACCGGAGACACCGGAGACACCGGAGATACCGGAGATACCGGAGATACCGGAGATACCGGAGATACCGGAGATACCGGAGATACCGGAGA